>JANXCP010000005.1 GCA_025060245.1 Thermoanaerobaculum sp. | reverse complement strand
TCCAGGCGGCAAGAAGCTCATCCAGGCTCTTGAAAAAAGATACGGGTACTCCCAATTGACTTATCTCCGCGCCATGAGGGAGCTCCTCTGTGCCCAAAACCACCAGTGCGTTATGGGCGGGAGCAAAAGCAAAAAAATCTGAAAGCTCATTGACTCCGTTGATGGGCAACCAAGTAACCGAAAAAACGCCTCCGCCCTCAGGCCGGAGCCGGAGGAACGAGGGCCCGTTGGGCGAAAACGAAAACCACAGGTTTTGCGTTCGTGCCTTTTCTTTCAAGAAGTTACTGAGGCCCTCCAACGTACTTTGACCATCTACCTCCTTTGTAAGGAGCAGGAGGCGAAACTTTCCACCGTAAACGCCCATTAAATTCAGCCACCAACGGGAGACCGCGTCGGAACTTCCGCCGCTCTTTTGCCGCGAGACCCTTGCAAGCCGCTGCCTTTGGGCAAGATGACTTAGGGCCAGTCTTACCTTTACCGGTGCCAGCGGGACCTGTCGTTCCAGGATTGCCAGAGTAGTTCCCGGATGGGCCTGGAGGAATCCAATTACATGATGCAGGCCGCAATCAAAAGGATCCTCTTCATCGCCAACGTCCTGGAGGGTCAAAGGCGCTTGTGGCGGCGGCAAATGTTCGGAGCGGGCTGCCAACTCATCAGCCAGGTATGTCGCCCTAAGAAGAAAACGGGTCAGATCCCATTGAGGAGGAAACTGGATTCCGGGGGTTTGGGGCATTTCTTGGGCCCCTGTAACGAAGGAAAAATCGCCGTCGTACCAAAAAAGGCAGGCGAGGAGAGCTTCTTCGCCCAATAAGTGTCCGCAACTCGCCCAGGCAATCCGGCCTTGGAACAAACCAATTGAGGCGGAAAGACCTCGCGTGTCGTGTACTTCAAGGATCCCACTTTGGCCAAATGCAAGAAGCCCTTGGAGTACTTCCGGGAGGCGCTGAGAATTTAGGTCACCCCTTAGCTCCATAGGCAACGCCTTTCTGAAAAACTCGCCTGTTTACGTGGTTCTTCCTTTACCTTCCGCTCCCCAGCCACGGCAAAAGGCCCCGTAGAGTTTGTCCTTGGTACCGATGAGGCGGTAAAACCACGCCCAAAACATGGCGAGAATTTTCGTGTAGCGCCCGATCGTTGCCGGTCTTTGCCTCTTCTACCCACTGCAGCACCTGACTGCGAAAGCTTTCGTGAATCTTCCGGTGGGCCTCAAGCTCCGGGTAGGAAACGCTGTCAAGAAATGATTCCTCCTGCCTGAAATGGTAATCGGTGTACTGAACCACCCCGGTGAGAACCTTATTTATTGCTTCCTGCCTCCGACCTTCCCCTAAGAGGGCGTAGGTATCGTTGAGCAGGTCCACAAGCATTTGGTGTTGGTGGTCCATTTCTTCCGCGCCGGTTAGGAAATCCTCTAAAAGCGCTAGAGACTGTTTCATTCTAGTTTCCAGCCGGAATGACCCAACACATAGGCAACGACTCGTCTACCGACTGTCAAGATAAGACCCGAAGGTTACCATTGTCAAGGGTTTTTTCGACACTTTACGTTGTTGAGCCGGCAGAAGAGCCGACACCGCTGACCCTTGCTCAGACCGTCCCTCGGGCCTCAACTGCTCAGGTTCCATGGCCCCTCAGCACATGAAGTGAGCCTCCTAGGCCCGTGCATTCAGAGTTTTAGCCTTGGACCCACTACCATCGGCTACGGCTTGGCAGAAGCGGCAGGCTTACGTCGCCGGGGTTCATTGGCCCTTCGCCGGCGCATGTTAACCTTTCTCCGAACCGTGGCCGAAGGTAGCTTTTACCGCTTTATTCCTATCGGGTTTGTGGAAAGCCCTTACCGGAGCACTGAGGAGATCCCCAAAGGGCCCGGGGCGAAGCACGAGGCGGAGGGCTGGCTGGTCCTCCGACCGGAGCTGGCGGAGGGGCTCACGGACATTGAGGGGTTTTCCCATTTGTTTGTCCTCTGGGTGTTCCACCTTTCGCAGGGGTACAACCTCTTGAGCCATCCGCCCAGTGCGACCCGTCCCCATGGGGTTTTTGCCACCCGATCACCGCGCCGACCCAACCCCATCGGCTTGACGGTGGTGGAGCTGTTGGCCCGGGAGGGCCACCGCCTGCGGGTGCGGGGGGTGGATATGGTGGACGGGACCCCAATTTTGGACATCAAACCGTACCTTTCCTCGGTCCCCGAAGGGAAGTTGCGCCGGGGGTGGCTGGGGGAGGAAGGTGGGCAGGGCTAAGGCCCAGGAAAGCCACGCGCTCAATCCTCGCGCCGTGCCGCATCAACGTTCAACAGGGCAAGGCCGGTGACGGGGGCCGCCGCAGCCGAGCGGATTTTCTCAGCGGCACCACCCGGGGTAGGATAGCCGGGTGGCATGAAGCGTGGGAGGTCCCGTGGGGCAAGGTAAGAACGGCGTGTTGGTGAAACTGCTCAATTGGGTTGAACGGGTGGGAAACGCGTTGCCCCACCCTGCTACCCTGTTCTTGCTGTTAGCGCTGCTCACAGCGCTGTTTTCCTCGTTTGCGAAGGCAATGGGCTTCCAGGCCACCCATCCCACCACCGGTGAGGTGGTGGTGCCGCGAAGCCTGTTGTCCTCCGAGGGCATTCGTTGGGCCTTTGAACACGTGGATGACAACTTTGTTCGCTTTCCCCCGCTGGGGCTGGTGTTGGTGGCCATGATTGGCATCGGCTTAGCCGAGGGCTCGGGCCTGCTGACGGTGCTCATTCGGGCGGTGGTGCTGGGGGCTCCCCGCCGGCTCATGACCGGGGCCTTGGTCTTGGCGGGTGTGCTGTCCCACGTGGCCTCCGAGGCCGGCTACGTCATCCTCATCCCCCTGGGAGCTGCCACCTTTGCTGCCTTGGGGCGACACCCCTTGGCCGGGCTGGCCGCAGCCTTTGCCGGTGTGAGCGGGGGTTTTGGCGCCAATTTGGTCATTGCCAGCGTGGACCCGGTGTTGGCCGGGCTTTCGGAGAGCGCCGCCCACATCTTGGATCCGAGCCTACGCCTGTCCCCCGCCATCAACCTGTACTTTGGCGTGGCGTCCACCGTGGTCATCGTGCTGGTTGGCACTTGGGTCACCGAGCGCTTGGTGGTGCCGCGCCTGGGAAGCTACGGGGACAGTGCCGCGCCGCCGGCTGTGGAACCCTTATCCCCCCAGGAGCGAAAAGCCCTCCTTTCAGCAGGGGCAGCGGCCTTGGTGCTGTGCCTTTTCTTTGTCCTGTCCCTGGCGTGGCCAGGAGCTCTCCTGCGGGTGCCTGAGCAAGGGGTGCTCCAGTCGGCGTTCTTTCGTGGCCTGATCACGGCTGTGATGCTCTTTTTCTTCGTGCCCGGTTTGGTGTACGGGTGGGTGGTGGGAACCATTCGCACCGATAAGGATGTGCTGCGCTTTCTTACCGACGGCATGAAGCACATGGCGGGATATATCGTGCTGGTCTTCTTTGCCGCGCAGTTTGTGGCGTTTTTTGGCTACTCCAACGTCGGGGTGATCCTGGCCATCCGCGGTGCCGAGCTGTTGAAATCGGTGTCCCTCACCGGCATCCCGCTGTTGGTGGTTTTTGTGCTGCTTTCCGCCACCATCAACCTGTTCATGGGTTCCGCTTCCGCCAAGTGGGCCATCATGGCTCCGGTGTTTGTACCCATGTTCATGCTCCTGGGCTACCACCCGGCGGTCACCCAGGCAGCCTTCCGCATTGGTGATTCGGTGACCAACGTGGTCACCCCCATGATGTCGTATTTTGCTCTGATCGTGACCTTTGTGGAACGCTACGTCCCGCGGGCGGGCATTGGCACCCTCATTTCCCTCATGTTGCCCTACTCCCTGATCTTCACCGTCGCGTGGACCCTTTTCCTGGTCCTTTGGGTGCTGCTGGGAATCCCCGTGGGACCTGACGGGCCGCTCCACTACACCCTACCCGCCCGGCCCTAGAGGGCCAAGGGGTGACCCTAGGGCTTACGGTAACGGGCGCGGATGGTGGGGATGAGGTAGTTACCGAAGGCGGAAGCTAGGTCAAACTGGGGCGCAAACCCCCACTGGCTCCGCGCCGCCGCATCCTCCACGTCCGCGGGCCAGGAGTCCACGATGGCCTGCCGCTTGGTGTCCACCTTGTAGCTAATTTGGGCGTGGGGAAACGCCTCCAGCACCAGATTGCGGATTTCCTCAGCGGTGGGAGCAAAGGCGCCCACGTTGTATACCGTTTGCCGCAGGCTTTCCCGGGGGGCTTTGGCCAACGCGATCAACGCCTCCACGCCGTCGGGCATGGCCATGAAGGGAATTTGCGTGTCCGGCCGGACAAAACACGCATACGCTTCGCCTTTGGCAGCGGCGTGGATCATTTCCGGGGCAAAGTCGGAGGTGCCACCGGAAGGGAGGGTGACCGCTGAGATCAGGCCAGGGAAACGCACGCAGCGAAAATCCACCTTCCCTGCCAACGGCTCGGCTGCCAGCTGGCGATAATGGCGGGCGTAGTAACGCCCCAGGTGTTCGCAGTACAGCTTGTTGCAGCCGTACATGGTAATGGGGGCAAGGAACTGCTCCTCGGCCACCCTTCCTGCGGCGGCCTTGGTGGCCAGGTCCGGCAACCCGTACACGGCAATGGAGGAGGGGTAAACGAACACGACCGGCCGGCCATGGGTTTCCCCTTGCCGTTGGGCAAACTCCAAGAGGTTCAGGGTCCCTTCCACGTTGACCTGGTGGGCGGCCAGCGGGGTGAACTCCCCTCGAGTGGACAGCAATGCCGCCAAGTGGAAGATCAAATCCACCTCAAACTCGGCCAGGATGCGGTCTAAGATCGCCTTGTCCACGATGGAGCCGACGATGGCTCGGTGCACCTTCGGCTTCAGCTCGGCGGGCAGCTCCCGCACATCCAGGGTCACCAGGGTGTGACTTCCCTCCTCCGCCAGCCGCTCAATGAGTCCGTGTCCGATTTCCCCCGAAGCTCCGGTAATGAGCACAACCGGCTTGCGCATGGCCACCTCCACTTCGTGAAGAGTAGCACAAGCATCAAGCCGTAGCCCTTATTCGCCGAGAGAATCGGCTACGCCAGCGTCACCTCGGGGCACAGGTAGACATCCTGGATGGCGTGGAGCAGGGTGATCCCCTCTTCCATGGGCTTTTGGAAGGCCTTCCGGCCGGAAATGAGCCCCATGCCTCCCGCCCGCTTGTTGATCACCGCGGTGCGCACCGCCTGGGCCAAGTCCGAAGCCCCTTTGGACTCGCCGCCGGAGTTGATGAGGCCCACACGCCCCATGTAGCAGTTGGCCACCTGCCAGCGGGTCCACTCAATGGGGTGCGGCGGGACGAGCTTCGCATAGGCGGCTTCCTTGGGTTTGTTCTTGAAGTCCAGGGCCGCGTAGCCGCCATCGCACTCGGGCTGCTTTTGTTTGACCAGGTCGGCGGCGATGGTGACCCCCAGGTGGTTGGCTTGACCCGTGAGGTCCGCCGCACCGTGGTAGTCCGTCCCCTCCTTCTTGAAGGCGGGGTTACGCAGGTAGCACCACAGCACGGTGAACATCCCCAGCTCGTGGGCCCGGGCGAAGGCCTCGCTCACCTCCTGGATCTGCCGGCGCGACTCGGGGGCGCCAAAGTACACGGTGGCGCCCACCCCCACCGCTCCCAGGTCAAAGGCTTGCTCCACGGACGCAAAGGGAGTTTGGTCGTAGATGTTGGGGTAGGTGAGCAGCTCGTTGTGGTTGAGCTTCACGATGAAGGGGATCTTGTGCGCCCACTTGCGCGCCACCGCTGCCAACACCCCCAGGGTGGAGGCGACGGCATTGCAGCCACCCTCGTAGGCCAGGCGGACGATGTTTTCCGGATCAAAGTAGATGGGGTTTGGGGAAAAGGAGGCGGCACCTGAGTGCTCCACCCCCTGGTCCACGGGGAGAATCGAAAGGTAGCCAGTGCCGGCCAAGCGGCCGGTGTGAAACACCCAATTGAGGTTGCGCAAGACGGCCGGGCTGCGGTCTGTGGCTGCTAACACCCGGTCCACGTAATCCGGTCCCGGCAGGTGCAGCAGTTCCTTGGCGATCCCCTGGCACCGGTAGTCCAACAGCGCTGCTTCAGCGCCCAAAAGCTCGCGGATGCGGTCGATCATGCTAACCTCCCGTGGCGGGAGAATTCTAGCAAACATGCGCTGGACCGCCTTCCCGCTTTGCCTGCTGCCCCTTGGCCTGTCAGTCGGCTGGGCCCAGGTCCCCATTGCCCAGGTCCAAGGCCGCGAACTGCGCTCCCCCATGGAAGGTCAGTGGGTGACGGTCCGCGGTGTGGTCACCGGCGTGGCGGGCAGCGGTTTTTTCCTCCAGGACCCTAACCCCGACGACGACCCGCTCACCTCGGAGGGGATCTTCGTGTACACGGGAAACCAAACTCCTCCCGTGGAGGTGGGGCGCCTGGTTGAGGTGCGGGGCCGGGTGCAGGAGTACATCCCTTCGGGGGACCCGGCGGCACCTCCCCTGACCGAACTGGTGAGTCCCACGGTGACACCGCTTGTCGGCCAGGTGGCTCTCCCTCCCGCCGTGGAGCTCAGCCCCCTGTTCCCTGACCCTTCGGGTGACCTACACCAGCTGGAGGCGGTGGAGGGGATGCGGGTGAGGGTGGCCCTTTTTGTGGTGACCGGCCCCAGCGCCGGCCGCCTGGAGGAGGTTTCGGCCACCAGCAGCAGTACGGGGGTGTTTTACGGCACCGTCTCCGGCCTCAAGCGCCCGTTCCGCGAGCCGGGTTTCCCTCCCTTTGATCCGGTCCCCTCGGGGAACCCGCCCAAATTTGACGGCAACCCCGAGGTCCTGCGTGTGGAAAGCGCCTGCCTGCTGGGTCAATCCCCGGCGAGCCTGGCGGCGGGCACCCTCGTGGAAGGGCTCACCGGCCCCCTCACCGTGGCCTCCCGCCGTTACACCCTGTGCCCCGAGGCTGGATGGCGGGTGGTGCACGAGCCGCCCTTGCCCGAACCTCCACCGCCCCCTAGGGGGCGCCAGCTGCTCCTGGCCTCGTGGAACCTGCAGCGTTTCTTTGACGACGCCGATGACCCGTACCTGGGTGAACCGGTCCTCACCCCGGCCGCCTTTGCCCGCCGCCTGGGGAAACTCGCCCAAGGGGTGTTCCAGTTCCTCCATCGCCCGCAGGTGTTGGTGGTGCAGGAGGTGGAAAGTGTGCGGGTGCTCCAGGAGCTGGCAGGGCAGCTGGAGCTTTTGGCCACCGCCATTGGCGAGCCTTCTCCCCAGTACCAGGTGGTCCTCAGCCCCGTCTCCGACCCGGGGGGGTTGCGGCTGGGGGCCTTGGTGGCGCGCCGCGGCTGGGGCTTGGAGCTGTTCCTGCGCTGGTGGGGGGTGGTACTGGCGGAGACCTACCTGGAAAACCCTGATGGCAGTCGGGAAGCGCTGTTTGACCGGCCGCCCTTGGTGCTGGAGCTGGAACTTGGTGGCCAGGGTCTTTCCGTGCAGCGGCTCACGGTGGTGGGTGTGCACCTGCGCTCCCTTTTGGGGTTGTTGAGCTCCGCCCCTGGGGCCAACGGTTGGCCGACGGAGGGCGCGCGGGTGCGGGCCAAGCGGGCACGCCAGGCGGAAGAGCTGGGGCGGTGGGTGGAGCGCTACCAGAGCCAGAACCCCACGGTGCCCCTGGTGATTCTGGGCGATTTCAACGCCTTTGAGTTCAGCGACGGGGTGGTGGACGTGGTGGGAACAGTGGCCGGAACCCCGGCTCCCCCACAGGCTGTGGCGCTACCCACCCCCGATGTAGTAAGCGAGGATTTGACCATCCTCACCCTCCTGGAGGCGGAGGGGCAGCGGTACAGCTACGTTTTTGACGGCTCCGCCCAGGCCTTGGACCACGCCTTGGCTTCCCGCAGCCTCAGTCATCGCGGTTGGCGGGGGCAGCTTTTCCGCCCTCGCCTGGCGGCTGATTTCGCTGATACAGTCCGCAACACCACCTCCCCTTTTCGCCTCTCCGATCACGACCCCCTCCTTGTGGTACTCACACCGCCCGTCCACCCCCGGCGGTGGGTGCGCAGCCAACGCTAGAGGCCAGGCTTGGCCTTGGTAGGATGGTGCCCGTGGCGGCAAGCTGGCTGGAGGTGCTGCGACAAAGTCCCCTCCTGGTGGCCTTGGACGAGCCCGCCCGGGAGGTGGTGCTGGGGAGCGCCACCTTACGCCGGTTGCGCCGAGGGCAGGTGCTGTTCCGCCAGGGAGAGCCGGCGCAGGCCCTGTACGTGGCCGTGGAGGGTCGGCTGAAGCTGACCCAGGAGGACGCGGCGGGCCACCAGGTGGTGGTGCGTTTTGTTCGGCCCCCGCAGCCCATGGCAGCGGTGGCCCTGGCCCCAGGCCACACCTACCCGGTCACCGCCCAAGCGATCACCGACGCCTGGGTGGCCCTTTGGCCTGCCGCCGCCCTGCGCGAGCTCTGCCGCCGCCTGCCTCCCCTGGGTGTGGCGCTGATGGAGCAGGTGGCGGGGCACGTGGAGGATTTGCAACAGCGCGTCCTGGAGCTGGCCTGTGAACGGGTGGAGCAGCGCCTGGCCCGCTGCCTCTGGCGCTTGGCACGGCAGGTTGGCTTGCCGGTGGCGGAGGGTCTGCTGCTGGATATCCCCTTGACCCGCCAGGACCTGGCGGCCATGGTGGGGGCTACCCTGTACACCGTGTCGCGCCTGCTCCAAAAGTGGCAAGCGCGGGGCCTGGTGAGGACTGGTCGGCAAAGGGTGGTGGTCAGCGACTTCCAAGGGCTTTTGGCGCTGGCTGAGGGGAAGGGAGGCTAAAAGGTGAACCGTTTCCTGGATGGCAAGGTGGCTTTAGTCACCGGGGGAAGCCGGGGCATTGGTTTGGCGGTGGCGGCGCGCCTGCTGCGAGCGGGGGCGCAGGTGGTGGTGGCGGCGCGCCGGGCTGATGGGCTTGAGCAGGCGCGGCAGGAGCTGGCACCCCTGGGGCGGGTGCACACGGTGGCGGCTGATGTGCGGAACCCGCAGGCTTGCCGGAAGCTGGTGGCCGAGACGGTACGTTGGGGTGGGCGCCTGGACCTCTTGCTGGCCAATGCCGGGGTGGGGATCTTCAAGCCGGTGGCGGAGATGTCGGTGACCGACTTTGCCGTGCAAATGGAAACCAACCTTCACGCGCCCTTTTTCTGCGTCAAAGCGGCCTTGCCTCACCTTTTGGCGAGCCAGGGGTGGGTGATCTTCATCGCCTCCCTGGCGGCGCGTAACCCCTTTCCCGGGGGGGCGGCCTATTGCGCCAGCAAAGCCGGCCTTTTGGCCTTCGCCCACTGCCTCATGGAGGAGGTGCGGCAGCAGGGGGTGCGGGTGGCCACGGTGCTTCCCGGTTCCGTGGACACGGGGTTTGCCGGCAGTTCTCCGGGGGCTTCATGGAAGCTTTCCCCGGAAGATGTGGCGCAAGGGGTGGTGGACCTCTTGGCCTTTCCACCGCGCGCCCTCCCCTCCCTCCTGGAGTTGCGCCCCAGTCAGCCGCAACGGCGGTAATCCTGCACGCCGCGGTGGGGCGGACGATGGCCTTTACACGAAGAAAGCCTTAACAAGAAAAGTGGTGCGCCAACACAGCTCCGATGGTGGACGGCGGAGGGCCATGTAAGAGGCGTGCCCGGGAAATTTCCTTGCTCTGGTTTTTTCCAGCTCTGGCACGGGTGGCCTCGCTGGGGTGGAAGCCAGGAAGGAGGAGTTGTATTTTCCCGTGCGGTTTGCGGCCAAGACCAGGGGGATCAGGGCAGCATCGTGCAGCGGGAGGCGGCGCTTCTGGTTCGCTCCTGGGGGAGGCGCAAACCCTTGGCCGAGGTCTCCGAGGAGGTAGAAAATCCCTTCCCCCGCACCGGCCAAGTGCTGCGGCAGTGGGAGGATCGGCAGGTGGCAAGCCTTGTTCAGGGGCCATGGAGCCACGGCGCCCCTGAGGAACTGTACGGCTTTTTCCTCCGCACCACCCACGACCACAAGGCCCGGCGCGTTGAGCGCGTTCCGACGCGGCCTTGAACCCATGCCTCTGCCGCGGGGCAAGAGGAGAACACCCTAAGAGCTTACCTTCCCCCGAGAG
Source organism: Thermoanaerobaculum sp. (assembly GCA_025060245.1). GTDB lineage: Bacteria > Acidobacteriota > Thermoanaerobaculia > Thermoanaerobaculales > Thermoanaerobaculaceae > Thermoanaerobaculum. The sequence goes on along the minus strand of JANXCP010000005.1, from coordinate 40,043 downwards.
TTGGGTTGCGCGGTGGAAAAAACGGCAGTCCCACCGCCGTGAGCTCGGGGTGAGGTACTGCGGCTTACGGGTTTGCGGTCCTTAGGCCTTGGATTTGCGTAAGGAAAGCCCGCCGTACACCGCCAGGGCGACCCCGACCAAGGCCAAGAGGCCCTGTTTCCACCCCAAACCGGGGGCCGCCCCCACCCCCAGGGGATCCGCCAACAAGCCCAAGAGGAACAAAACAACGCCAGCCACTAGCAGAACCCATGCCCACTGTTGTTTCATCGCCACCTCCTATTGCGATCGCTGAGCGCGCACCAGGCGCCGAACCTTCTGAGCAGCTTGCACCGGCACCACTTGGGCGCGGAACCCTTCGCGGTTTTCTGGAAACAAAAGCAGCAGCCTGGTGGCTGTTTCACCCGCCTGCACCTGCAGGGTTTGCGAGGGCAAAAGCCGCCAGACCGCCGGCCCCGCCCCGGGGCCGGTGATGCGCAGGTTGGGACTAGCGGGGTTGTAGGTGACCCGCGGGCTGGCGGTGGCTTGCCCCACCTCATCCACGGTAGAGAACCAAAAATCAAAGGCTCCGCCTGTCCAACCTAAGGCGCTGGCAGGAGCGGTCAAAACCATGACCGTGGTGGCAAATACCGGCGGATGGGGCCCTTCCGGGGAGACGCCGCCTAACGGCATCGTAGCCGTACAGGGACCCGAGACGGGTCGGCACACGGCGGTGACGAAGGCGTCGGTGTTGTCGCTGGCGCGCTGGTTTTGCAGGCGCACGTCCGCTGTGCCGTTGCGGTCCAGATCAAAATCCACGCGAATCCTCACCTGCTCCGGACTGATCCACGGGTCTTGGGTGACCACGCCAAAGGTCAAAAGGGGTTCGTTGGTGCTGCCCGAAGTGGTTGCCACGCCGCCAAAGAGCACGTTGGCCGGTCGCACCCCGGGCTTTCGCTCCCCCAGGTAAGCCAGCTCCAGGGCAGCAACCCAGCTGCCTGCGGTGTTGGCCAGGGCCAGGTTACCTCCGCCGGCCGCCAATATGGCCGGTGTCCCTACAGCCACCTGCGCGGGCACCAGGACGCCGTACACCGGCACCCGGGCCACCACCTGCTCCCCCTCCCGGGCCACCAGGTGACCCGAAAGCTCCCAAAGGAAGAATCGCGGCCAGTTCCCCTGCTGGGTGGCCTGGGTAGCATCCCGCGGCGGTGCGGTGAGCAAAGGCAGCGAAAGCAGCAGGGTCACCGTGGCTTCCTCCCCGGGACCTAAAGCCAGGCTCGCCGGCTGAGGCGTCACCACCAGCCCGGGGACGGGTTGGGTAGGTGTGAAGGCCAGTGCCACGGTGCGCGCTCCACCCAAGTTGCGCATCGTCACGGCGGCGGTCGCCGATCCAGGGGCCGGCAGCAGGCCCAGAGAGAGGGAAACGGCCTCCGGGTTGTGGCGGGCGTACATGAGGAGGGTGGCGCCCAGGGCCCTTTCGGCGTCCACTCTGCCCGCCCCGGCGCGGCTCACCTGGTGACGCGGCGGCTGCCCCTTGGTGGTGCCGAACAGGTCGTCCAGGGCGGTGTTCATGAGCAGCGCCTTGAGCTGGCGGGGTGTCAGTTCGGGACGCAGCTGTTTCACCAGGGCCGCCACCCCCGCCACCAGCGGTGCGGCCATGGAAGTGCCGTTGAGGCTCACACCGCGATCACCGGTGCCGTGGGAAGCGGCGAACACCGACTCACCCGGGGCGGAGAGGTCGGGTTTGAGCAGCAAGTCCCCTCGGGGACCGCGGGAAGAAAAGGAAGCCACCGTATCCTCCCGTTCCGGGTTGGAGTAGAGGAATTGGTTGCGGAAGCGAGCGGTGAGGCGTACCCTCACCCCTGCCGTAAGACGAGCCCGCAGTTGTTCCCCCACGGAGAGCACGGTCATCTGCGACGGGATGTTGATGGTGTCGGTGATGGACGGGTCGTCACCCATCGTGAAGGGGTCCCCGTTATCCTGGCGGACGATGAGCACGCCTATGGCGCCCACGTTTTGCGCATTAAGCACCTTTCGCTTGAAGCTGCAAACGCCCCGGTTGATAAGAGCAATCTTGCCGGAAAGGGCAGCGCCGGAGCTGGCGGAAAAGGGGTTGCAACCCAGCTCTTCCCCCGCCTGCGGGGAGGCCAAGAACCCCTCCCGATCGCCGATGTTGGCCAAATTGGGCCCAAAGGCCGCCTCAGCGGCGGGGTAGGTCCCGGCCAAGGCGCTTGGGGCCAAGACCTCAAAGGCGCCCACCACCGCACCCGCGTCCACCGAGGCGGCTACCGAGAGGGCAGCGGTGGCGGCAGCCGGGGAGCCGGTGATGAAGGCGGTATCGCCGCTGTTCCCCGCCGAGGCCACCACCAGCACTCCCAAGCGGGAGGCGTTGTTGGCCGCCAAGGAATCGGGGCTGTCATCCTCCCCCCAGGGCGAGCCCAAGGAGAGGTTGACGATGTCCAGCCGGTCAGCGGGGTTGTTATCCCCGTTGGGATCGGCGGCCCATTCCAGGGCCCGCGCCACCAGCGCCGTCGTACCGGAGCAACCAAACACCCGCAGGGCGTACAGCTGCGCCTCGGGCGCCGCCCCTGGGGCAATGCGCAGGTCGGCAAAGGGGGTGGCGGTATTGAAAGGCCCGGGAAAGGTTTGCCCATTCCCTGTCACACCGAAGCCGGCGGCAATGGAGGCCACGTGGGTCCCGTGGCCTCCGCAGTCCATCGGGTCGGGGTCGGGCTTGGGGGTGCGCCGGGAGGGAGTGTCGGAACCGGCATCGTAGTCGTCGCCGGCGAAATCCCACCCCCCCACCACCTTGGCATTCGGGTATGGCGCATCCCCCAGCTTGGTGGTGTCGTTGGCCGAGTACCCCGTTCCCGGGCCACCAAAGGCGCGGTGCAAATAGTCAATGCCCGTGTCAATGATGCCCACACGCACACCCCGCCCGGTGGCGCCGTGGTACTGCCAGGCCTGGGGAGCCCGCACCAACGGCACGGCAGTGCCCAAAAGCGGGCTCTTGGGCACGAGGGGCCGCACCCGCACCACCCCGGGCAAGCCCTTCACCCAGGAAATCGCGGCCGGTGGCAGCTCCAGGGCCACCCCGTTGGCCAACTTCTGCAAGCGGTAAAGCTCCACAAACTCCGCACCCCGCTGCCGGAGCTGGGCCACGAAGGCCTCTTGCTGTGCTTCCACGGCCTGCAGCTGGGCCTGCACCTGGGCGAGGGCGTGGACCCCCATCCCTTCCCGCTGTTCCCACCATGGAGCGAAGGCCGGAGGCTGGGAAAGCTCCACAAACACCGCCTGGGGCTGCGCCCAGCTGCTGGGGCCGACAAGGGCAAGCGCCAATAACCAGGGATTCCTCATGGGGGTATTCTAAAGCGGCGGAACAAGGGGCGAGCTCTGCAGGTTTACCCTTGGGGCCACAGTGCCTGAGGAGGTCAGGGATGATTGAGGCGTACGAGACCCAGTTCAAGCGGCAACTGGCCGATGCCGATCCCCAGGAAACGGGGGAGTGGATTGAAGCGCTGGATTGGGTGGCCCAAACCCAAGGACCGCTGCGGGCAGCGTTCATCCTGCGCAAGCTGCTCAAGCGAGCGCGGATGTTGGGCTTGGGGATTGAGCCCATTCAAACTCCGTACATCAACACCATCTCGCCTGAACAGGAGCCGCCATTCCCTGGCGATGAGGCCATGGAAAAGCGCATTCGTCGCATCGTGCGGTGGAACGCCATGGCCATGGTGTCACGGGCTAACAAGCACTACCCGGGCATCGGCGGGCACCTGTCCACCTATGCGTCCGCCGCGGCCCTGTACGAGGTGGGCTTCAACCACTTTTTCCGGGGTAAAGACCACCCAGGGGGCGGGGACCAGGTGTTTGTACAAGGCCATGCCGCCCCTGGGATTTACGCCCGCGCGTTCCTGGAGGGGCGGCTGAGCGAGGCCCATTTGGAGGCGTTTCGCCGCGAGACCACAGGGATCGGCCTTTCCTCCTATCCCCATCCGCGGCGCATGCCAGATTTTTGGGAGTTTCCCACGGTTTCCATGGGCTTAGGGCCGTTGAACGCCATCTACCAAGCGCGCTTCAACCGCTACCTGCAGCACCGCGGGCTCAAGGACACCTCGCAGCAGCGGGTCTGGTGCTTCATGGGGGATGGGGAAGCGGATGAACCCGAGGCGTTGGGGGCGCTTCACGTGGCGGCCAACGAGGAGCTGGACAACCTGATCTTCGTCGTCAACTGTAACTTGCAGCGCTTAGACGGGCCGGTGCGGGGTAACGGCAAGATCATTCAGGAGCTGGAAGCGGTCTTCCGTGGCTCCGGTTGGAACGTCATCAAGGTGGTTTTGGGGCGGGAGTGGGACGAGCTTTTGGCCCGCGACACCCACGGCGTGCTGCTGCAGCGCCTCAACGACACGGTGGATGGGTGGTGGCAGCGCTACCACGCCGAAGGCGGGGCGTTCATGCGCCAGCACTTTTTTGGTGCCGATCCGCGCCTTTTAGCCCTGGTGGAACACCTTTCCGACCGCGAGATCAAGCACTTGAAGTTTGGCGGCCACGACTACCGCAAAGTTTACGCCGCCTACAAGCTGGCCACGGAAACCAAGGGCCGTCCCACGGCCATCTTGGTTAAAACCGTCAAGGGGTGGACCCTGGGTCAGGAATTTGAGGGGAAAAACCCCACCCACCAGATGAAGAAGCTCAACGTCGCCCAGCTGAAGGCCTTCCGCGATGTGCTGCACCTGGAAATCCCCGATTCGGCGTTGGAGTCGGAGGACCCCCCGTACTTTCACCCGGGTCCCCACTCCCCCGAGGTGGAGTACCTCTTGGAGCGGCGGCGCGCCCTGGGCGGACCGTTGCCGTCGCGGCGGGTGCAGGTGCAGGTGCCACAGCTGCCGGATCAGGACGCCTACGCGGAGTTTTTCGCCGGTTCAGAGCGGGAAGTTTCCACCACCATGGCCTTTGTCCGTCTTCTCCGCAACCTCTTGCGGCACAAAGAGTTGGGCAAGTACGTGGTGCCGGTGGTGCCGGACGAGGCCCGCACCTTCGGCATGGAGTCCCTCTTTGCTGAGGTCAAGATTTACGCCCCCAAGGGGCAGCTCTACGAGCCCGTGGACCATAACCTGCTCCTGGCGTACCGCGAGGCCAAGACCGGCCAAATCCTGGAGGAAGGCATCACCGAAGCCGGGTCTCTGGCCTCCACCACCGCTGCTGGCACCGCCTACGCTACCCACGGCTTGCCCACTATCCCCTTCTACATCTTTTACTCCATGTTCGGCTTTCAGCGGGTTGGCGACCTCATTTGGGCTTTTGGCGACAGCATGGGACGCGGTTTTCTCCTGGGCGCCACCGCTGGTCGCACCACCCTGCAGGGGGAGGGATTGCAGCACTGCGATGGGCACTCCCACGTGTTGTTTTCGGTGATGCCCAACGTCCGCGCCTACGATCCCGCCTTTGCCTACGAAGTCGCCGTCATCATCCGCCATGGGCTTGCGGCCATGGTGGAGCGCCAAGAGGACTGCTTTTACTACATCACCCTGTACAACGAGAACTACCCCCAACCTCCTCTACCCGAAGGGGTGGAAGAGGGGATCCTGCGCGGTATGTACCTCTTGCGCGGCGCACCCCCGGGACGGCCCCCCCAGGTGCAGCTGTTTGGCTCAGGTCCCATCCTGCGCGAAGTCCTACGCGCTCAGCAGCTCTTGGCCAGCCGCTTCGGCCTGGGTGCGGAGGTGTGGAGCGTCACCAGTTACCAACAACTGCGGCAGGAGGCTTTGGAGTGTGAGCGCTTCAACCGTCTCCACCCCGCGGAAGCTCGGCGCATCCCGTATGTGAGCCAGGTGCTGGAGGGCCACCCAGGTCCGGTGGTGGCAGCCAGCGACTACATGAAGCTGTTGCCCGATATGGTGGCGCGTTTTCTGGGGCGACGCATGGTGGCGCTGGGAACGGATGGCTACGGGCTTTCCGACACCCGCCAGGCTTTGCGGCGGTACTTTGAGGTGGACGCCGAGCACGTGGCCCTGGCGGCCCTCTTTGCCCTTTCGGAGGAGGGGATACTTTCCCGAGAGGAGGTGGCGGCGGCGGCCCGGATTTTGGGTCTTTGACGCAGCTTTTGAGAATCCGGGAGCAAAAGGGGAGAAGGGCTGGTTTTGGTCGGGTGGGTAGCCTCAAAAATTAAGGCAGATCCAACCGTAGGCTAGCAGTAAGCTCAGGGCCCCCACGGGCAGGCCAACTCGCAGGTGCTGCCGTGGCGTGATGACCACCCCCAGGCGAGCTGCCTGCTCCACCACGATGATGTTGGCGATGCTCCCCACGAGGGTGACCGCCACCACCTCCCGAGGCCATGGGGCAAAGGAAAAAGCCAGGACGACCCCGGCCAACACCGCGAACCCCTTTCCCGTCTGGTAACGGGTAAAGCTACGATGGCCCAGAGAAGGGATCGGCGTATGCGTTCGCCAGGCACCCCTTTGTTGCAGCACCAGGACCAACCAGCACAGGGCGAGGCTTCCCAATATCACCGGTATGGCCAGGCCCAGGTAGGGTAAAAAGGCCACCTTGAGCTGTTGTCCAATAAGCATGTTCTGCGGGTTCCCCATGAGGGTGGCAGCGGAGCCAGTGTTGGCGGCGCAGGCCAAACCCAAAAGAAAAGGCTGTGGGTCCAAACCCCGGCGGGCGCAACCCTCCACCAGCAACGGCGCCATGGCCAAGCACACGGTGTCGTTGACCAGGAAAGCGGAAAGCCCCGCGGCCACGGCCAGAAGCAAAGCCAGCAGTGTGGGTGGTGAGAGGGCCAGCCGTGCCAAGTCCTCGGTCACCCTGCCGTAGAAACCGGCTAAGTGCAACTGGGCTGACAACACCATGAGGCCCGCGAGCAACGCCAGTGTGGCTCCGCCCACCGCCTCCCAAGCCATTTCCGGTGTCACCCGCCCGAAGGCGACCAGGGCAATGGCCCCCAACACCCCCACACCGGTTCGGTCCAGGGCCAATCCTGGCAGACCGCCGAGGAACATGCCCAGGTACAGGGCCAAAAAAACCCCGAGGACGAGCCAGTCCACGGGGTACTTTAGCGGAAAAGCAAAAGGGGCACGGAACCCCGTGCCCCGATCAACCAAGCCGATGAGGCGCTACCAAATGGCCTTGAGGTAGTACGGCGAGGTGGTGGAGTAAGCGCCGTTGTAGCCGAAAACCCGCGCGTAAACGGTGGCCGCCGCCGTGCCAGTATTTTGCCACACCACCTGCTCCCGAACGCCCGCGCCGTACTCGCTCCTGAGCAGCAGCGTTCCCGCGCTGTTGTACAGGTAGAGGTCGTAGTCCCTACTAGATGCAGGGGTCATGAACACCACCAGGGTGCGGCCAGCTGGGACGCTCAGCCGGAAGTAATCGTTGTCGCTGGTGGAACCGATGTAACCCTGGAGGTTGGTGCCGTTGGTGGTGATGGCGTTGGCGGTGGAGATGGAGCCGTTGGATTCGGCCTCTGACTGGTTCACCGGCCCACCCGGGACGCCCACCGCATCCCAAGCCTGGTGCACGTAGGTGGCGTAGGTGGAGCCGTAGAGGTCGCTGGCGGCACGCGCGGTGGCGTTCCTTGCCGCCTCGTAGGTGCTGGAGGAGGTCAGGTAGGTGGTCAGGGCCCGGTAAAAGATCTGTTCCGCCCGCGCCAGGCCAATGGCGGTTACGGCAATGGAGGTCTTGCCCCGCGGGTGGCTACCGCCGCTGACCATCAGGTAGAAGGCCAGGTTCGCAATACCGGAGTTACCGTGGACGCCGCAGTAATCGTTGCTGGAGGAAGGGGTGCAGTTGTAGGCGTACAGGCGCTCGGGGTAGTAATCACGGGAGTAACCGTCGGCGGTGGGGTTGTTCATGTAGCGCAGGGCATCACCGGCGGTGCCGGGGGTATAGCACGCCTCCCCGATCTTCCAGGTGTTGGAGGTAATGCTCCCCACGCTGTACACCTCGGTAGCTGCAGCGAACACATCGGACATGGCCTCGTTGAGGGCTCCGGAGTCGTTCTGGTAGGCCAAACCCGCGGTGCGGTCCGTCACCGCGTGGGTCAACTCGTGGGCCACCACATCCAAGGCGGTGGCAAACGGACCAAAGGTGGTTCCGTCCCCGTCGCCGTAAACCATTTGCGAGCCATTCCAGAAAGCGTTGTTGTACCGGTTGCCGTAGTGCACGGTGGAGATAAGGTGGGCGCCGGCGTTGTCGTAGGAGTCACGGTTGAACTTGGCCTTGTAGTAGTTGTAGGTAATCCCCGAGTTGTTGTACGCCGCCATGGCCACCGAATCGGAAGAGGATCCTCCCTCCTGGAACATCAGCGTTCCCGGCAAGGTTTGCGTGTTGTTGGCGTTGTAAATCTTGCGGTAGAGGGCGCGATGGATCAGCCCTTCCGCACCCAAAAACTCGCCTGTGTCCCCATCGGCGTAGATCCGGTCCACGTAGGGCTCCCCTTCCCTTTCGTAGCTCACGGTGGTCCGCCAAGCCAAACGCAAGCCGGCGGGCGTTGGCAGGTACACCAGATCCGGCTCACTCACCACTTGGTAGCCCACCGCTCCTGCTGCCGGGGCTGCCTGCTCCAGCGCCATGGCCGCGGTCATCAGGGGCTGGGTTGGTACTTCACCCACCGGCGAGAACTTTCCGTTCACTGCCAGAACCTTCCCGCTGGCCAGCTCCACGTGGACGATGAGCTCGGAGCCTACCACTGGCCTGCCCTGGAAGGTTTGCTGGAAGCGCACGTGGGCCTGCCCCAGCTCATCCTCCTGCACGCCCACCAGGGCCAACTCCTCCCGACCCGTGGCTAGGAACGCCGCCCGCTTTTCCTGGAGGAACGCCAGGGCGCCTCCCGCCACGTCCCTGCCGGGAAGCTGACCCAGGTGACCGGCGAGGAACGTGGGTACCCCCTGCTCGTCAAACGAGGCCTGGGTCAGCACCATCGCTCCCAGCTCCTGCAGCTGCTCGTGACGGGCTGCCGCGGGAATGGCCGCCAGGGCCGTGCCCGCCAAGCCCAGGGTAAGAAGGACCGAGAGTAACTTTTTCATATGCACCTCCCGCAGCTGCTCTCAATCTGGGAGCCGTGCCAGAGCCTTGTCAAGAGCCTTTAAAAAAAGGCGAAGCTTGTTTGGTGACGAAAAGAACATTCCAAATTTGTTTCGCACTCAGAAAAGCTTTGGGGAGCATGTCTGAAAACTTTTCACTGGCCCTGGCCCAAGGGGTTCGTTGGTCAACGGGCGAGCAAGAAAAAGGGGGCGCCGCAGCGCCCCCATGGCACGCTTGTGGTACGGCGTTAGAAATCCAACCGGATGGCCAGCTGGATGGTGCGAGGGGTACCGGTGTAGGACTTGGCGCCAAAAGTGGGGCGTGGGGTCTCGCCGCTGCCCCAAATGCGGTTGGTCACGGTGTACTCCTCGCGGTCGGTGCAGTTGAAGCACTCGGCAATGGCTGCCACCTTGAACCCTTTGATGTCAAAGGTCTTCTGCAGGCGCAAATCCAAAGCCCAGCTATCGGGTTGGCGGAAGGAGTTGCGGGGGAAGTGGCGTCCACCTACCGTGGGGCGATCCGTATCGGAAACGCCATCGCCGTTCACGTCGCTGCCGATAATGGCGGTGTAGGGCTGCCCGGTGGCAAAGCGGAACAGCCCAGAGAGGGAAATTCCCCACCAAGGGGTGTTCCAAGTGCCGTTGGCGGCAATCTTCCACCGCTGGTCGCGGTCAGACCAGCCCCAGTTCAGGTCCAGGTTGTTCACGTCCTCGGCGAAGATGGCGGCGAAGTTGCGCTCGTTGGAGTCGTTATCCTTGTCCTCCGACCAGGTGACGGAGAGCATGCCAAAGAAACGCTCCACGAAGCGGCGCTGCAGGAGCAAGCTGATCCCCCAGTACTCGGAGCGGGCGTCGGAGGTGTACACGGTCACACGCCCATAGGCGCTGTTGGGTCGGGTACGGGAGTAGCGCGGCAGACCGTTGGAGGCAATGGTGCCGTCGTACTGTAGGTTGGCATCGGTGAGTCGCTGCAACTGCTTCGATTCGGCGTAGGTAATGGTCAGAGAGGCGGCGGTGTTGGCAAACAGCTCCCGCTCCAACTCCAGGGTCACCCGGTCGGTGTAGGGGTTGCGGAAGTTGGGGTCCACGGTGAACACGCCCACGCCGCGGGGGATGGGGATGTTGGAGAAGTTCACCCGCTCCACGCCCCGCGGGTTCCAAGCCGAGCCCCACCCGGGGGCCAAAGGATCCGTGGGTGGCCCGATCACGTTCCCCTGGGCATCCCTGCGGGCAAAAATGATGTACTGGGTACCCTTGAGTCCATTAGAGGTGTTCGCCTGGGCCCACAGCAAGGCCGGCGTGCGGCTCCAGAAACGGGCAGCTGAAAACCGCACGGCGGTCTTCGGCGCAGGTGCCCACGAAATGCCCAGGCGAGGCGACCACTGGTTGTTCTCGTCGGGGATGCGGCCGTTCAGCTTGTAGGTCCCGTCGGGGTTTTTCTCGCGCAAGTTGAGGATTGGGAAGTCGGGGTTGTCCAAGCGCTCCCAGCGCAGGCCCAGGGAGAGGGTGAGGTTGGGCGAAAGGAACCACTGGTCCTGGAGGAACGCCGCGTACTCCTTCTGGCCGAAATTGGAGCGGCCGGCCTGATCGGCGGTCAGGCCCCGCAGCCCGCCGAACTGGCGGTACTCCGACCAGCGCCCCGCCAGGAAGTCGGCCTTGTTGTTGAAGATGAAAACACCACGCCAGTTGCCCTTGAAGATCTGGTCAATGGAGGTGTCGTTGTACTCTACCCCCGCTTTGAACACGTGGTCCTTCCACAGGAAGGTGACGGTGTCAAAGATGGTGGTGCGGTCAGCCAAGGAGGTGATGGGCAAAAAGCTCACCTCGCCGTAGTTCCCGATGCCTCGCACCTGGATGTCAGGAAGACCCAAACCCTTATCCCGCCGCGGCGTGTCCTCCAGCACGTATTGCACGTTTAGGTCGTTGAGGAGGTAATCCGTCCAAGTGCCCGAGTAAGAGGCCAAATAGGAGCGGGAGTACATCCCCTCAATCCCGTTGTAAGACTCAGCACGCGTGGGGCTGGTGGAGGTCCCGTTGACCCCTTCGTAATCGGCGTAATTGGCGCGGGCCATGAAGCGGTGCTGGGGGGTGGCAAAAAAGTCAAAACGGGTGAACAGCACCCGACCATCCCGGGTTTGCACGTACTGCGGCGGGGTGGCCAAAATGGGGTACTTGGTGAAGATGTCGTTGTCCAGCACGAGCCGGTCAATGGGAATGGTCAAGCTCTGGTCCTGTTGGTCGTAAGAGGCAAAGAAGAACAGGCGATCTTTGATGAAGGCACCGCCCAGGGAGCCGCCAAACTGTTTTTTCTCCTGATCCTGCTTTTTCCCCACCGGCGGATCGGCGGCCAGATCCTGAGGCTGCCAGTAATAGAAGGCCGAGCCATGGTAGTCGTTGGTCCCGCTCTTGGTGATCACGTTGACAAAGCCGCCACCCGAGCGACCAAACTCCGCCGAGGCGCCGTTGGTGATGACAGAAAACTCCTTGATGGACTCCTGGGAAATGGCCAAGGGAGCGCGTCCCTCGGCGGTGCCGTACTGGCCGCCGAAGAAGGCGTTGTTGTAGTCCACGCCGTCCACCGTGACGTTGGTGTTGATCCCCCGCTGGCCGGAAATGGAAATGTAGCCCCGCTGGGACTCCCGCCGTGTCTCGGGGGTCAGGAACACCAAGGAGGTAAAGTCCCGCCCGTTGAGGGGCAAGCTCTTGATCTGTTCGTTGAGGATGGTGGCCCCCACGGTGGTGTTGGTCACCTCCACCAAGGGGGTTTCCGCCGTTACCGTCACCGTCTCCGCGGTGGCGGCGACGGGCAAGATGAAGTCCACCGAGGGTGCCGCCCCCAACACCAGCCTCACGTCGCTCTGCTCCAACGTGGCGAAACCCGAGAGGCTCACGGTGAGGGTGTACAACCCTGGGGGCAAGTTGAGCAAGCGGTAAAACCCGTTGGCATCGCTCACCGCGCGGCTTACCAGGCCGGTTTCCTGGTTCTTCGCTTCCACCAGCGCCCCCGGGAGCGCTTGGCCTTGCTGGTCCTTCACCGTGCCAGTGATCCGGCCTGTGGTGACGTCGGTTTGCGCCCAGGCTGTGGCCGCCGCCAGCAGCAGTGCCCAGGCGATGCTGTGCAAAGTAAACTTCCTCATCATACGAACTCCTCCCTTCGGGCCCCAAACGCCTGGGGCCATTCTAGCCCAAATCCTAGCCGCCTCCTTTGAAAAGTTGGTGAAGCTCTGGACAGGGGCGTTGGAGGCTGGCAGTCTACCCTCATGTCCGTGCTCCTGTGGGTGACCCCGGAGCTTCTGGCGTGCAACAAACCCCCGGGATTTAGCGTCGCCACTGGGAAACGGCACGGCCTACCGGTGGAGGAGCGGTTGCGGCCCCTCATTGCCGCCGAAGATCCCGCTTGCGCCTCGGGCCCCCTTTTCCTCGTGCACCGCTTGGATGTGGGGACCTCAGGGGTGCTGCTGGTGGCCCGCAGTGCCCGCATGCACCGACAGCTCGCCCAGGCGTTGGCCCGGGGTGAGATCCACCGCCAGTACTTGGCTCTGGTGTGGGGCAAGCCGCGACCGCAAGAGGGGGTGTGGGAGGTGCCCTTGGCACCGGATCCCAAGGATCGCCGGAAAATGTGTCCTCACCCAGGGGGCAAGCGGGCAGTGACGTGGTACCGACGCCTTGGCTTTCGCCCACCGGTGAGCTTGGTGCTGCTGACCCCGCACACGGGTCGCACCCACCAGCTTCGCGTCCACCTGGCCAGCGCGGGTCACCCCATCGTGGGGGATGACCTGTACGGTGGCCCCCGTCACCACGGGGTAAACGATCCGCAAGGGCGGGCGGTGCTTGCCCCGCCTCATCCACTGCTCCACGCCTGGCGCGTGCAGTTGCCCGGCGAGCTTTCCCCGGAACCGGTCCAGGCCCCGTTGCCCCCTGCGTTTGCCCGGGCCCTGGCCACCCTGGGCCTGGCGGAAGCCGTGCACCACCTGAGTGTGCTCCCGCCCATGCCTGGCCGCCGCAACCAAAGGGGGGCCTAACGGCCCGCGTCCCTCCGTGCAGCTGGGTTCTGACGCCCGGTTGTTGTCCTGGCTAGGCAGGCAAGCCTGAGCGCGCGGCGCTCGGTGGGTCTTGCCTTCTGCGGCATAGACAAGGCCCGCCTTGACAACCCCAAGGGTCATGCGCTACAAAGCTTTGCTCCCGCAGGGGAGCTGGTCCGCAGTAGCTCAACGGTAGAGCGTCCGGCTGTTAACCGGAGGGTTGGGGGTTCGAATCCCTCCTGCGGAGCCACCTCTCGCTTGGCCTCAGCCCTTAGCCCAAGCAATTCCTCCCACGTCGACCACGACTCCTGGTCCTGGGAAGTGCGCGGGAAGGTTTGTCGCCGCTTCCGCAAGGTCTTTGGGGGAGGCTCGCGGCAGTGGGGTGGCGGACTGAGGGCAGATCCGCCCCGGCAAAGCCCCATTTCCCAGCAACCCCTGGGGGCTTTGCCGTGTGTTACAGGTTTTCCAAGGCCCTAAGCCGTGCGGCCGCCGCTTGCCCCACCTCTCCCTGTGGGTCACGTCGGAGGGCCTCCCGGTAGGCCTCCACCGCCTGCGCCCGCTGGTGCAGCTGTTCGTGGGCCCGACCCTGCAGGAACGGGACGAGGGCTGTTCCCGAAAGGAGGCGTTCCGCTTCCTCCAGCTGGGTGAGGCTCATGGTGGGGTCGCGGTCCAGGGAGAAGATCGCCGCCACCAAGCGCGAGAAAAACACCCTCGGCGCCAGGGTCACGGCGACCAGCGCCTCTTCCCGGGCTGCTCCCCGTTGGTCGGTGTCCCACAGGGCCACTGCCAGCCAGGTGCGGATGACCCCCTCCTGGGGTGCCAGCTCCTTTGCCCTCACCAGAGGGTGGAGGGCCTTGGCCGGTTGGCCTTGCTGCACCAGCTGGCGCCCTTCCGTTGCTGCCTCCCATGCGGGTTGCACCTGCCGCAACGGCGCCGTGACCTCAAGGAACGGCTCCTTACGGGGGGTCCGGGCGACCACATCCGCGGGGAGCTGCTCCACCAGACGCTGGGTAGCCAACAGGCGCTCCGAGGAGTGGGGGTGCGAGGCAAACAGGCGTTCCACCAAGGTGGGTTGTTGCCGGTGCAACGAGAGGAGCACCTTCTGGGTTTCCACCATGCCCCAGGGGGAGTAGCCCGCTGCGACGGCGTACTGCAAGCCCAGGGCATCGCTTTGGCGCTCTTGGTCGCGGGAGTACTTGGCCAAAATGGCTTGCGCCGCCACCAGCCCACCCACCCAAATGAGCTCTCTGCCCCTTACCTCTTTGGCTTCCAAAACTGCGGCGGAAGAGGCTAAGAACAAGCTCGTCAGGACTTGCCGGTTGTAGGCCGCCACCGCATGGCGAGCCGTCACATGGGCCACCTCATGGCCTAACACGGCCGCCAGGCCGTCCTCCGAGTCCAGTCGGGCCAAGAGCCCGCGGGTGATGCAGATCTTGCCGCCGGGAAGCGCGAAGGCGTTCACCGCTGGGTCGTTCACCGGGGTAAAAACGTAAGGAAGGCGGGGGCGGTGGCTCACCTGTGCCACCTTCAAACCCACCTCCTCCACCAGCTTGTTCAGCCGCGGATCGTCAATGGGTCCGAGGGCATCCTGGATCAAGGCTGGTGCCAGCTGTGCCCCCAGCAGGAGTTCCTGTTCCTCCCCTAAAAGGTCCAGCTCCACCTTTCCCGTGACTGGGTTGGTGGCGCAACCCGCCAATCCAAGCAGCGCCAGGAACAAAAAAACCTTGCCACGCATGGTCCACGCTATTTTGCCGCAAAAGCTGATGGTTGGGAAAGCCCTGTTACCGGGCGCTGCGGCGGGCGCGGCAAAAACGGCTGGCCCGCGGTCCAACCCCTGCTTGAGACAAAACGGGGCGACCCTACGGTCGCCCCGGGGCGTAAGGGAAAGGAGGGATGGATCCTAGCTGTCGCTCCACTCCGGGAAGCGTCCCGGTGTGTGGGGGGCACCGGCCACCTCCAGCTCCCCTTCCAGCGCCGGGAGCTCTTGGGTCACCAACTGGCGCAACCCAGCCAAGACCTTGGCGAACTCTTCGGCAGCTACGGCGTACTGCTGTTTTTGCGTACCCGTGGCGGGGGCGGTGGCGGTGTAGAGGCTGGAGACGATGCGCACCACGCGATCCCGGATGGAGGGAAGGGTGGGTTCGTTGCGCCGGGCCATCTCCCGATCGCCGGTAAGGGCCATATCCAGCTTGAAAAGCTCGGCTTCTAGTTGTCGCAGGCGGGTGTTCCACTGGGGCTTGGCGGATGGAGTGCGCTCCACCGCCACCTTTAAGCGCTTCAGGCGTTCCTGGGTATCCCGCACCACCTCCGCTGCCGCCAGGACCGCCCGCTGCAGGCGCTGGACTTTGCGCTGGAAAGCCAGCTCACCCACCTTGTCCTTGGCCTCCAAGGTGGCCTGACCCAGGGGGATGACCTCAAAGGTCACCGGGCCCGCCAAAACCGTCTCCACCCCGCGAACCCGCTGGGACAGGCTCACCTGGTAGGTGCCGGGGGCCACCAGGGGGCCCAGCTCTTGCGGTTCCCAGGGGGCCGGATCCTCTTGGGGCCGCTCGCCGCGAATGGGATGGGCGGGGGGAAAGCGCAGGTCCCAGCTGGCTCGGTGGAACCCCTTCCCCTTATCCCCCAGGATGCGGCGGATCACGTTGCCCTCCAGATCGGAGACGGTGAGGATGACCGTTGGTGGCTCCTCTTGGGCTTCGGCGCGGAGTTGGTCGGGGGTGGGGTAGGGGGGCGTCTTGCCTTGTTTTTCCGCTTCCTGCTCCGCCTTGCGGCGCTGCTCCTTCAAGGTCAGCAGCTCTTCCTTGAGGTAATAGGTGAACACCGCACCAAAGGGAGGGTTGGGGGCGGTGAAGTAGCTATCTCCCTGGGATCCTTTACCACGGCTGCCGAGAGGCGTGCGCTCAATGTACGCCCAGGCAGGTTTGACGGGAAACAGCAAGGCTGGCTTCTCCAGCTGCTCGCGGGTAAGCCCACGCAGGGGCGAGTAGTCGTCCAGCACGTAAAAGCCCCGCCCGAAGGTGGCCAAGACCAAATCGTCTTCCCGCTGCTGGATGGCGATGTCACGCACGGAGATGGTGGGGATGCCACCGGAGAGCTTCACCCAACGGCCCCCTCCGTCGGGCGAAAAGAAGATGCCGAACTCGGTACCGGCAAACAGGAGCCGAGGGTCTTTGGGGTCTTCGGCAATGCTGTAGACCACGTGGCCAGGGGGCAGGTTGGCGGCGATGTTCTCCCAGGTCTTCCCCAAGTCCCGGGAGCGGTAGAGGTAGGGGGTGAAATCACCCATCTTGTGGTTGTCAAAAGCGGCGTAAAGGGTGGTGGGGTTATGGTGGGAGGCCTCCAGGTCGGACACGTAGGTGCGTTCGGGGACTTGCCCCACCCGCTCAATGCGCCGCCAGTTCTTCCCGCCATCCTCGGTGATCTGAATGAGCCCGTCGTCGGTGCCCACGAACAGCAATCCTTCCCGCAGCGGTGATTCGGTGAGGGAAACGATGTTGCCGTAAAAGGAAGTGGACGCGTTCTTTGCCACCGCATCCGCTGACCAGATCTTGCCCATCACCGGCAGCTGGTTACGGTCAATTTGCCGGGTGAGGTCACCGGAAATGGGGACCCAGGAGTCCCCGCGGTCATCGGAGCGGTACACCCGTTGCGAGGCAAAGTACAGGCGCTTCGGGTTGTGGGGGGAGATGATCAAAGGCGAATCCCAGTTCCAGCGGTTTGGGGCGTCCCCGGGCAGCTCCTGCGGCTGAATGTCCACCTCTTCCCCGCTGCGGCGGTCGTAGCGCACCAGGCCGCCGTACTGGGACTCGCTGTAGAGGATGTTGGGGTCCTCAGGGTCCACACGGGTCACAAACCCATCCCCACCGGTGGTGACGAACCAGTCACTGTTGACGATGCCAGACGCGGAGGTGGTGCGCGAAGGACCGCCCAGGGTGTTGTTGTCCTGGGTGCCGCCGTAGATGTAATAGAAGGGCCGTGAGTTGTCCGTGGTGACCCGGTAAAACTGGGTGACGGGTAGGTTCGGCTTGAACTGCCAGGTGGCCCCCCGGTCCCAGGTCTCGTACAACCCGCCGTCGGAGCCCACCAGCCAGTGGCTGGTGTCCTGGGGGTCAATCCACATGGCGTGGTTGTCCACGTGTTTGGTCCGCTCACCCACCCGTCGGAAGGTTTTCCCCCCATCCGTGGAAACGTGCAGCCAGGTGTCCATGGCGTAGAGGGTGTTCACGTCCTTGGGGTCGCAGGTGAGCTCGTTGTAGTACTGCCCGGAAGAGGTGGCGTAATCCGATCGCCGTTCCCAGGATTCGCCCCGATTGGTGGAGCGGAACACACCCGATTTCCCTTCCGCCGCCTCCACGATGGCGTAGAGCACGTCGGGGTTGGCGGGGGATAGGCAGAGCCCAATCTTGCCCTTGTCTTCTGTGGGCAACCCCCGCTCCACTTTGCGCCAGCTCTTGCCCGCGTCCTCGGACTTGTAAATGGTGGACTCGGGGCCGCCGTTGATGAGGGTCCACACGTGCCGCCGCCGCTGGTAGGAGCTGGCATAGAGCACGTCGGGGTTGCGCGGGTCCATCCACACTTCGTTAATGCCGGTGTTTTCCGAAACGTAGAGCACGCGCGTCCAGGTCTTGCCCCCATCAGTGGTCTTGTAAAGCCCACGGTCCCCACCTGGAGCCCAGAGGGGACCCTGGGCGGCCACGTACACCACGTTGGAATCGCGAGGATCAATGACGATGCGGCCAATATGCTCGGATTTTTCGAGACCCACCCGCTGCCAGGTCTCACCGCCATCTCGGGAAACGTACACCCCATCTCCCCAGCTCACCGAGCGCTGGCTGTTGTTCTCCCCCGTTCCCACCCACAGGACGTGGGGGTTGTTGGGGTCCATGGTGATACAGCCAATGGAGTAGCTCTGTTCCTTGTCAAAGATGGGGGTAAAGGTGACCCCACCGTTTTCCGTCTTCCACACCCCGCCGGAGCACACGGCAATGAAGTACCGCTTGGGGTTCTGCGGATCCACGGCGAGGTCGCAGATGCGGCCGGAGTTCACCGCCGGACCCAGGCTGCGGAAGACCAAGCCGGCGAAGACCTCGGCGCTCCATAGGGAATCCTTTTTTTCCTCCGCCGCTCGGTTGCTCGCGGCCCAAAGCCAAGGTTGAAACGCCAACAGGAAAAGCCAACCTAACCCGTATTTACCGCGCAAGGTCATGGGTGCCTCCCGGGGTCTTCCCCCGCTGCTTTTACGTGCCGCCGTAACTCGGGTTTGCCTTTCCGGGCTGGGGCTGCCCCCGCGGCGAGCAAGGATGGCCAATGGTCCGGCTCAAGGAAAAAGGCGCGCGCCGCTGGGCCGGGCAAAGAGCCGGATATCCTCGGGGGAAAAGGTCAACCACAGGCGATCCCCTGGGCGCGCGCTGGCCAGCTGAAAAAGGCTCACCACGCACCAGCTTTCCGCGGCCATGCCAGCCACGTTGGTCTGCGCCCCTAATGGCTCCACCACCTCCACCGCCAGGAGCAAGCTCCCACGCCCCTCGGAAGCCAGGCGAAGGTGCTCCGGGCGCAGGCCAAGCCACACCTCGCCGTTTCCCTGTACTGGCCTTGGCAGGGCTACCTTGACTCCTCCTGCCAGCTCCACGCTGCTCCCACCATCCACCAATTGCCCGGGGAACAGGTTCATGGGGGGGCTGCCCACAAAGGTGGCCACGAAGGCGTTAGCGGGGTAGCGGTAGACCTCCAGGGGGGTGCCCACCTGCTGCAGCTGGCCATCTTTCATCACCGCCACGCGATGGCCAAGGGTCAACGCCTCCACCTGATCGTGGGTGACGTAGAGGGTGGTGGTACCGAGACTCCGCTGCAGCTGGGCAATTTCCGCCCGGGTTTGCACGCGCAACTTGGCGTCAATGTTGGACAGCGGCTCGTCAAAGAGAAACACCTGCGGGTTGCGCACCATGGCCCGCCCCAGGGCCACCCGCTGTCGTTGTCCCCCGGAAAGCTGGCGGGGGTAGGCCTGGAGGAGGTGGTGGATGTCCAACTGCGCCGCCACCTCGTGTACTCGCCGCCACACCTCGTCCTTGGGCCTTTTTTGCACTCTCAAGGCAAAGGCCAAGTTCTCCGCCACCGTCATGTGGGGGTAGAGGGCGTAGTTTTGGAACACCATGGCCACATCCCGCTCTTTGGGCTCCAGGTGGGTCACGTCCCGACCGTGGATGAAGATGCGCCCGCTGGTCACCTGTTCCAGCCCAGCCACCAGGCGCAAGACGGTGGTCTTCCCGCACCCCGAAGGCCCCAGGAGCACCAGGAACTCCCCCGCCTCCACCCGCAGATCCAACGGGCGCAGCACCTCCCGCTGGCCAAAGCACTTGCGCACTTGCTCCAGCACCACGCCGGCCACGACTAGCCTCCTACCCACACCCGCACCGTCAGCTCCCCTTCGGCCGCCTCCGCCGGCAGCACCCCGCCGGCCAGCGGTCTGCCGTTGAGCTCCACCTGGACGCCGGGAACCCCTACGGCGCGCTCCACGGTGAAGTGAACCACTCCCCTGCGGAAGGGCCGGCGGCCGGTGACCCGGGACCAAGAGGGGGGAAGGCAGGGGTCAAAGAGCAGACCATCCCAGGTGGGGCGCACCCCCACCACCCATTCCGCCACCACCCGGTGCCACCAGGCCGCCGATCCGGTGTACCAGGTCCACCCACCGCGCCCGGGGAGGGGGGATTCCGGGCCGTCCACGTTTCCCGGCAGCACGTAGGGTTCAGCCCAGTAGCGGCGAGGGTTCTTCAGCGCGGGGTTGAGGGTGCGGAGGAGGTGCTCCACCGTGTGGCTGTCTTTAATTTTTGCCGCGGCGGCCAGGGCCCACACCGCCGCGTGGGTGTAGACGCCGCCGTTTTCCCGGGTGCCGGGGGCGTAGCGGGTGATGTAGCCAATGCGGGGGTCGGGGCGGGTGTAGGCAGGGGTCAGGAGCAGCGCCCCTTGGGGTTGGAGGAGATGCTCCTTCACCGCCTGCCAGCACCGCTGTTGCCGCTCCCGATCGGTGGTATCGGCCAAGATGGCCCAGGTTTGGGCGTTGAGGTAGATCTTCCCCTCCTGACAATGTTGGCTGCCCAACACCTGGCCGTCGTCGGTGGTGGCCCGCCAAAACCACCCTCCGTCCCAGCTGTGAGTATTGACGGCCTCCACCAGGCGTTGCCGGAGGGCCGAGAGCTCCTCACCCCACGCCCGTTCGCCCAGGTGGTGGGCAATGTGGGTCCACTCCGCCGCCAAGAGGGCGAGGAAGTGAGCCATCCACACCGACTCCCCTCGGCCGCCAAGGCCACAGGCGGAAAGGCCGTCGTTCCAATCGCCGCTGCCGATGAGGGGCAAACCCCTGGGGGAGAGGTGCTTCTGGGCCCGCGCGAAGGCGCGGCGCAGGTGCTCCAACAGGGGGAAAGGCCGGGGGTCGTCCACAAACCGCACCGGCTCGTGCAGGAGCTGCCAATCGCCGGTTTCCTTCAAATAGGAAGCGGTGACGAAGGCCAGCCACAGGTAATCGTCGGCGTAACGGCTGGGAAGCCCTTGCTCCACGTTCGGGTGCCACCAGTGGTAGGCAGACCCGTTGGCGAACTGGTGGGCAGCGTGGAGGGTGATCTGCTCACCACACCGCTGGGGTGCAATGGTGAGCCACACCTGGGCGTCCTGCAGCTGGTCCCGAAACCCGATGGCCCCCGACTGCTGGTAGTAACCGCAGCGGGCCCACAGGCGGCCCGCAATGGCTTGGTACCGGGACCAAAGGTTCACCAGGTGGTTCAGGCTTGCCTCAGGGAGCGTGAGCTGGTGGGGAGCCAGCAGCTGCTGCCAGAGGGACCGGGTTTGGCTGAGGGCTTCCTGCACCGCCTGGGGTCGGCAAAGGTCGGAAAACCTCGCCAAGGCCTCCTCGGCACTTTGCCCCGCTGCCAGCACGAACACCGTGGTAACCCTTTCGCCTGGTGGCAAAACCAGGGGGTAACGGAGGGCAGCTATGGGGTCAAAGTGGCGGCCAAAATGGGCCGGCCATGCGGGTTGCCAGAGGGCCTTGGGCGCCCGTAGGTGGCCGCCGGGGCCAAAGAAGCTCCCCTTGTCAGCCTGGTAGTTTTCGGCGGGGCGGTTGGCACCAAATGCGGCCAGGTACGGGAAGTCACGGTTCCAGTGCCCCCACCGTTCATCGGCCACATCCCACATGTGCGCCGTCGCCAGCACCGCCTGGTGCGCCGCTTCCCAGCGGGTCTCCAAGAAGAGCTTGGCAAACTCCCTCCGCGGCGAGGGGGCCACGCCGCAGTTCCACTCCAGGTAGGCGGTAAGCTCCAGCCTGCGCGGCCGATCTGACTGGTTGACCACCTCCACCAGCCACAGCTCGGCGGGCTCGCTGGGGTGCACCAGGAGGGTCCAGCTGGTGGCGACTTGACCCTTGCGGGTCTCAAACACGGTGTACCCTAGCCCATGGCGGCAGCAGAAGGCCTCGTATTGGGTCCACACGGGAGCGGGGGAGGCGGACCACACTTCCCCCGTTTCGCGATCCAACAGGTACAGGAACTTGCCCGACGTATCATCGGCCAAGTCCTGCTGCCAACGGGTGAGGACTGTCAGCTGGGAGTTGTCCACAAACGTAAATCCCGAGCCGGAGTGGCTCACCACCGCACCAAAGCCGGGGTTGGCCAGCACGTTCACCCAGGGGCGTGGGGGATGGGGGTCCACGACGACAAACTCTGTGCCGTCCGCGGTGAAGTGGCCGTAGGGGTTGTCTGCGGCAGATTCCAAGTAGTAGTCCTGGGCCCATGCCATAGATCACCTCACCTTTTGGCGGTTCTTGGCTACACTGACGCCGTGGAACCGACCACCCAGTTGTTGCCGCCGTGGCTCTGGGGCGCTGCCACCTCCGCCTTCCAGGTGGAAGGTAGCCCCCTGGCCGACGGGGCGGGTCCCAGCAACTGGTACGTGTTCACCCACACCCCGGGCAAGGTGCGCGGTGGCCATACCGCCGATGTGGCCTGTGATCACTACCGGCGTTTCCCGGAGGATGTGGGGCTGATGCGCCAACTGGGTCTGCAGGCCTACCGGTTTAGCCTGGCCTGGGGGCGCATCCTCCCCGAAGGCCGGGGACGGATCAACACCCGAGGCTTGGACTTTTACCAGCGCCTGGTGGATCAACTGTTGGAAGCCGGGGTTCAGCCGATGGTCACCCTGTTCCACTGGGACCTGCCCTGGGAGCTGGAACGCCAAGGCGGCTGGGCCAACCCCGCCACGGTGGAGGCTTTTGCCCACTACGGCCAGGTGGTCTTCCGCGCCCTGGGGGACCGCGTGCGCCTTTGGGTGACCCTCAACGAGCCCTGGGTGGTGATGGATGCGGGGTACGTCCATGGGGTCCACCCCCCCGGTCGCCGGGAGCCGGCAGTGGCGGTGCGGGTGGCCCATCACCTCCTGCTGGCCCACGCCCGCGCGGTGCAGGTGGGGCGCGCGCAAGGGGTGGGTGCCGTGGGCTTGGTGGTGAACTTGGAGCCCAAGCACCCAGGGGGGGAGCGGGAGGAGGACCGGCAGGCCGCCCAGCGCGCCCACACCTACAACAACCGCCTCTTCCTGGACCCGCTGTTTTTCGGCCGCTACCCCGAAGACGTGGAGGAAGCCTTTGGCACCCCTTGGCCGGAGGAGCTTTGCTGCCAGGTGGAACAGGTCCGGGGTTCCCTGGACTTTCTCGGGATTAACTACTACACCCGCAGCGTGCTGGTGCACGATCCCCAAGCCCCTCCCCCTAAGGTACGGCGCCTGCCCCCTCTCGCGGAGGCCAGCACCACCATGGGCTGGGAAATTTACCCCCAGGGGCTGGGGGAAACGTTGCACTGGGTGGCGCACCAGTACCCCAAGGTACCCCTCTTGGTCACGGAAAACGGCGCGGCTTTTGCCGATCCACCCCCCGGTGGCGGTCGGGTGGCCGACCAGCGGCGGGTACGCTTTCTGCGGGAACACATCCAACAGGTCCTGGCGGCGCGGGCGCAAGGGGTGGACGTGCGCGGGTACTTCCTCTGGTCCTTGTTGGACAACTTTGAGTGGACCGAGGGGTATTTTCAGCGTTTCGGTGTGGTCTACGTGGACTTCGCCAGCCAGCAGCGGACCATCAAGGACTCCGGCTGGTTTTACCGCCAGGTGATCGCAAGCGACGGACGGCTGCTGCAACACTCTTTCACCTTCCCTTCAGGCGACCGATGACCACCTGCGCGGGCAGTTGGGTCAGGTGGATCCCTGCCGCGGTTCGCTGCACCACGTGCCCGTTGACCCTCACCTCTCCACCCCAGGGCCAATCAAGCCAAATCCCCGCGGGTGGGGTGGTGCCGGCAAGGGAAAACACGTAGCGTGTGGGGGTCCCTTCGGCGTGGAGGGAGCACCACCCCCAGGGGGTCGCCAAGGGCCCCACAGCCAGGCGTTGCCCGGGGGCGAGGAAGCGCTCCGGGATGCCCGCCGCCACCCGCAGGGAGTCCCCCTCCGGGTAGGCCAGGGTGTCCAGCAGGGCGTTGAGGAACTCCGCCGCAATCCAGCCGTGGGGCATGTCGCCCACGAACTTGGGCAGCCGCGGATCGCGGGTGATCACCTCCGGCCACCCTTGCCACCCGGGCGGGCGGCGATCCTGGGCGATGACCCGCAGCAGCTCCCACGCTTCCTCTCGCCAGCCCAGGCGAACCAGGGCACCGGCCACCCGCGCCTCATAGGGGGTGTACTCCACCCATGGGGCCTCCCTGTGCCGCCTGCGCCGGTGCTCCAAAGCCCGCTGGAAGGTTTCCCGCCAAGGCAAGCTGGCCCCCGTCACCGCCGTCAGGTTGAGGTTCCAGGCCACGGCCAGGGAGGTGGGGTCCTCGTCCCCCAGGTCGGCGCTGGCGGGCACAAAGGGGAGCTGGTGGTGACGGCGTACCCGCTCCATTGAGGTCAACAAATCCCTTGCCCAGGACTCTCCCTGTTGGGTCCAGACCTCTGCCTGGGGGAAGTGGCCCAAGCGGTGGGCCAGCCAGGCCGCCTCCCGCAGCCCCGCCAAGGCCCATAGGTTGTCCCAGTAGGAGTGCACGGGGAACGCACTGTAGCCCTCATGGGAAATGGAGGGTGGCAGGAGGCCGAAGAAGTGTTGGGCGTCGCCGGCCTGGAAGGGGGCGCCAAGGCGCTGCCCCCGCAGGCGGAAGAGGGCGTCCACCGTGCGCTCCACCTGCGGCCAAAGGGCAGAGGCGGTGGCAATCTCCCCGGCGTAGGCAGTGTACGCGCCTAAGAGGGCCAAGAACTGCCCGTGGCTGTCGTGCTCGGGCACCGGGTCTGCGCCGCGACGGTCCACGCAACAGGGAATGCGCCCGTCGGCGAACTGGAAACGGGCAAAGTGGTGCAGGAACTGGCGCACGGGGTGGAAGAGGCCGAAGCGCAAGAGCACCAGGCCAATACCATGGGCATCGCGGATCCACTGGCGGGCGTACTGCCGCGAGCCGGGCTGCAGGGCCGCCCCGTGCCGATGGGCAAGGATGAAGGCCAAGTTCGCCCGTACCAGCTCCACGGGGCTTCCCGGCCAACCGGGGAGGGCCAATTCAAAGGTGGGGAGCGCCCGCTCCCACTCGCGCTGGGCTTGCGCCCACAACTGAGACCAGTGCACCAGCACCTCTTCCGCGGGTTTGGCGACCGCGGGCGGAGCCACCACCAGCTGCCAACAGCGCTTTTCCCCTGGCGGCAAGTCAAAGGGCCAGGCGGCAGCCGCCGAAGCACCGCCGTGAGGGTCTTCCACCCGCTGGCTGGGCGGGGAGAGTCCTGCTCGCAACCAAACCCCCACTTCCCCCGAGGTAAAGGGCACACACCGCCACGACGTGGGTGGGTACCCAACCACCTGCCACTGCCCGTTCACCTGCAGGGTGGAATTGGCCTCCAGGCGCACCACCGGCGCCACTGGCGCGGGCAAGTTCAAGGATGCCCAGGGTGGTGGCACCCGAAACGGCCGCAACAAGACCCAGAGCTTTCCACGGATGGGGCTGCCGGTGGGGTTTCCCAGACACCCCCGGAGGAGCACCACCTCCCACCCGGCCCAGCGGGCCACACGGGCGGCCCAGCGCAACTGCCAGTCCGGGCCACGCCAGCGCACTTCCGGCAGGGGCAAGGAGTTTTGCTCCAGGTGCTGACTGATCTCCACATCGGCCCAGGTAAACAACCGCTCACCCACCTGTACCATGGGCTCCAAGGTGATCCCCCTGGGGTCCAGCTCCACCGCCCCGTCCTCGGATACCAGTAACTTCAGCTCGCCCTCAGGGAGGGCGGTGACCGTCCAGTACACCTGCTGGGAGGAAAGGGCGCGGGGGAAGGTCCCACGGGGTGTGGCCCGAGCCCACCGCTCCCAAGCCCAGGTGAGCTCTCCTGAGGGGATGGCTTCGGCCAGCTCCACTTCGGCCACCGCCACCGCTCCCCCTGGTGGAGGCTGCAGCTCCACCGCGCAGGCTTGAATCGTCCCCACCTCCCCGAAGGGGATTGCCGCCAGAGGGCCAGGGGGTGGGGCTTGATCCGCCAGCCAACCCCATTCCCCCTGGTGTTGGACCCGCACCCGGAGGTGACGAGGGGGGGTAGGACCCCAGTGCAGGACCAGGCCGGCCAAGGGGCGCTGGGGAACGAGCTCCCAACTTAGGGTGGCCAGCTCGCCCTCCTTACCTTGCCAAAAGGTGGCAGGGTTCCCGTCCCGCGCCAGGGAGGGAGGGTGAGGGGCGGCAGATGAGGAGGCCTGAAGGTTGGTCAAGGCAAGTTTCACCGGTGTGGAAAACGTTTGCAGTTCCAGGGCCTGCAGGCACAGCTCCCCTTCACCGCCCGACTGGGCAGAAAGCACCACCTCGACCCCGGAGATGCGCGCTGGCCGTTCCGCCGCTTGCGGGCCCCAAGCAAAGGTGATGAGCTGGTGGGGGATCCACAGCTCCTGCGCTGGCTGCCGCGGGAGGAAGGCAGGGCGGACGTGCCAAAAGACGTTCTCGCCGTCCTTTAGCTTGACCTCCAGCGTGTTTGGCGTCCCCTTACCCGACACACGGAGCAGCACGGCAAAGCCCGGTGGGGCAGCCAGGTCCAGGGCGGTGGCCGCCCCGGCCCAGCCCGCCACGTGGTGGAAGTTGTAGCGCACCAACAGGGGGCAAGGTGGGGTGGAGGTGAGCTCCACCTGCACCCCCTCCGCGGCCACCGGCCACCACGCCTCAGCAGTGTTCAGCAGCGGTACGGTCGCGCTCGCTTGGACCAGACTGGCCACTGCAAGCAATGGGATCATTCCTTCACCCCTCCCAGGGTGAGCCCTCGTATGTAGTGCCGCTGTAAAAAGGCAAAGACCAGCAGCACAGGGGCCATGGTCATGACGGCGCCGGCCATCATCAGCTCGGCGTCGTGGGTATGCTCCCCCGCCAGGGTGGCCAGGGCCACCGGCAAGGTGTACCAGCGCTCATCGCTTAGCACCACCAAAGGCCAAAGGAAGTCGTTCCAAGTGCCAACAAAGGTGAACGCTGCCAGGGTCACCAGCACCGGCCGCAGCAGGGGAAAAACCACCTGGAGGGCAATCCTCCCTTCACTGGCCCCGTCCACCCGTGCCGCCTCCAGGAGCTCTTGGGGGATGGAGAGGGCGTACTGCCGCACCATGAAGATGCCGAAGACCGAAGCGAAGCTGGGCAAGGCCACCCCCACCAGGGTGTTGGTCAACCCCAGGGTGCGTAGGAGCAAGAACAACGGGAGTATGGCCACCTGCCCTGGGATGAGGAGCAACAGGAGGAGTGCGGCAAACAGCCGGTCGCGCCCGCGAAAACGCAGACAGGCAAAGGCGTAACCCGCCAAGCCGTTGCACACCACCGCGCAGAGGGTGGCCCCAAGGGACACCAGCAGGGAGTTGCCCAGGGCCCGCGCCAAGTTCAGCCTGAGGAAGAGCTGGCGGTACTGCTCCAGCGTGGGTTGTTTCGGCAGCAGCGGCGGCGGCTCCACTTGCGAGGCGCCGGTGGGCATGAGGGAGACCCCCACCATCCACAGGAGGGGGGCGAGGATGGCCACGACCCCGGCAACTAAGGCAGCGTGCAGCAGGAGCGGCCGGACCCAGCGGTTCATGGGGACCACCTCCTTTGGTACCAGCGCAAGGGCGCGGTGACCAGCAAGATGAGGGCAAAGAGGACCACCGCCACCGCTGCGGCGTAGCCCATGTTCCACCAGCGGAACCCTTCCTTGTACATGTGCAGCACGAGGGAAAGGGTGGCGTTCACCGGTCCCCCGCCACCGGTCATCACGTAAGGCTCAGCAAACAGCTGGAAGTACCCAATGAGGGTGGTGATGAGGACGAAAACCAGGGTAGGTCGCAGGCCGGGTAGGGTGATGTGCCAAAACTGCTGCCACCGGGATGCCCCGTCCAGGCTGGCCGCCTCATACAGCGTGGGCGGAATGGTGGAAAGCCCAGCAAGAAAGATGACCATGTTGTAGCCAAAGTTCTTCCACAGGGCGAGGAGGATGATGGCGGGCATGGCCCAGGCGGGGTCGCCCAGCCAAAAGATCGGCTCGACACCAAACAGCTTAAGGAAGCGGTTGAGGAGGCCGAAATCGGGGTGGTAGAGGGTGCGGAAGACCACGGCCACCGCCACCATGGTCAGGACCACCGGGGCAAAGTACACGGTGCGGAAAAAGCCGCGCCACCGGCATAGGGGGGAAGCCAAAGCCAGGGCCGCGAGAAGGGAAAGGAGGATGGAAAGGGTTCCACCCACGCCCACGAAGTAGCAGGTGTTCACCAGGGCGCGGAAGAAGAGCGGGTTTTTCACCATTTGGCGGAAGTTTTCCGCGCCCACAAAGCGCACCGCGGAGGGATCTCCTAGCGCGTAAATGTCAAAGTCGGTGACGGCGAGCACCAACCCCAGGGCCACGGGGAGGAGGAAGAACACCACCAGCAGCAGCAGGGCAGGGGCGATGAACAGCCAGCCGGCACGCCGTTCGCTCATAGCTTGCCCCGCTGCCGCAGCCACCGGCGTTTGGCCAGAATCCGTCGCGCCTCTTCATCCATGTGCCCACAAACCTCCGCGAGGGTAGCCTGCCCTCGCAGGGCCGGCTCCACCACTTCCCACAGCCGCTGCATGAGCTGTTCCACCTCCGGCAACTGGGGCAGCGGCTGCACCCGGGTCAGCTGCAGGCGAAAGGCGGCCAAGCGCGGATCTTGCGCCAACAGGGGGTCCTCCCAGGCCCGCCGGTTCGCCGGCAGGTCCCCCACCAGTTGGTAGAAAGCCACCTGCACCTGCGGGCGGTTGAGGTAGGCCAGCAGGCGCAGCGCCTGCTCCTTGTGCGGGGAACGGCGAAAGACCACCAACGAGGAACCGCCGGCCAAGGAGACCCCGGGAAAGTCCTGCGCAGCGGGTGCGGGCAGGGGCACGGTATGCCAGCTCTCCTGCAGCGCCTCAGGCAGGCGCCGGCGGAACTCGCCCAAGTTCCACGGGCCGGTGACGTACAGGGCAAAAAACCCGTCGGCGAAGCGCTGGTAGTAGTTGCCCATTTGCGCGTTGCCCATGACCGGTGCCAACCGCTGGCGGAACAAGTCGGCATAAAAGCCCAAGGCCTGAAGAAAGGCGGGTTGGCAGAACTGCGGCTCCAGCTGTTCATCCACCAGCACCGAACCGGCCTGCATGGCCAACAGCACGAGAAACACCCACTCGTCGGTGGGCAGGTAGAAGGCGTAGGGGGCCAGCTTCCGTTTGATGAGCTCCTCGGCCAGCTGTCGCAGCCCAGCCCAGTCCTTGGGCATGTGGGAAAAACCCGCCCGCGCCACCAAATCGCGCCGGTAGAACAGCACGCGCGTGTCCACGTACCAGGGGATCCCCCACAGCCGACCCCGCACCACGTTGGTGGCCCAGATCCCGGGGAAGTGGTCCTCGGCTCGCAGGGAGGGCTGGTGGGCCAGCCAGGGGTCCAAGGGCTCCAGGGCGTCCAAGGCCACCAGCTCGGCAATCCAAGTGTTTCCCACCTGGGCCACGTCGGGGGTGCTGCGGCCCACGTAGGCGGTGAGGAGCTTCTCGTGGGCTGCGGTGAAGGGGATTTGCTGCACGCGAACCGAAAGCCCCGGGTTTTCTTGGGCAAATCCTGGCAGCAGGCGCTCCACCACTTCCCCTTCCCTGCCCAGGGCCCAAAACACCAGGGTAGGTGGCGGGGAATCGGCGCCTCCACAGGCCACCGCCCCGCCGGCGAGGAAGATTGCAAGAGCCCTCACGGTTGGTCTAGCCACCCGCCGGAAAATCCTGCCCGCACTAGGCCGGTACGGATCACCGGATCTTGCCGCATGAGGCGCCAGATCAGCTCCGAGCGGTAGTTTTCCAACATGGCCACGATCGGCCCCTGGTCAATCCCCAGGTAGTCGGTGTCAAACCACCCCACCCCTGGCACCACCCGCCCGTGCCCCAAGGGCACATCGGTGAACTGAAAGGTAGGGTTGTAGGCATCCAGAAAACCGTAAACCCCGTACAACCAGGCCCCGTAGCGGCGGTACATGGCCTCAATGGCGGGAATCACCACCTCAGGGGCAAAGACGATGGAGGAGATCACCGCCGTGGGGCAGAGGGTGCCGTCGTCCAGGATCTCCGTGTGGGAAGCCCCACGGGCGGCATAGGTGTAGAAACGCCGCGGCTGCCCGTGGACGGGGAGGGTCACATCGGCCGGACCGTCACACGCGGACAGCCCCCAGATGTTGCGGCTGTACCCCTGCCAGGCGGCTGGGTTGGCGGCGGCGTAGGCGCGCTGGGCCAACACCGCCCGCCGAGAGTTCTCAAAGTAGTCAATGCCCTTGCTGCGCATGTAGGCGTCGGCGAGACCGCGGAAATCCACCCACACGTGGGAGTACTGATGACCGAAAAGGGGTCCAAACCCCACGTGCTCGTAGCCGAAAAAGCTCCCCCACCGGTAGGAAGATACCCAGGCCTGCCAGGCCTCTGGCCCCACCGGATAGGTGGGGGAGCCCAGGGCTAAGAGGTAGAGGACCATGGCCTCGTTGTAACCCCACCAATCGGCCACCAAAAAGCCGGTTTCCGGCTTCCAGCCCATGGCCACCCGCGGCGGCCGGGGTTGCATCCACTGCCAGTCCACTTGCGCCGTGAGGTGGTCTGCCAGCTGGCGAATTTCCGCTTCCTCCGGGTGGTCAGCGGCAAAGTAGCGGGCGGCCAACCGAGCCCCGGCCAAGAAAAGGGCGGTGTCCACGGAGGAAAGCTCCACGTCGGCGAAGCGCGTGCCGGTATCCATGCGCAAGAAGTGGTAAAAAAACCCGCGGTAACCGGCAGTACCGGAAGCCTCAGGTCCTTGGGGCGCGGTGGCAAAAAAGCGCAGGGTGCGCAAGGTGCGCTCCCGCGCCTGTTGGCGGGAGATCCAGCCGCGCTCCACCCCGACCGGGTAGGCGGTGAGGGCAAACCCCACGGCGGCAATGCTGGAAAAGGAAGGGGTGGGCCACCGATCGGGGACCAAGCCGGTGGTCGGGTCGGCTCGTTCCCAAAAGAAGGCAAAGGTACGCTGGTGAAGATCTTCCAAAAGCGGGGTCCACCAAACCCGGTCCAGGCGGCCACGGGGAGCGGCCCCGGTGGCCGCACCGTCACCGGAAAAGCATCCCAGGGGCAGGAGCAGCAGACACACCAACAGGCTCACGGCCCCTCCAAGAAAAAGGGGGTCGGGCGTGGACCGCCCGACCCCCCGGTTGGAGCTAAAAGCTAATGCGAGCACCTACCTGGTACCGCCGGGTGTTGAACTGACACTCGCCCTTGCCAAAGCTGGCGTTGGTTTCACCCGCCGGAGGGATGAACCCTGTACCCCACCCGGGGCAGCCCTCGTTGACGAAGTTGAACACGTTGAAGGCCTCACCGGAAAGGCCAAGGCGAACCCCGGCAAACAGCGGCGTCTCCCAGTCAAGGCGCAGGTCTACGGAGCGGTAGACCCACTCCTTGATGCCCAGGAAGCTGCGCTTTTCAAAACGACCGGCACCGAACCGCACGCGGAAGTTGTTCCATCCCCGGGAGGCGTCGTAAATGGTGAAGGGAGTGCCCGAGCCCAGGGTGAGGATGCTGGACAGGCGCAAGCCCAAGGGCAAGGCCACCGTACCGCTGGCCACCAGGCGGTGGCGCTCGTCGTAGTCGGCCGGGTGCCAGTCAAAGGTCTCGGGGCCGGTGTAGTCCAGGGCAAAGATGACGCCGTCGGTACCCGGGCCGAACGCCTCGGCCTTGCCGTAGGTGTACGCGATGTTGGCGCCCCATTTGCTATCCGCGGTGAACGGCCGATCCAACGTGAGGTAGAAGGCGTCGTACTTGGTCTTGCGTGCGGTGGAGGTCTTAAAGGCGCGGGCGTAACCGGGGATGGGCACCTGGCCGCTCCACCGATCGTTGAAGGAGGTCCCTGGGGGCAGGTCGGCGAACACCCAGGCCATGAGGTTATAGGTTCGTACGCCCGCGTAGGAAGCTCCCACCAACCACCGCCCCAGTTGGTGCCGTACCCCCAAGGTCCATTGATCGCTGCGCGGGGGCTTCATGTCGTTGGCCACCAGGAACACTTCCGGTCCGGGGGCTTGGCCC
This sequence comes from Thermoanaerobaculum sp., assembly GCA_025060245.1. GTDB lineage: Bacteria > Acidobacteriota > Thermoanaerobaculia > Thermoanaerobaculales > Thermoanaerobaculaceae > Thermoanaerobaculum. The sequence continues at coordinate 8,489 of JANXCP010000005.1, read as the reverse complement.
GAGGCGATGATCTGCCGCAACCCCTGCGGGGTGGCGTACTCCGGACGCCAGGCAATGGGGCTGGAGCAGGCGCCGGGAACAAAGCAGAAGGTGTAGATCTTGTAGGTGTGCCGGTATTTCTCGTCAAAGATGTCGTTGAGGGCAATGCGGTCGTAGTACTTTCCCCAACCGCCGTAGATCACCGTGGTGCCTTTGCCTGAAGCATCCCAGGAAAAGCCCAGACGGGGCTGGATCATCCCCTTGTACGGATCCCGTTGGTTGCCATCGGTGGTAAAGCGTTTGAAGTCAAGGAAATCGGTAAGGCACCAGCGGTTTTTCCCCCCCACCGGCTGGCTGTAGGTCTTACAAGCGGTTCGCATGGCGGCCAAAAGCGCTGCAGGGGTTTCCCAGTCGTTGTTGAGCATGTTGCTCTCGTAATCCCAGCGCAGCCCCAACGAGATGGTCAGAGACGGGGTGATCCGCCAATCGTCCTGGGCGTAGAGGCCAAACTGGTTGTTACTGAAGGAAAGCTTCGGATCGCCAAAGCCCAAGCGAGCCAGAACGGGGTATTGCCAGCTCTCTGCCTCCCGGTACTCGTAGTAGGCGTTGGGGAAGAGGGTCTTGACGATCCGGTAGTCCATGAAGTTGGCCGAGATCCCTAACTTGGTGGCGTGATCTCCGCGCCAGCTGAAGTAGCTGCTCAAGTCTTCACGGATTCCCAGGCGTTTTTGCGTGAAGTCCTGGCTGGCGTCCTTGCTGCCCACGTCCAACAGACCAATGTAGTTTTGCCGCGGTGTGGGGCTTCCCAGGGCCGAGGGGAACCAACGCATTTCCTGGTGGGTGAGGGTGAGCTCGTTGAAGTGGCTCTGCCCCCAAAGGGATGACCACTTTGCCACCAGCGCATCGGTGCTGATGCGGAATCGCTCCGCCCCCTCTTCCACGCGCTGGCCGCCAAAACCCCGCCGCTCATCTTCATCGCGGCTGTAGAGGGAAAGGTCCACGGTGGCCCCGAGGGAGGGTTGCCACGTGAGCTTGCCGAAGTACAGGTCGGACGCAAAGGGTGCCTTGATGTTCCCCACCGGGTACTGGGACAGCCGCTGCTTCAGCGCTGCAGGTACCCGCGCGGAATCCCATTGAGGACCGCGAAAGACCTGGTTGAACCGGTCCTGGCGGTTTGCCTCGTAGGACAGGAAGAAGTGGAGCTTGTCCTTGATGAAGGGCCCGCCCAAGGACAGGCCAGCCAGCTGGCGCTTGTAGTCGGGCTTGGAAAATCCCCGCTCTTTGGAGAGACGGTCCAGGGTCACCATGTCCTTGTTTTGGTAAGAGTAAAAGAAATCACCGGCCAGGACGTTGCCACCCGACTTGGTCACGGCGGTGATCACCGCCGAGGCAGATTTTTCGTACTCTGCTTTGTAGTTCTGCGTGAGCACCTGAAATTCCTGCACGGCGTTTTGCGGGAATGGGTTGCCCCGGGAGGCGTCCTGCATGAACGCTCCCCCTTCCATCAAGTCGTTCTTGTAGGAAAGCCCGTCCACAAAGGCGTTCACCTGCTTGGCTGAGCCAGCCGCCCCGCGGAAGTAGCGATTGGAATCCTCGCGCGGGTCCACGTACACCCCCGGTGCGAGGGCGGCAAAGTTAATGAAGTTCCGTTCCCGCTGCGGGAGGAAGAGCAGCTGCTCAGGGGTAATGCTGGTGGCAATTTCCGGACTGCGGGTATCCACCACCCGACTGCCAATCACCACCACCTCCTCGGTGAACAGCGCCTCGGTGGCGAGCCGGAAAGTGACGGTGGAGCTGTGACCCAAGAGGAGCTCCAGGGTCTCGCTTTGCGGGGGGAGGTTGCCCAGGGACACGGTTACCTTGTACGTGCCCGGGGGCAGATTGGCCAGCGTGAAGCTACCGTCCTCTCGGCTCACCACGCGAAAGACGAAACCTGAGGCCACGTTCACCGCCTCCACCGTGGCGCCGGGGAGGGCATCACCCTTTTCGTCCACCACCTTGCCCGTGAGGGTGGCGGTGGTGACCTGCCCCCAGGCGGGCGGTGCGAGACCCATGCCCAAAAGGCACAACAAACCGAAACCCACGATGCCCTTACGCAACATACCTACCTCCTTTCCCAGACGGCCTAGCCGCAGGCGTGGCGGCGAGGCAAGACGCTGGCCTAAGAACCATAGGCACCTCCCTCCCCAGGCACGGGCGGTGGTGCGGTGGAACCGCGCACCACCAGGTGGGTAGGGAGGACCGTGGCCCGCGGGAGGGGGCTGCCGTCCCGCAGCCTCATGAGCGCGGTTATTGCCACCTTCCCCAGTTCCTGCACATCAGCGCCCACGGTGGTGAGGGGAGGGGTGAGAAACCGCGCCAACGGCACGTCGTCAAAGCCCACGACGGAAACCTGGCGGGGCACCTGAATGCCGCGCGCCCTAAGACCCAGGACCAGTCCGATGGCGCTGGCGTCGTTGCCGGCAAACACCGCCGTCGGCCGAGGGCGCAGTTCCAGCAAGGTGGTGGCGGCCAGGTAGCCGCTCTCCTCGGTAAAGTCGCCAGGGATTTCCAATCCCTGCACGTCCGGGTACTGGCCAAGTACCGCAAAAAAGGCTTGCCTTCGTTCCACCGCGTCCCAGTTATGCGTTGGACCCGTGAGGTGGACGAGGACCTTGTGCCCCAGCTGGATCAGGTGTTCCACCGCCGCCCGGGCACCGCCGCTGTTGTCCAGCGTCACCTGTGGGTGGTGGAGGTGTTCCGTGCCGCCCAACAGCACCACCGGAAACCCAGGGGGAACCGATTGCAAGATGCCGTCTTTTTCCATTTCCGGCCACATCAGCACGATGCCGTCCACCCTCCCCTTGGTGGCTGCCAGCGCTCGCTTCACCTCCGCCGGATCACCGTGAAAGCTGGACACCAGAAGCTGAATGGAAAACTGCCGTGCGGCCAGCTCCATCCCGCGCAACAGCTGCGAGTAAAAGTCCCCTGAAAGCTCGGGCAGGACCAGGGCCACCGTGTCCGTTTTCCGCCGTGCCAGGCTGCGCGCTCCGCTGTGCGGGACGTACCCCAAGGCCTTCACCGCTGCCCACACCCGCTCTTGCACCACAGGGCGCACCGGCCCGGTGCCGTTGAGAACCCGCGACACGGTGGCGGGGGAGACGCCGGCATGCCGCGCCACGTCTTTGATGGAGACGTGGCTGCCCGGAGGCGATGGTGCCTCATCCCCAGACTCCCCCCTGGAGGTGGCTGAAAACGTTTTCATAGCCAAAACCTAAGCCCCCAACGCCGACTTGTCAAGGTGGAGGAGGGGGTGAAGGGAGGCTTTAGATGGCTACCCCTCCGCGCCGCAGGTGGAAGCACAGGACCTGCACCGGCGCCTGCCTCCAGTGGTGGCGCAACTCCTCCGCCAATGCCGGCAGCCGAACGGGGAGGCAACGGCCTTCCACCCAAAGGCTTAGCTGGTTGCCCACGAACGGCCAGGGGTAGAGGTGAAAGGTGTTCGGGGCGAGCTTTTTCACCCGCAGGGGTTGCAAGCCCGTCCGGGTGGGCACTCCTTCCAGGGTCCAGTTGTGGGGGGGTGAAAGGCAAAGGCGCAGCGCCAGGGCGTCCACCGTGCGGATGATGCCGCGGTTGGTGGCGTCCTGGCCGGTGGCAAAGACCTGCCGGTAGCGGGTTTGGCGGTGCAGCTCCTCGGCCAACTCCGCCAGCCGCTGCTGGAGGGCTTGGACAAAGGGGGCGTGTCGGCTGGCGGAGTAGGTTTCGGCCAAGTGGAGGATGTGGTGTCCCACCAGGTACTCCACGTACCGGGCGCGACGGCGGGCGGCGGCCAGGGAGTCTTCCCACAGCTGCTCCCGTTCCCCTTCCTCGGGCCACCGGGCAAAGTGGGCGAGGCTCCCGTCGGACAACACCCGTGGCTCACTGTCGCGCGCATCCCATCCGGCATCGTGGAGCAGCACGGCCGCCAGTACCTCGGCTCGCGGGGCCGGCCTGGGGGTGGTGCGGTTGCCCCAATGCTCAGCCATTTGGAACGCCAGCAAGGCGTGGGCGGACTGGGTGAACAGCCACAAACCCTCGGGGGCGGGGCGAACGATCACGGAAGAGGTCCTCGCTGCGTTGCGGCACCCCAGGGGGGCTGAGGTTGGGGTGCGCGGGCCGGCGGGCGCCAGCCCACCCGCGCCGCCACCCTGGGTGCCACCAACCCAATGACCAGGTCAGCCACGTTGGTGCCCGTCGGGCCGGTAAGGATGGCTTCCGGTAGGTCAGCAAAAAATCCCCAGCTGTCGTTGTCACGCAGGGCCTTTTCCGGGTCTTTTCCCAGCTTGGCCGCGCGCGCCAGCGTACCGCCGTCCACCACCGCACCGGCCGCGGGGGAAGTGCCGTCCACGCCGTCCGTGCCCGCCGCCAACAGGCAGCGGTGGCGGTGGCCAGCCAATTGGCAAGCCGCCGCCAGGGCTAGTTCCAGGTTGCGCCCCCCTTGGCCTGTTCCGGTCACGTGAACCGTGGTCTCGCCAGCGGCCAATAGGGCCGTGCCCGGAGCCGCCTGGACCAAAAGGGCACCCAGCAGCCGGCCCATTTCCCGGGCGTCACCCCGCAGGGCGGTGGTGAGGACTCGGACGCGAAATCCCTCCTGGGTCAGCGTGTGGGCCGCTGCTTCCACGGCGTCACGGTTGCAACCCAAAAGCGCTGAGGCTTTTCGTTGCAGCCGAAGGTCTCCCGGTTTCGGTGTTTCGCTGGAGGGATCTTCCAGCAGCTGCGCCACCTGCGGGTACTTGGTCAGCAAACCGAAGCGCTGGAGGATAGCCTTGGCATCGCCGCGGGTGGTGGGATCCGCGGCGGTAGGACCGGAACCCACCGTGGACACGTCATCACCGGGAACATCGGAGAGGACCAGGGCCAAAAGGGGAGCAGGGCACCGCACCGCCAGCCGGCCCCCCAATAGGGCTGTTAGGTGCTTACGTACAGTGTTCAGTTGGTGAATGGTGGCCCCCCGGCGGGCCAGCTCCCCCACCAGGGCATCCAACTCCGCGGGTCGCAGAGGCGGTAGCGGGGCAGCCAGGAGGCTGGAGCTGCCCCCCGAAAGCAGGACCAGAAGCCCATCCTCCGCGGCCAGCTGCGCCACCATTTGCGCCAGCTCCAGGGCGGCGGCAGTATTGTCCAGGGAAAGGTGGGGGTGATCCCCCCACCGCACCTGGGCCGGGAGGTAAGAAGGGGCGGAAGCGTTGCGGGGCAGGTACACCCACACCACCTCGGGCCTGCGGGTGCTGTGGGTGAGGAAGGCCTCCGCCAGGGTGCCTCCGGCTTTCCCCAAGGCCACCACCACCAGGCGCCCCGGGGGCTCCAGGGCATGCTCCCCGTAGATCACACCGGCTGGTGTGAAGCGCACTTTGCGCATGAGGGTGCTGGGGTGAGCTGCCTCCAGTGCCACCGCGAAGACCTTGCGAGCCAGCTCCGCCAGGGGCGTCACGGGCGCAGGTGGAGGAACTCCTCCATGTGCTGCATGAGGATCACGCGGGTCTGGGGATCGGCCAGCGTCAGCCGGTACTCGTTGATGATCATCACCTGAGTGCGCAGCCACTCTTGCCAGCAGGCACTGCAGACCGATTGTTGGACCCGCTCCCCCAGGGCGCCGGGCAGCGGCGCGGTAGCCATAGGTTCACTGAGGTTGCCGCAGCGGCGACAGGTGATGGGCACAGGTACCCCCTTTCCCCGCGTAGAATACCCACCCATGGGGGGCTTTGTCAGGGGCCAGCGGCCGCGGGCGGTGTTGGTGGATGTGGGGGGGACCTTGATTCGCGCTGAGCCGGAACCCCCAGTGGTGTACGCCCAAACCCTCTCCCGCTATGGGCCAACGGTGAGCCCCACCCAGGTGGGCCCTGTGTTTGCCCAAGTGTGGCAGGAGATGACGCAAGAGCACCCCCTGGGCTTGGATCGGTACCACCAGGTGAAGGGGGGGGAACGGGCGTGGTGGGGCACCTTCCTCCAGCGTGTCCTCGCTCGCCTCCAACACCCGGCACCGTGGCCGGAGGTGCTGGAGGAGCTGTTTGGTATTTTTTCCCGCCCCGAACAGTGGCGGGTTTACCCCGATGCGCCAGAGGTTTTGCGGCGGCTCCGCCAGCAAGGGGTGAAGGTGGCAGCGGTGTCCAACTGGGATTCGCGCCTGCCGCAGCTTTTGGCGGATCTCGGTTTAACGCCCCTTTTGGACACGGTGGTGGTGTCGGCCTTGGAGGGTGTGGAAAAGCCCCACCCAGAGATCTTCCGCCGCGCCCTCCTCCGGTTGGGTGTACCGGCAAGCAAGGCCACCCACTGGGGAGACTCGCCGCTGGACGACTACCGTGGCGCCCAGGCCTGCGGGATATTTCCAGTGCTCATTGACCGTGAACAGTTGTTCGCCGATTCCTACGTGCGCGCCGCTCACCTTGAGGAAGCCTATGAGTTGGTGTTCGGTTAAGGCTGTGGTCTTGGCCGGGGGCTCGGGGACGCGTTTTTGGCCCCTGTCCCGAGCTCACCGCCCCAAACAGCTCCTCCCGCTATGGGGCGGCAAGACGCTTTTGGGGGCCACCTTAGAGCGAATCCTACCGCTAGTGGGGTGGGAGGGTGTGTTGGTGGTGACGGGGCAACACCTGGCGCCAGCGGTGGCCGAACACCTGCCCAAGCTTCCCCCCCAGCAGCTGCTGCGCGAGCCCTGCGGGCGTGATACGGCAGCAGCGGTGGGTTGGGCCGCCTGGCGTGAGGTGTCCCAAGGGGGGAACCCGGTGTTGGTGGTGCTGCCCGCCGACCATTGGGTGGGCGACGATGAGGCGTTCCGTCAGGTGGTGCGGGCAGGGGTGGCGTTGGCCCAGGGCACCAACGGGTTGGTGACGGTGGCGCTGTCCCCAACCCGGGCGGAGACCGGGTACGGCTATCTGGAGTTGGGGGAAGTGGTGGAGGCCAGGGAGGGGGTGCGCTGTTTTAGGGTGCGGCGTTTTGTGGAAAAACCCACGGTGGAGAAGGCGCAAGCCTTCCTGGCGGCGGGGAACTACCGGTGGAACGGGGGCATCTTCGCCTTCACTGCCCAGGCGTTGGTAGCCGCAGTGCGCCAATACCTCCCGGCCCTGGCGGAGGGGCTGGATCAGCTGGTGGAGTTGGCCAAGGCGGTGGGGGAAGAGGAGGCGGTGCAACGGGTCTACCCGAGTTTACCCCAAATTTCCTTGGATTTTGGCGTCATGGAGCGGGCCAGCAACATTTGGGCGGTGGAGGGGACCTTTCCCTGGCAGGATGTGGGCTCCTTTGCCAGCTTTGCCCAGCTCCTCCCCCCAGCGGAAGGGGGCGTGAGCCTGGGCTCCGTGGTGGCGGTGGACAGTGCCAACTGCGTCCTCCTCTCCCAGGGACCGCTGGTGGCCGCCCTGGGGGTGGAGGACTTGGTGGTGGTGGCCACACCAGAGGCAGTCCTGGTCACCACCCGTGAGCAGGCGCAAAAGGTCAAGGATTTGGTGAAGGAGTTGGAACGGCGAGGCCTTCACCGGGTGCTCTAGGCGGGTTCAGCAGTGGTCAATGACGAAAAAGAAATCCTCCGCCGGGGCTAGCTCCACCACCTTGCGCTCCACCACCTCGCCGCGGGTGTTCACCGCCTCAAACACGTGGGGACCGTCCCCGATGTCAGACAGGGCCCGATCGGCTCCGGCTGCCAGCGTGAACACTTCCCGACCATCAACGTAAACCGTGATATCGCAAGGGCTTTCGTTCAAGACGATGAGGTCGTTCTGGTCATCCAGGATCTCTGAGCCACACCCCGCCATGAGCACCACCACCACGAGGAGCAAGCCTGGTGCCTTCATGGCACCTCTAAGATACCCCAGTGGTCTTGCCAGGGCAACGAGCTTTACCGCCCCAGGGCTTTCGTGGTAAAAGGGTGCGTGCGCGAAGGCGCTGGGGGTGTGCCATGACGTGGAGGACCATCGGTTGGCTCCTCGTGGGGTCTTTGTTTGCCACGGGTTGTGAAAGAAAGCTCATGATCGGAGTGGTGCTGCCGGAGACAGGCGATGCGGCAGTGTACGGGGCCTCCATCAAGACCGGGGTGAAGCTGGCCTTTGACGAGGCACGAGCGGCACAAAAACTCCCCCACGGCCTGCTGGTGGAGTACCGTGATTCCGGTTCGGATCCGGCGAGGGCGGCGAGCCTGGCGGAGAGCCTGTACAAGGAAGGGGCGCTGGCGATCATCGGCGGCGTCACCACCCCGGAAGCGCAGGCCATGATCCCCATTGCCGACCGGCGCGAACGTGTGCTTATTTCCCCCTCCGCCTCCGCGCCCCAGCTGGCGAGGATGAGCGTGTACTTTTTCCGCGTGTACCCCTCGGATGACCTGGAGGGGGCGAAGGCAGCGGCGCTCATCACCAACACCCTGTCCAAACGCCGCGTGCTGGTAGTGCAAGAGGACAACCCCTATACTCGTGGTCTGTTGCCGGTTTTTCTGGGTCAGCTTGCCTCGGGTGGGGGGCGGGTGGTGGGAACGGTGATGGTGGGCGAGGCGGGGTGGGAACAAACGCTGCGGG
>JANXCP010000059.1 GCA_025060245.1 Thermoanaerobaculum sp. | reverse complement strand
GACGCCGACCCGGCGGTGGGGGGGGTGGGCTTTAGCGTACCCCAGGAAGGTGTGCGGCTGCGCTTTCGCAAGGTGGAAGAGCTGGAAGGCGATTTGGCGCTAGTAGCTGAGGTGGTCGGTGTTTAGCGGCATCGTTCAGGGGTTAGGAACCCTGCTCCGGCGGCAGGGGGAGGGAGCAGGCCAGCGGCTTTGGGTGCGCGGGCGCGTCTGGGAACCTCCCGTGCAACCAGGGGAAAGCGTTGCCGTCAACGGCGTATGCCTAACCCTGGAGGAGGTCCGGGGAGAGGAGTTGGGTTTTTATTGCTCCCAGGAGACCGTGAAACGCACCACGTTGGGCATGTTACCAGTGGGCAGTTTGGTGAACCTGGAGCGGGCTCTGCGAGCTGGGGATTTCGTCGGCGGGCACTGGGTGAGCGGACACGTGGACGCTCGAGTGCGCGTGCTGGCGTTTCGCCCCCAGGGGGAAGGGGCGGTGCTGCGCTGTGAAATACCCAGGACCCTGTCGGCGGAGGTGGCCACCAAAGGCTCGGTGGCGGTGGACGGCGTGTCCCTCACCGTGGCGCAACGGGGCAGCCTGTGGTTTGAAGTGAGCCTGGTGCCCTTCACCCTGCGGCAGACCACCTTGGGCACGTTACGGCCAGGGGCGGTGGTGAACTTGGAAACTGACCTTTTGGCCAAATACGTGCGCCAGGTCTTGGGCCGCACCCGGTAGGGGAAAGGAGGGCAGGTCGTGCGGCGTGTGGAACCCACCTACCCCGATTTGTTTCCCCTGACCCACCAGCTGGGATCGGTGCCGTTAGGTCCCTCTGGGGTGTCTTTGGACCTGGTGGGAATGCGTCTCCTGAGACAGCCTTTGCCTGGGGCGGACGGTGACACCTACGTACCCAAGCGCCCGGTGCGGGTGCTGGTGTACGGCGCCGTGGCGAAGAGCCGCCGCCGGGCGGTGGAGCGGCTGATGGAGGGAGGGTGCGGCTTGTTAGTGGTAGCCGATGAGCCTCTACTGCCCGAGGATCTACCCTCGCCCTTCGTGTCCGACCAGCTCACGGTGGTGAACCTTTGGGTTCCCTCCTTTTGGGGGCCTTTGCCAACCCAGGCCCTGCACCCTTTCCGAGAGGCCGGCTTTCCCGTGGGAACCGTGGTGGCTTTGGCGCCTCAGCTGCCGATCCAGGAGTGTATGGCCGAAGGTCTGGCGACCGCCCGCAGCAGCGGCGCGCAGTTCGTCGTGCTCGCCCCGCTTTCCCTCTCCGGCGAGGAACGGCATTTCGCCTACGACCGGGCCTTTGGCGAAGAGGGGAATAGCCACTTTGAGGACTTGTTGTTTCACAGCGATCCCGTGGATGTGGCGCGGACTTTAGAGATCAACGCCAGTGCCATTGCTGCCGCCATGGGCTTACGGGAAGGTTTGCCCGGTCCCAGTACGGCCCTGTGCAAGGCCTCCTGTTTTGCCGCCGCGGCTTCTTTGCTGGTCTGGGCGCGGCGGCTGGACCTGATGGACGGGGTAGCCTCCTCGGGATGGCGCCTCCGGCGGGCGGCACAGGCGCTGTTGGTGGCGGGAAGGGACCCGGCGGAGCTCATGGAGGAGGACAACCTGCGCCTGGTGCCGGGCTTTGACGCATGGGTGGAGGCCTTTGCCCGCAGCCTCTGGGCGCGCAGTGGTGAGCCCTTTGCGAGCCTGTGGATGCGGTGGCTGTCCGGTGCCCGCGGCGGCTGATGCGCGCCTCCAGCCTGTACATCCACCTGCCCTTCTGTGCTTCAACCTGCGCGTACTGCAGCTTCGTCACCACCACCCGCCTTGAGTGGATCGCTCGGTACATGGCGGCGCTACGCCGGGAGGTGGAGCTGGTGGGCCAACGGGGTGGGCGCGTGCTGCGCACCCTTTACCTAGGGGGTGGGACCCCCTCTCTGGTGCCGTTGGATGAGTTAGCCAAACTCTTCGCCACCTTGGACCGGTTTTTCCCCCGCCAGGCGGGCGCCGAGGTGACCTTGGAGGCAAATCCCGACGACGTGACCCAAGAACGGCTGGAGGGGTGGCGCCAGTTGGGGATCAACCGTGTTTCCCTGGGAATCCAATCCTTTGCTGATCCGGTCTTGCGTTTGCTCGGTCGCCGCCACACCGCAGAGCAAGGCCGACGGGCGCTTAGGATGCTGCTTGCTTTTGGGTTTGTGGTCTCCTGCGACCTCATGTTAGGCCTGCCAGGACTGCAAGCGAGCCAACTGGAAGGGACGGTGCGGGAGTTGCTAGCCCTTGCCCCTCACCATGTTTCTGCGTACCTTTTGGAGCTAGACAAGCCTCACCGACTGGCGAAGCTGGCCCAGCGGCGGCCAGATCTTTTTCCCGCAGAGGACGAGGTGGCCCAGCAGTACCTGCTGACGGCGCGGCTGTTGGAGGAGGCGGGGTTTCGCCATTACGAGGTGTCCAACTGGGCGCGACCAGGCTATCTTGCCCGCCACAACCTCCGTTACTGGATGGGGGGCGTGGTCCTGGCCTGTGGAGTCTCGGCCTACGGCCAGGGGCGGAGGAGCCGGTGGGCGAACACCGCCGATTTGGGGCAATACCTGGCTATGTTGGAACGCGGACTTCTCCCCCGCAGCGTTCGTATGTGCCTGACGGAGGAGGAGCGCACCGCGGAGCGGGTCATGTTAGCCCTGCGCTTGGACCGCGGAGCCCCGTGGGAGGTGGTGGAACGGGTGGGCCAGAGGCGTCCGAGGTTCCAGGAGCGGGTGAAGGATTTCCTGGGAGCTGGGCTGGCGGTCCGCAGAGGCCGGCGCCTGCGCCTGACCCCGCAGGGTTGGCTGCTGTCCAACGAGCTCTTTGCCACGTTAGTGTAGACTGCTCCAGGAGGCCTTCCGTGACGCGATTTCTCACCTGCCTCATGGTGGTGGCCGGGGTGGCGCACGCCGGCCAGTTTTCCTTTGATTCCCGTTTTACCAACGCGCACCTGGCCGATCTGGGCGAAGCCTTGGCAGATCTTCTGGCCTTTCCCAACCTCACCACCGCCAAGCCCGCTGGCCTGCACGGTTTTGAGGCCATGGGTGGGGTGGGTGGGGTGCGGGTCAGCGCCCGTGAGGGTTGGTATCGCTACGCCCTCGAACAGGAGAGATGGTTGGGTGTGCTATCCGCCCCTCGGGTGGTGGTCCGCAAGGGGCTTCTCGCGGGTGTGACCCTGGGAGCCCAATACGGGCGCTTCGCCGGTGAGCCGTTTTGGGGAGGCGAGGTACGCTGGTCCCTCTACCCGGGGGGCGCCATTTGGCCCGCCGTTGCCCTGGGTGCAGGCTACTCCTGGCTTGCCAACTCCCTCGTGGACTTTGGGGTGGGGGAGGTGCGGCTTGTGCTGTCCAAGGGGTTTGTGCTTTTAACACCCTACGCCGGCCTCGGTGTGCGCCATCAGCGGCTGGAGGCGAAGTTTGGCGAACCGGTGCCGCGGTGGCACCAAACGGAGGGAAGCCGAGCCGTGGTCACGGCGGGGGTGGTGATGTACCCCTTGCCCCTGGTTCGGCTCGTGGCGGAAGCTCGCAAGGGCTTTGCGACCACCTTTGCCGTGGCCGTGGGGGTGGCCCTATGAGACGGAGCAGGACGGTTGCGTTCTTTGTTTTTGCGCTGCTTTCCTGTGGGGGAAAAGAAAGCCCCGAGGGGAAGGTAACACGCTTGCGGCTGGCCCATCAGGTGCAGCCGACAGCGGTCCAGGTGCGAACCACCTCGCAAGGTCCGCAGCTGGTGCTGGATTTCACCGTTGTCAACCGAGCACGGGAGGTGTTGCCGACGCTTACGGTCAAGGTGGTGGTGGTGGATGCTAAAGGCAACGACCGCGCCACCCATTGGGTCAGCTTGGATACTTCCGGCCTCCAGCCTGGGGTCGCGGGGCAGGTGACCGGGTTTGTGCCAGGGGAGCAGCTGGCAGCGGGAGAACAGGTGCGGGTGGAAGTGGAGGCCAACGTACCGGTGAAGGAGCGTGCCCGCTACCCCGAGTACCGGCAAGCGCTGTAGGCCTCCCCGGCGGGAGCAGGTGGCTGGGAACTGGTCCGGCCGGGTCAAGCCCCCAGGCGAAAGGCCAGCTCCGCTGGCGGTGGTGGAGCGGGGATGGTTTGCGAACGTGGGGAAAGGAGGGGCAGACGAGCTGTTCAGTTCACCGGTTCTGCCGTGGTCAGCTGGAAGCGCTCCAGGATAATGCGCTCCAGGCGCGGGCGGATGATCAGGTCAAAGGTCTCCTCCTTGCCGGGGAACATGCGACCCACCGCGGTCCGGGCGGCTTCCACTAGCCGCAAGGCCTCACAGAGCTTGAGGCTGGGGTCCTGAGCGAGGATTTGGGCGGTAAGGTCCACCAGGATGCGCATGTGCCGCATCTTTCGGTCCTCTTCCCGGAGTTCTTCTTCCCAGTTCATCCCCTTGCTGCAACCCCTTTCCGGCGCGGCGCATTCCCAGGATATGCTACGGGTCGGGAGGCCATAGGTGAGCACGGAGTTGGCCTGGGCGGCTACGGCGGCGCAGATTGGGGGCGAAGTCCTGCGGCGTTTTTTTGGCAAGGTCCCCAACGTTGACGAAAAGGCTCGTAACGATTTCGTCTCCACCGCCGACCGGGAAAGCGAGGCGGCGATCTGCGCCTATTTGGCGCGCATGACCCCCCAATGTGCCTTCCTCGGAGAAGAGGGGGGGCGGCTGGGTACGCAGCAACGTTGCTGGGTGGTAGACCCTTTGGATGGCACCACCAATTTTGTTCGCGGTTTTCCCCATTTTGCCGTGTCGGTGGCGCTCATGGAGGGTGCCGAGGTGCTGGTGGGGGCGGTGTACGACCCCATGCGGGATGAGCTGTTCACCGCAGCGCGGGGATTGGGTGCCTTTCGCAACGGCACCCGGGTGCGGGTTAGCCGTCACGGTACACTGGAAGGGTCCTTTCTCACCACGGGATTCCCCTTTCGTATGGGAAAGGTTTTGCCCATCTACTTGGCCATCTTTTCCGAAGTTTTCCCCCACGCTGCCGCCATCCGCCGACCGGGGGCGGCGAGCTTGGATTTGGCCCACATCGCCTGCGGTATTTTTGACGGGTTTTTTGAGTTTTTTCTTTCGCCCTGGGACTTGGCCGCCGGCGTTTTGTTGGTGCGCGAGGCGGCGGGTGTGGTGACCAACCTGGACGGGGGTGAGGACCTGTGGACCCAAGGCAACGTGGTTGCCGGTAATCCCCAGGTGCACGCCGCGCTGCTAACGGTTGTGCAACGGCACACCTCGGAAGCCGCCCTAGCCAAAGCTCGTCGGTCAGAACACGACTGAGCACCGTTCCTTGAGGTCAAAAGACAAGTACTGGCTCCTTGATGCCCGAGTGTGGGACTGGGTCAGCTCAGCAAGCAGCATGGGGCGCCTTGGTGTCTTGCAACGTTGTCGCTATATTTGACAGTATGACCAAAGACAGCTCCTCTGCCACCTCCAACCCGCGGGTGCTGTTACCGTCAGTGGAGCGCCTGCCCTGGCGGGGGTTGGACTTGGAGCGCCTCATCAACCTAGTCCGGCTAGGGGTGGTGGGGGGCTTGGGGCTCATGACGGCAGCTTTCCGCCTCCAAGGGACCGAACCGCTCCCCGAGTTGAGCGGCTGGACCACGGTACTAGGGATTTTCATCGGCCTGGGGGTGGTGCAGTTGTTTCTGGCCTTTTTCCCGTGGGATCCATCCTATTCGCGGTACCTGGCACTGTTAGATCCAGTGTTGGTAACAGCGCTGCTCTTGGGTTTTGTGGTCTCTGGCCATCCCTTGTGGGCATCCAACTCCCAGGTGGTTTTCCTAGGGTACCCTCTCGCCTTGGTGCTGGCTGGGCTGCGGGCCGACCAAGAGTTGGCCCTGAGGGTTTCTGTCACGGTGCTGGCTGGGTACATATCGGTGGTTTTGCTGTTGGTGGTGGGTTTCGACCTAGGTCAACTGCCCCTTGACCCGGTGTACGGCGGGTTCCGCTGGGATCAACAGGTAGCGCGGTTGTTCCTCTTGGGAGGTTGTGGGGTGGCGGTGAGCTTCGCCGCGCGACTGGCCGAGGCGGAGCGAACTTTTTCCCGGCTTGACCCCCTCACCGGGGTGTTCAACCGCCGATTCTTGGATGAGTTCTTGACGATGATGGTGGCACGGGCGAAAAGAGGTCGTCACCCCTTATCCCTGCTCATGGTGGATTTGGACGATTTTAAGCGCTACAACGATAGCTTCGGCCACGCAGCAGGCGATGCCATGTTAAGGGAGGTGGCCCTCTCCTTGGCCGGCGCCGTGCGGGAGGAAAACGTCGTCGCCCGTTACGGCGGGGACGAGTTTATCGTCGTCATGCCCAATACCCCTGGGGAGGTGGCCCGCCAGGTGGCAGCAGAGCTGCGCCAGCTTTTCGCCGAGGACATCTCGGTTTCCATTGGGGTGGCCTGCCTTGGTCCGCGTGGCGGGAACAAGCGTGATCTCTTGCGAGCGGCGGACGAGGCCCTTTACCGAGCGAAGAATCTCGGCGGCGGCATCGCCGCCGCTGGCTAGGAGCGGGGGTGCGCTGTTGAGTCACTCCGCAGGCCGCATCCCCTCGGTTGCAAATACCCGGAAGCTGTGCACAATTGCCGCCCGTGGGGTTGGTGCTGCGGCATCTTCTCGGCTGGACGTTCATCCTGCTTGGCGTGGTGGGATCGCTCCTTCCCATCCTTCAGGGATGGTTGTTCTTCGCGGCTGGTGCCTTGCTCTTGGCCCCGGAGGTGCCGGTCTTTCGTCGCTTGTTCTGCTGGATTGAACAACGCTTTCCGGCTCTCAAAAAACCCCTGGGCCAGCTGCGCCGTCGGTTTGACCGAAAAAGTTCACCTTGTCAGCCCGAGGAGTAGGCGGAGCCCTCTTGACTGACGGACGGGAGCTGCAAGAGGTTTTCCACTTTCTCCCGTAACGGCCAGAGAACCAGCATGCTCACCAAGGCGAGGCCGTTGAAGTACCAAAACCAATCACCACGGCCGGTGACGAGGAACAGCACCACTCCCATGAGGGCAATCAGTTCAAGGCGCCCCATCGCCACCAGGTGGGCGATGAGGTGCGCACGCAGAAGAGGTTCGGGGTCTTGACTGACGGCGTAAACCCGGCGCGGCTTAGCCAGCATGGCCCGGTACACCGGCATGATGGTCAAGAGGTTGAGGAGCGTGAGGCTCGCGAAGACCCAGAGCAGAGGATGGGTCTGCATGACCACCGGGGCGTCCGGTGGCGGGACCAAGAGAACCACGGCCCCGTAAAGGACCGTGCTCGCCAAAAACACCGCCGCCAAGAGGTGAAGGATGCGGGTATGGTGGGTCACCAAGTGTTCCATGGCTTGCCTCCGTTGCCGGGACTAGGGTAACCAACGCGGCAACAGCGGGTCAAGGTGAAGCTCTTTTCTGCCCAGCGTTTGTATCCTGGTCCAGCGGCGGCGCTTGAGCGGGGTGGGAACAGGCGCGATAATCTCGGCCGGGAGGGGTGGCCGAGTGGCTGAAGGCAGCGGTCTTGAAAACCGCCATCCCGCAAGGGATCAAGGGTTCGAATCCCTTCCCCTCCGCCAGCCGTTGGTCGGCCCTGGCAGGTGGCCACGCCCGTGGGTATGAAGGCGCTGGTTCTGGCCCCCCTCGTGCTGGTGGTGTTCTGGTTCCTCCTCTGTCGGTGGCTGGGAAAGCCCCTGTCCCGAGCAGATCTGCGCGCGTTGGTGGGGCTTTTGGTCGGGATCTACCTGGCGGCCACGGCCGCCCTAGGTATTTTTTGGGTCAGCCGCATGGAATTACCGGTCTTTGACTGGCATTACCTGCTGGGTTACTGCCTGCTGGTGGTGGCTGCCTGGCACCTGTTCTTGGAGTGGGGTGCTTTGGCTGCACTCCCTCGCCGCCTGGGAACTCACCTTAAGGCTTTCCCGCCATGGTTTCGCTGGGCCGTACCTTTGGGCCTTGGCCTCCTGGTGCTGGGGGTGGTGCTGAGCCGGACGTGGATCAGCGGCGATCGGAGGACCCCCAGTGCGCCGGTGAGAACCCTTCAATCCGCTGGGAACGTGCCCACACCCGTACCATCAACACCGGTGGCCACTAACCACGCGCCGGTGGGTCCCGCAGCGCAGGAGGTAGTGCGTTACCTGGTGCGCGAGTCCAGCGCTGGGTTTGCCGGACTCGTGCGACGGGGCTTGTTTTTCGGCCCTAAGGTGGCAAGCTTGCGCCCAGTGTCGGGAAATCCGCGGTTGACCTTGCCGCCGCCCTTGGCCCAGGCACCCCAAGGGGTGCACAGCGCCTTGCTCTGGCTTTCCCAACCGGCGAACCCTCGCTGTGGGGTTGGCTCGTTGGAGGAGCTGGCCACGTTGCTCTTTGCTGCCTCGGGTGTGACCGAAAAAAGATCTTGGGCAGGGGAAACCCTGTACCTACGCTCAGCCCCCTCGGCAGGTGCCTTGTACCCTGTGGAAACCTACCTGGTGACGTTTGGCCACGGGCCCGTGCCACCGGGGGTGTACGCCTACATTCCCCAGGAGCACAGCCTGTTGCCCCTACCCATGGAAGCGGCGGAAGCACCCTGGGCGCAAGCGGTGGGGTTGGGCAAGGGTAGCACCCTGCCGGGTCCATTGGTGGTCTTCACCACGGTCTTTCAACGCACCGTGTGGAAATACGGCTCGCGTTCCTATCGCTATGTGGCGCTTGATGCGGGGCACAACGTGGCCAACTTGCTCTTGACCGCTGCCGCCTTTTCCTGGCCGGTGCGGGTAACCCCTCTCTTTTCCGACCCCGAGGTAGAAAGGCTGCTGCACCTCAACCCGATGGAGGAAGGGGCGATGGCAGTGGCGGTGCTGGGCCAGCTCCCCCGCGGACCTTGGGTGGTACCCAGTTTTCGCGAGTTTCCTGGCCCGAAAAACCGTGACCAGCTGGAGCTGACGCGCCTGAGCCACCAACTTACCAGCTGGCAGTGGGGCGACGGTCCGCCTTGGGTGTGGCAACCGAGGGCCTGGGAGGTGGAACCCGCCGCCCGTCTAGGGGCTGCAGACGTCGTGCAGCTCATCAAGAGCCGTCGTTCCTTCCGGCGCTTTGCCGGGCAGCCTTTGGCAGCCGGCCAACTGAACGCCATCCTCTCGTCGTTAGCGCCCTTGTCCGCGTGCCTGCCTGGCAGCTCCGGCGTGGACATCCATGCGGTGGTGGTGCGGGACCAGGAGCATGCCCCAGGTGTGTACCGCTGGCGTGGGGGAAGGGGAGGCTGGGAGTTGGTGCGTGGCGGAGCGTTTGGCCAAAGCCTGTACCGCGCTGGTTTGTCCCAAGAGCTTCTGACGCGGGCGGCAGCGGCCGTGGTCTTTTCCCTGGATACTACCGCGTTGGCCGCCGAGTTTGGGCAGCGGGGATTTCGCCTCGGCCTCTTTGCCGCCGGCGCCTTGGGGGAATTGGTCTACCTGAGCGCTGGGGCGGTGGGGCTCAAGGCCTGTGGGGTGGGTGCCTTTGTGGATGAGGCTATGCGGGAACTCCTCCTCCTGGAACCGGGAAAGGATCCGGTGTACTTGGTGGCCCTGGGCCAGGGCTAGGCTTGGCGAGGGTGCCCGTTTTTCCCCTCCCTGGGGCTGGCTCGCACGGCCTCAAAGGTTTAGCGTTCTGCTCGCAGTGCCTGCAAGAGCTCCTCGGGTTCCCGGGTGGGCAAGCTGAGACGCCGAGCCCCGGCGGTAACTGAAAGGACCACTTCCACTTCTTGGCTCGCAAACCAAACTCGCCAGGAGCGGGCTTTTCGTGCCTGCGCTGCCGTCACCTCGGTGCGGGGGAAGGTCCAGGCAAGCTCCCAGCAGCCAGCGCGCACGCCAAAACGGCTGATGCTGGTTTCAAAGCGAGAACACCGCCAAAGACCTACGGCGCCGGCGCTGCCCAAGGTAAGACAGAGGCCAGATACCCACTGCCAGGCTTCAGACCGCAGGGCGCCTACGGCAACCCCAGTGAGCAGCAGGCTCGCCACCGCCACCATGGCCGCCCAGCGGACGGGCCACTTTAGGGGGAGTTCTTCGCAAAACAGGGGGACTTCGTGCTTGGTTCCCATAACCGAAGTCTACGATAGAGGAGCCGCGGGAAGGCTACACTCACGTCCATGGTGGAGCACGTATTGCCCGCGTTTTTGGTCTTGGGCTTTGGGGCGTTGGCTCGCCGGCTGGGTTTTCTCACCGCCGAGAGCGCCGCCGGTCTCAACCGCTTGGCAGCCAACGTGGCCCTGCCCGCCCTGTTGGTGTTGACCATTGGGACTTCTCCGCTGGCCACGGGTTTTTCCGCGCCCCTGGCCTTGGTCACCACCCTGCTGGTGGTAGGCGTAGCCTTTGGTAGTTTTTGCCTTGCCCGGGCCTTGGGTTTGCCAAAGGGTCAGCGAGGGGTGTTTGCCCAGGCTTCCTTCCGCGGCAACTTGGCTTACATGGCCTTCCCGGTGATCCTGGCCGCCTTAGGGGAGCCGGGTCTGCGCCGCGCCGCCCTGGTGTCGGCGGTGTTGATCCCCACCATGAACTTCCTTTCAGTTCTGGTGCTGCACATGGCGCAGGGACGCGGCACCGGTTGGGGCCCACGGTTGTGGTCTGTGGTCACCAACCCGTTGGTCTTAGGGGCAAACCTGGGTCTGGTACTCTCGGCCCTCTCCTGGCAGCCCTGGCCGTGGTTGCACAACACGCTGAAGATCTTGGCCGACTTTTCCTTACCCGCCGCTCTTTTGGCTTTGGGTGCCCAGCTGGAGGTGGCCCAGATGCGGGACGTTCGCCGTCCCCTCCTGCTGTCCGTGGCCGTGAAACTGATTTTGCTGCCCGCTTTTGGCTATTTCATCCTCCGCGCCTGGCAGGTTTCCCCCTTAGACCTTCAGGTGGGGGTGCTGCTGTTGGCCTCACCCACCGCCGTGGCATCCTACCCGGTGGCGGTAGAAATGGGCGGTGACCCTCGTCTGGCGGGCGCTTCAGTCTTGCTCACCACTGCCCTGGCCTTTCCCGCCTTTGTGCTGTGGGGGCTCGTGTGCGGCTTGACCGGACCAGGTTAACTGGGTGTTCGCCCCGGCGTCTGGGGCGCCCAACCGTCCTCAAAGAGGCGTTTTTGGGCCTCCCTCTCCTCTTTCAGCGCTGCCTCCAGCGTTAGACGGGGGTCCACTCGGGCCAAGCGCTTGATGGCCACGTGGGCTGCCCAGGATCCGCGGGCCAGCTCATGGCCCCATGCCGCCGCCTCCTGGAGGTGCTTTCCTGCATGGACCCGCTTGTGGATGAGCCCTAAACGGTAAGCCCCTTCCGCTTCTACCGGCTCACCCGAAAGGAGCATCGCCATGGCAGGTCCGAGGCCAATCAAACGCGGCAGGGCCCAAGTGGCGCCGCCGTCGGGGACCAGCCCCAAACGCACATTGCTGGCCGCCATCTGGGTGCCGGCGGCAGCTACGCGCAGGTCACAAGCCAGCGCCAGGTCAAGGCCGGAACCCAACACGAACCCGTGCATGGCGGCCATGGTGATCTTGGGACTGGTGGCCAAAAGCTTCACACACTCCTGGAGCAAGTCCTCGGCCTGGGCAAAGGTCTGGAAATCCCGCAACTCCCGCGCCCGCTCCAGCAGGGCCACGTCCGCGCCGGCGCAAAAGCCGGGTCCTTCCCCGTAGAGGATGAGCACGTGCACGGTTGGGTTTTTAGCCAGCGACTGCAGGTGCTGTCGCAGCTGTTCCAGCATTTCGGGAGTCAAGGCGTTACGTTTCTCCGGTCGGCACAGGGCGATCAAAGCCAGGGCATCGTGAGTTTCCACCCGAATGAGTGACTCCATGGCTCCTCCTTCACGCATGGCGTGGGCATGCTAACACGTTCTCTCGGCAGCACACATGGGTCCAGTTGGCTTGCCCAGGGGAGGATCGGGCATAAAATGACGGCGTGGAAGCTTTGCACGAGGCAGTGAGGCTGTTGGCGCAGAGCCAGCGTGTGGTGGTGTTTACCGGCGCTGGGGTGTCAGCGGAAAGTGGTCTGGCCACGTTCCGCGGGGCGGGTGGACTGTGGGAAGGGCATCGGGTGGAGGACGTGGCCACCCCTGAAGCCTTTGCCCGCGATCCCGAGCTGGTTTGGCGTTTTTACGCCATGCGACGGGAGCGGGCCTGGCAAGCGCAACCAAACCCGGCGCACCTGGCCATTGCGGAGATGGACCGGCTCTTTGCTCAGCTGGTGGTGGTCACCCAAAACGTAGATGGGTTGCACCAGCGAGCAGGTTCGCGGCATGTGTTGGAGCTGCACGGATCTCTCTGGCGGATTCGCTGCACCCGGTGTCAGCGCGAGCGGCACGACGAGCAAGTGCCGTTGGCCTCCCTGCCACCCCGGTGTGGAGCCTGTAGCGGTCTTGAGCGACCGGCGGTGGTGTGGTTCGGCGAGTCCTTGCCGACAAAAGTGTGGGAGGAGGCCGAACGGGCGTGCAGCAACGCTGATCTCATGCTGGTGGTGGGCACCTCAGGGGTGGTGTGGCCGGCGGCAGGTTTGGTGGAGTTGGCCGCTGCCACGGGGGCGTGGGTGGTGGAAGTGAACCCCGAACCCTCCGCTTTGGCGCACCTGGCGCGGGTACAGCTCCAGGCCAAGGCTGGCCAAGCCCTGCCGGCGCTGGTGAGGCAGCTGAGGGAGGCGTGAGGTGCGGGTGCGGGAGCTGGACCGCTGCGAGCGGCCGCGGGAAAAGCTCCTGGAGCGGGGCCCAGAAAGCTGTTCCAACGCTGAGCTTGTGGCGGTGCTGTTACGCACCGGCACCCGCCATCAGGGAGTTTTGGAACTGGCCCAGCAGTGGTTAGCGGAAGCGGGGGGATTGAAAGGGCTTTCCCGCTTGCCAGCGTCAGCCATCTTGCAAAAGAAGGGCATTGGCAAGGCGAAGGCGGCAGCGCTCATGGCGGCGTTGGAGCTGTCGCGCCGCTTGGTGGCAGAGGAGCTGCGCGGCGGAGCTTTCTTGGACTCCCCGGAGGCGGTGTACCGTTTCTTGGCCCCGGCGTACCTTCGGGAGCGCACGGAAATCTTTGGCATCTTGACCTTGGACGTGCGCCACCGGCTGATCCGGGAACACGTGCTGCACCGCGGTGTCCGCGATGGAGCCAGTGTGGAACCTGCCGAGGTGTTCCATCGGGCGATCCTTGACAACGCCCATGGGCTAATCCTCTGGCACACGCATCCTTCGGGCGATCCGCGGCCCAGTAGTGACGACCTGGCGCTGACCCGCACGTTGGTGCAGGCGGGGCAAGTGCTTCGGGTGGCGGTGTTGGACCACGTGATCGTGGCTGCCGGAGGCTTTGTTTCCCTGCGTCAGGAGCAGCTGATGCCTTAGAAGTGTCCCCGGGGGGTCTGCGTATAATGCCCACCCGGAGGCAACACATGCGGGAGCCTTACGATCCCCAAGCCATTGAGCCAAAGTGGCAGGATTTCTGGGAGGCCGAGCGGGTGGCCTACGTGGACACCGCATCGGAAAAAGATCTCTACATGCTCAATATGTTCCCGTACCCTTCGGGTGACCTCCATGTGGGGCACGGGCGGAATTACATCCTCGGCGATTGCCTGTTCCGCTATTTCCTCATGAACGGGCGCCGGGTTTTGAACCCCATGGGTTGGGATGCCTTTGGTCTGCCAGCAGAAAATGCGGCCATCAAGCGCCACATCCACCCGCGCCAGTGGACCCTGGCGAACATTGAGCGGATGAAGCGGCAGTTCCGCCGGTGGGGCATCCTCTACGACTGGGATAAGGAAATTGCCTCCTGTGAGCCCGAGTACTACCGGTGGAACC
>JANXCP010000058.1 GCA_025060245.1 Thermoanaerobaculum sp. | reverse complement strand
CCCATTTCTTTATATTCCCCCTCGCGGGTGGTGCTGTGCCCCGCCCCCCCCCCCCCCCACGGCCGGGTGTGGGTCCCCAAGCAAAAGGGTGACCCGAGAAAGCCCACGGAAATTCCAGAGGATGAGCGGGATTACTTTTTGGAGCGCATGTACCCCTCCTACGGCAATCTGGCCCCCCGCGACATCGCTTCCCGGGCTGCCAAGCGCATGTGCGATGAGGGCTACGGGGTTGGCCCTGGCGGCCGGGGCGTGTACCTGGACTTTTCCGATTCCATTCGCCGTCTGGGCAAGCACGTCATTGAAGAGCGCTACGGCAACCTGTTTGAAATGTACGAGAGGATTACCGGCGAAAACGCCTACCAAACGCCAATGCGCATTTACCCGGCGCCCCACTACACGATGGGCGGCCTCTGGGTGGATTACGAGCTCATGTCTACCATCCCCGGTCTGTTCGTCGCCGGTGAGGCGAATTTCTCCGATCACGGAGCAAACCGCCTGGGCGCCTCCGCCCTCATGCAGGGCCTAGCCGACGGTTACTTCATCCTCCCCTACACCGTGGGCAATTACCTGGCCAACACCTCTCTGGAAAAGGTGGACACCGGTCATCCCGCTTTCCGCGAAGCGGCCAGCCAAGTGGGGGAGCGCATAAAGAAACTGCTGGCGGTACAAGGCCGTCGCACGGTGGACGAGCTGCACCGCGCCCTGGGCAAGGTGATGTGGGACCTGGTGGGGATGGCACGCCACGAGGCAGGGCTCAAACAGGCCCTGGAGAAGATCCGCGCCCTGCGCGAAGAGTTCTGGCAAGACGTGCGGGTGCCTGGTGAGGCGGCAGACCTCAACCAGGAATTGGAAAAGGCCGGCCGGGTCGCCGACTTTTTTGAGCTGGCCGAGCTCATCGCCCTGGACGCTTTAGAACGCCGGGAATCCTGCGGCGGGCATTTCCGCGAGGAATTTCAGACCCCCGACGGGGAAGCCCAGCGGGATGATGCCAACTTCGCCCACGTGGCGGTTTGGGAGTTCACGGGCGACGACCGACCACCGGTCCGCCACACAGAGCCCTTGCTCTTTGAAGTGGTGGAGCTGGCGCAGCGCAGCTACAAGTGAGGGGAGGGATCATGAAGCTCACCTTGCACATTTGGCGGCAAAAGGGTCCCCAGCAACCGGGACGCTTCGTCAAGTACGCGTTGGATGACGTCAACGAGCACATGAGCTTTTTGGAAATGTTGGACGTGCTCAACCAGAAGCTCATCGCCCAAGGGGAAGAGCCAGTGGCCTTTGATCACGACTGCCGCGAGGGTATCTGCGGTACCTGCAGCATGGTCATCAACGGCATGGCTCATGGGCCCCAACGGGCAACTACCACCTGCCAACTGCACATGCGCCACTTCAAGGACGGCGACGTGATCTACATTGAGCCCTGGCGGGCCAAGGCCTTCCCCATCATCAAGGACCTCATCGTGGATCGCTCCGCCTTTGACCGAATCATCGCCGCCGGCGGGTTCATTTCTGTTCGCACCGGCTCAGCCCCCGAGGCGAACAGCATCCCCATTCCCAAGGAGGTGGCGGAGCTGGCCATGGATGCCGCCGAGTGCATCGGCTGCGGGGCTTGCGTCGCCGCCTGCCCTAACGGCGCCGCGATGCTGTTTGTGGCCGCCAAGGTGTCCCACTTGAACCTGCTCCCGCAGGGGCAACCGGAGCGCTTCAGCCGCGTCAAGGCCATGGTGGAGGCGATGGAACGGGAACAGTTTGGCTCCTGTTCCAACCACCGGGAGTGCGAAGCCGCCTGCCCCAAGGGCATCTCCATTTCCTTCATTGCTCGGATGAACCGCGACTACCGAAAAGCCCTTTGGAAAACCGTGGAACACCAAGGGGGTAAGGCGGAGGGTATCTCCCAGTTCCGCGGCTGACCCCCTTCCGCCTCTGGCTTGGCGCCGGCGGGCGCCGGCGCTGTTTTCTTGCGACCCCCGGTGCCCTCCTTGGCTGCCCTGACAGGACGCACCGCGGGCCCAGTGGGACTTTGGCCGAGGCGGCAGTCTTGCCTGCCACGAACAACTTGCCCCGTGGGGCCCTAGCTGTAAATCTTGGCGACGATTTGGGACAGCCACTGCCCATCCACTTCGTCAAAGTGGGCCGGCTTCCACGAATCCACGTCCAAAACCCCGACGATCCTCCCCTCCCCGTCACGCAAGGGGACCACGATCTCCGAACGGGAGCGCGGGTCGCAGGCAATGTGGCCAGGGAACGCATGGACATCTGGGACGATCACCACTTCGCCCCGATCAATGCCCGCCCAGCACACCCCCTGGTGCGGCGGCAACCAGGGGCAGGCCACCGGTCCTTGGTACGGACCCACCACCAGGTCCGGCTCTTCCCCTGGCCGGGACGGCTCCCGCAGGAGGTAAAACCCGGTCCAAGAAAAGCCGGGCATCTTGTGGTGCACCAAAGCTGCCGCCGTGGCCATTCGCGCGATGGGATCGCGGGTCTTGACAAAGTACTCATCCAGTTGCTGCTGGATCCGCTGGTAACGCTGCGCCTTGCTGGATCGCTCCATAGCTTCCTCCCGTCCGGCTCCTTCAGGGCTTGTTAGAATACCCTGCCTCCGCCCCTCGCGGAAGGTGGAAGGAGTCAGCAATGCCCGAAGGCATGTGGGATCTGGTGGTCATCGGTGCGGGACCTGGAGGTTACGTGGGCGCGATCCGCGCCGGCCAACTGGGGCTTAAGACGTTGGTCATTGAAAAAGAGCCGGTCTTAGGAGGCACCTGCTTGCACCGAGGGTGCATCCCCACCAAGGCGTTGTTGCACACCGCTGACCTGCTGCAAAAGGCCCGCGAGGGTGAATCGTTCGGGGTGCGCTGCCAAGGTGTGGAGCTGGACCTGGCCGCCGCCCACGCCCACAAGCGCAAGGTGGTCACGAAAAACGCCAAGGGAATTGAAAGCCTGTTCAAGAAGAACGGGGTCACCTGGCGCCAGGGAACCGGCAAGATTCTCGGTCCTGGTAAGGTGGAAATCACCGCCCCTGATGGCACCCGGGAGGAGGTGACGGGGAAGTTTGTTCTCTTGGCCACCGGATCCCGCTGCGGGGACCTGCCCCACGTGAAGGCCGATGGGGATCGCATCATCAACTCCGACCACGCCCTGGAACTGGCCGAGGTCCCGGCGCGGCTTTTGGTCCTGGGTGCCGGAGCGGTGGGGATGGAATTTGCGTCCATTTTTGCCCGCTTTGGCGCCAAGGTGACGGTGGTGGAGCTTCTGGAGCGGGTGCTGCCCTTGGAAGACCCCGATGTGTCCAAAGAAGTGGAGCGCGCCTTCCGCAAACAGGGCATTACCTGCCATACCGCCACCCGGGTGGAGGCGGTGGAAACCGGTGAGTTTGGCGTCCGCCTGTGGGCGCACAACGCCGCGGGCGAGGAGGTGCAGCTGGAGGGGGACCGCCTGCTCTTGGCGGTGGGGCGGCAGGCAATGGTGGAAGGGGTGGGCCTGGAGCACACCCAGGCCAAAGTGGAAAAAGGCCGCATCCTGGTGGACCGTTTCTGTCGCGCCGAGGCCCCCTGGTTGTACGCCATTGGGGATCTCATCCCCACCCCTTGGCTCGCCCACGTGGCGTCCATGGAAGGGGTGGTGGCAGTGGAGCACATGGCGGGTAAGAACCCACCCCCCATCAACTACAACCAGGTCCCCAGCTGCACCTACTGCTACCCCGAGGTGGCTTCCATTGGCCTCAGCGAGCCCCAGGCGCGGGAACAGGGGTACGACGTGCGCGTGGGCCGCTTCCCCTTTAGTGCTTCGGGAAAGGCGGCGATTCTCGGGGAAAGCCTCGGCTTCGTGAAGATCGTGGCGGAGGGCAAGTACGGCGAGCTGCTCGGGGTGCACATCGTGGGACCGCACGCCACCGAGTTGATCGCCGAGGCGGAAGCTGCCTTGCGGGGGGAGCTTACCGCCGAAGAGTTAGCTTGGACCATCCACGCCCATCCCACTCTCCACGAGGCCATCCACGAAGCGGCCGAAGGCGTGCACGGAATGACCATTCACATTTAGGGGTTGGGGAAAAGGGTGGACAAGGAGGTGGAGCATGCCGGTTCACGTGGTCATGCCGCAAATGGGCGAATCCATTGCCGAGGGAACTATCGTCAAGTGGCTCAAGCAAGAGGGCGAGCAGGTTAAGAAGGACGAGCCGCTTCTGGAGATCTCCACCGACAAAGTGGACGCGGAGGTCCCGGCACCGGCCAACGGCATCTTGGCCAAGATTCACTATGGCCCGGGCAGCACCGTCCCTGTGGAGACGGTCATCGCGGAAATCGCCGCCGAGGGGGAAGCCGTGAGCGGCGCTCCAGCGCCAGCCCAGGCCACCGCGCCCCCAGCCCCAGCTGCCGTACCCTCCCCAGCCTCCACTACCCCCTCCGCCCCATTTGAACAGGAACCGGCACCGGCAGCACCTCCGGCGGAGGTTTTCGCCCCGGCGTCCGCGCCGCCCCCAGCGGCGATCCCAGGGGGTCCGGAAACCGAGGCGCTGCGTCGCCGTTCCTCGCCGCTGGTACGGCGCATTGCCGCCGAACACGGCATTGACCTGGCGCAGGTACCTGGAACGGGCCTGCACGGTCGCGTCACCAAGGACGACATCCTGGCCTACATTGAGCAGCGCAAGGCCGTCACTGCCCCCACCGCCCCACCCGCGCCAGCCCCGGCCGCTGCTCCCGCCGTGGCCGCTGCTCCCCCTCCGGCACCACCTCGTCCCGCTCCCCCGGTGGCTGCACCCGCCCCGCCCACTTTTGCCGGCGATGAGTACCGCGAGCCCATGAGCATCATGCGTCAACGAATCGCCGAGCACATGGTGGCCTCCCGACGCACCTCGCCCCACGTGCACACGGTGTTTGAGGTGGACGTGAGCCACATTGTGCGGCTGCGAGAAAAGTACAAGGACCAGTGGGAGCAGCAGTACGGCGTCAAGCTCACCTACACCTCTTTCTACCTGGAGGCGGTCATTGACGCCCTCAAGGCCTTTCCCATCCTCAACGCTTCCATTGATGGCAACGACATCGTTTACCACCGGCACATCAACTTGGGTGTGGCGGTGGCCCTCCCCCACGGCCTCATCGTCCCCGTCATCAAGCACGCTGAGGAGCTTTCCCTGCTTGGGTTGCAACGGGCCCTCACCGACCTGGCCACCCGGGCGCGCAACAAGCAGTTGAAACCGGAAGAGGTCCACGGCTCCACCTTCTCCATCACCAACCCCGGGCCGTACGGCAACCTCTTTGGCCTTCCCATCATCAACCAGCCCAACGTGGCGATCCTTTCCATCGGCAACATGCAGCGGCGCCCGGTGGTGGTGCGGGATGCTCTGGGCCGCGAAGGCATCGGCATCTCCGATATGGTGTACCTGGCCCTCTCCTTTGACCACCGGCTCATTGACGGCGCCGTGGCGGACCAGTTCATGGCCCACATCAAGGCCTTCATCCAGGAGGGGAGGTTCTCGTTATCCTAGCTGCATTTGGCCCGCGAGTTTTGGCACCGCCCTGCACCTGGCGATACCCATCTAGGGCAAACCAACCTCCCTATGAGGGCCCTGCCTTCTCCCTTTTAAAACATGGCAGCCACGCCAAAGGTTCTCCGCCTCTGGTGATAAGGGCGCGGGCTTGAGAGAGCTCACGCACACCCCCTCCCAGGACCTTGGGCTAGCATTTGAACATGGTCTTTGCCAACGCCCTCTCCAAAGCCGCCCGCCTCGTGGAGCTCCAAATCCTCTTTGCCCGCTCCCCTTCACGATCGTTCCGCACCGAGGAACTGGCCACAAAATTAGGAGTTGCGCCGCGGACAGTACGCCAATACCTCAGCGAACTTTCCACCCTGGGCAAGTTGCCCGTGTACCACGACGGCAAGGGTTGGCGGCTGGTACCCCATGCACGCCTAGAAACGGGTCCCTTCAAGCTGGAGCTGGCTGAGGCCACCGCCGTCTATTTGGCCTCGCGTTTACTCTTGCGGCATAGCGATGAGCCCAATCCTCCGGTGCGGGATGCGCTTCGCCGTCTCGCTCTGGTGGTGCCCGAATCCATGGCCCACCACATGGACGCGCTCCTCCAGCGCACCCTCGCCGATCCCCTCCATCCTTTCGCGCAGGCCTTCCGTGTGTTCGCCTACGGTTGGGCGTTAAACCGAGTGGTGGAATGCCAGTACCACCCACTGGCGCGAGTAGAACCGTTCCAGTGCCGATTCCACCCGTACCTCTTAGAACCGGCCCTGTGGGGAATGTCCTTTTACGCCGTTGGATTTTCTGAGCTGGCGCAGGACATCCGTATCTTCAAGCTGGAGCGTGTCCTGGCGGCCCGGTTGACCGAGGACACCTTCCTCCCCGCCGACGTAACAAGCCTCCTCCAACGCCTTGAACACTCCTGGGATGTTTGGCTTTCGGAAGAAGCTGACGTTGAAGTGCGGCTGCTTTTCCAACCCGCAGTCGCGAGGATCATGAAGGAAACCATCTGGCACCCATCGCAAAAAACCATACAGCTCCAGGATGGATCCGTGCAGCTGACGTTTCACCTCGTCCCTAACCAGCCCTTCGTCAACTGGATCCTCTCCTGGGGTCCCCAATGCGAGGTGCTCCACCCACCGAGCCTCCGTCAAGAGATAAGCCAGCTACTCTCTAACGCCCTGGCAAGGTATACCAGTCACCCCGAATCCCCTCCGGCCGAGGGCCAAGGGTAACCACTCCGGACGGCAAACATAGCTGGTGCTCAAGAGCCGAGTTCGGGAACAGCCCTCGGCTCCCTAAAGCCTGACCCCAAGCCCCGAGCCGTTGTCTACCCCACACCACAAAAATTCTTCGGCACCAAAAGCCTTCCCTCCCCCCTTTCTTTAAACAGACAGCAACCCATCTTAAGGGTCCGCCGAGCGGGGCACGTACCATGCCGCACCCACTCCCAAAATGCCAGCAAGGGAGGGCACCGTGAAACACATCACTGAAATCCTCGGTTTCGTGGCTTTGGTGGGCCTTGCGGCTTGTGCCACCAACGTTCACGGTACACCCCAAAGCGTTGGGATTACCAGGAGTCCATCGGCAGCTGCGGTTTATGACAACGGTCAACTCCTGGGAAAAACCCCGATGGTGGCCGAGCTCTTACGCAGGACGGATCACCGGATTCGTCTTGAACTGGAGGGGTACGCCCCGTACGAGATCGTGCTCACGCGCCACGGCTCTGGCTGGCTTTTCGGCAACATCCTCTTTGGTGGCATCATTGGCATCATCATTGACGCCGCTTGCGGCGCTATTTACGAGCTCAATCCCGACACCATAACCGCCCAGTTGGTTCGGACTGCCCAGCTCAACCAACACCAACCGGCGCTCGTCATGGCCGTAGCTTTAAACCCCCAGCAGGTGGGTGATAAGATCGGCCAGATGACGCCAATTCAACCAACCCAGCACCCCCATGGGGAGGAGGGTTGCCAGCG
Source organism: Thermoanaerobaculum sp. (assembly GCA_025060245.1). Classification (GTDB taxonomy): domain Bacteria; phylum Acidobacteriota; class Thermoanaerobaculia; order Thermoanaerobaculales; family Thermoanaerobaculaceae; genus Thermoanaerobaculum. The sequence continues at coordinate 6,486 of JANXCP010000058.1, read as the reverse complement.
TTGAGGTGAGGTATGTCGGCCGAGAGTTTCTCCGCTCGTTTTGCATTCTTCTTCGGCGCACCGCCGTATCCCTGGCAGGAACGATTGTTTGAGCTCTTGGTTGCCGGGCAAATCCCGGAGCAGGTGGTGGTGCCCACCGGCTTAGGAAAAACCGCTGTGATGCTCATTTGGCTGTTGGCCCTAGCTGACCAAACCAAAGGGCCATCGCTCGGTTTACCCCGTCGTCTCATCTACGTGGTCAACCGCCGGACGGTGGTGGACCAAGCGACCGCGGTAGCTGAGTCGTTGCGGGAAAAACTCCTTTCCGACCACCAAGAGGCGCGCACCCTCCGGGAGCAGCTCGGGCAGATGGCGTGCTTAACCGAACCGCCGCTGGCAATTTCTACCCTCCGCGGTCAATTTGCTGATAACGGCGAGTGGAAAGAGGATCCCTCGCGTCCTGCCATCATCGTCGGCACCGTAGACATGGTGGGGAGCAAGATCCTTTTCGCCGGTTACGGGGACGGCAGGAAACGGCGTCCTGTGCACGCCGGTCTTCTCGGCCACGACGCACTGCTCGTCCACGATGAAGCCCACCTGGACCCCGCGTTCCACCACCTCCTCCAGCAGGTGGTCACGCTGCAACGAGGTGCCAACCGAGAACCCTCCCCCGCGAGTCTTAGGGTCATGGCCCTGACAGCAACCCCTCGCGACAGGGGCGAGCACGTGCTCACCATAGCCGAAGGCGATCGGACCCACCCTCAGGCAAGAAAGCGTCTTGAGGCGAAGAAGATCGTCACCTTAGTCCGCGTGGACAGAAAGAAGCTAGCCGAAAAACTCGCAGAAACGGCAGCCTCTTTTGAACACCGACAAGCCCGGGTGCTCATCTTCGTCCGTTCCCCCAAAGACGCCCAAGAAAAGGTCCTGAGCTATTTGAAAAAAAAGCTTCCGGGGGTGGAAGACCGCGTGGCCCTTCTCACCGGGACCATGCGGGGCTTTGAGCGGGACCAACTGCTGCGGGAAAACCAGGTTTTTTCTTACTTTTTGGGAGAGAACAAACCTGCCCAAACCCACTACCTCGTTGCCACCTCAGCGGGAGAAGTGGGCATTGACCTGGATGCCGACCATCTTGTTACCGAACTGGCACCCCTGGACTCCCTCCTCCAGCGCCTAGGAAGAGTGAATCGGCGCGGAGGCGACTCCCGAGAGGCCGAAGTTCACATCGTCATTCCCGAGGTCATAGAAGAGAAAGACCCCCTGAGCGACACCCTCAACCTCACCGCCCAGTTGCTCAAGCGCTGGCAGGAGCAGCAAAAACCCTTAGATCTTGCCCCCCTTCGGATCGCTCAGCTCATGGAACAGGATAGGCAGGCCACAGAAAAAAGTTTTTCACCCAAGCCACCCGTCCGCGATCTTTTTGGAGTTCACCTGGATTTCCTCACGGCCACCAGCCTCTCCGAAGTTCCACCGGGCAGCCCATCGGTTGCCCATTTGCTCCACGGGCTAGAACCCAGCGAGCCCGAAGTGTCCTTGTTCTGGCGAAAAGAGTTGAACCTATTCCCTGGACTGGACGAAGGGCGAGTTCGCGCATGGTTTGAGCTCTGCCCTCCGGCCCAGCGGGAACTCCTCCGGTTGCCGCTGCACGAATTTTCCCGGGAGTTCCTCGGGCAACTGCGTAAACGCGAAAAAGACTGGGAAAAGCTGGCGCCTTTGCCCGCCGTCATCCTTTGGCCGGGGGCCATTGAAACCCTCACCATGGAAGCCCTTCTCTCCCGGGATCCCGAGGGGCTTGCCTTTGCCACCATTGGGTTGCCGCCGCAAGCTGGTGGCCTTGATCCGAAGACTGGGTGCTTTGATGCCGCTGCACGAAACGAGGTGCCCGACGTGGCAGACGGCCTGGGGGACCAACAGCCCTTGCGCCAAAGGGTCCTGGTCGCGCTCCAGGAAGGGGGTGAAATGGCATCGTGGACCTTGGACCAGCTGCCATGGGCCGCAGGCGAAAACTGGAACCTCCTAGGTTCCATTCCGCTCCAGGAAGATGCCGAGGGTAACGTGACCCAAAGCCTCTGCCTCTTTGCCCCCCGCCCGGAGACCGCCCGGGAAGAGGCGGAGCACGTCACGGGACGCCTGACCCTGGAGGAGCACACCCAGCATGTGATGGGGTGGGCGGAGCTGTTGTGCCAGAAGCTGGGGCTCCGCCAGGAGTTTCGCGATGCCATCTTGTTAGCCGTCTCATGGCACGATAAGGGCAAATCCGATCCTCTCTGGCAATACTTTGCCTTTGCCGAAGACGAACCCGAGCCGTTGGCCAAGGCGGCGAGGTACCGCAACCCGCGGGTACTGGCCGGGTTCCGCCACGAGTGGGCATCCGTGCGGCAATTTACGGATTCCCAAAGGGAAACGGGGAACCTGGCGCACCGCTTGGCCCTCCACCTCATCGCCAGTCACCACGGTTGGGGACGACCCCACTTCCCCGCCAACACCAAAGACCCAGAAACCACGCCCCAGCAGGCCCAGCAGCTCGCCGTACGCCTAGCGAACAACTTTGCTGAACTGCAGCACCAGCTGGGCTGGTGGCAACTGGCGTGGCTGGAGGCCATTTTCCGCGCCGCGGACGCCCTGGCATCCCGCCTTGGTCCCGCGCCACAACGTAATGGGGAGGCGGCATGATGGGAGAGACGACGGCAATCCCCACCAACCCCCAAAACCCAGGCCAGGTGCTGGCCTGTGCGGGTGTCTTGGAGCTGGCCTTAGCCGAACACGGACCGGTTCTTTCCCGTTTTGTCACCGAAAACAACCGGGTGCTTTTCCAACTGGCTTTGGCCCCGCATCAGGTCCAAGAGCTGGTGAAGAAACTGGCAGAATGCCCCACCACCCTCGGCGAGGATGACAGCGTGACCCTCGGCCCACCCTTTCACCTGCGTTTGGATTGGTGGCTGGAAAAAGGTGCGGGGCAGGCGGTGCCCAAGACTTGGGCCGGGGGGGTCAGGCCTCGGAGTTTTTTCCCCGCGTACCAGAAGGCTTCTTGCCAAGCCGCCACCAAACCCCCGCGGGACTGGTGGGAAATCCTGGATGAGAGCCTCGAATCCGCCTCACCGGGCTTAGACCCGCGGGAATTTACCCATGCCCTTGACACCGGCTTTTCCACCTACGAGACCAAGCTCAAAACCGCCACCTACCCTCTGGTGCAGCTTTTGGCCCTCATCGGTCTGCAGCGCTTCCGGCCCCGTTCGGAAAACCGCAACACTTTTTCCTACTTCATCTGGTGCGATGCTCTGGTCCCTCAGGTGGCGGCGCTGGTCTTCGCCGGTCATGTCATGGTGGGCCAGGCCAAAGGCTTTGTATTCCAACTGCGTGCACGGGATCAAGAGAACCGTTACAAGGCTTTTTCCTTTGCTGGAGAAAAGGGAGGGAACTATGAGCAACCAAATCCTTACCAAGTTTGATCGGTGGCTTGACGCCCAAGCCACCGTGGTGGCGTTGGTAGCGCGCCAGTACCTCATGCCCGTGGAGGGAAAGGACGCGGTCATCTTTCCCCCGACTTATCCACCCCCGGAAAACTTCCGGGGAGAGTGGCACGGCTACAACATTGACACTTTTCCCGATGGAAGTTCGGTGTGCCTCATTGACTCCGTTGCTTCCCAAGCCAACCGCCTCGAGCCCATGTTCAAGAAGCCGCCCTACGACGGGCTGGTACCCCAGGTGAGGGTCAAGCTCGCCATTAAGGGAGGTGAGGTCTTAGAGATCAACCTCCTGGATGCGGGCCATCGCGCAGCTGACGCCGTGGTGCGCTACTCAACCCTTGCCGAGGATTTGCGAAAGGCGTTCCTGGATTATGCCCAGGGCAACGCGGCGACCCTCGCTAAGCTGGCCCCCACATCGCTGATTTTCGGGGTCTGGGACTCGCGGGGAACCCAGGTAAAGGCATCTCGCATCGTTCGTTCCGTGATTCGTGCCTACAACGTTCGCCTTTTGCACCGCTCCGCCGTCTACATTCCGCCGGTTCTTTACGAGGAGAAAGGGGTCCTGGAAGAGATCCAGGAAGGCAGCGAACGGAAACGCCGAGCGGAGGAAGGGCTCGTCCACAACCCTGCCTCCTGGAGCCATGGGGGCGTTCAGGTGCTTGGCGAAATCCGTCGCGACATGCTGTGCAATTTGGCTCAGCTCCGCTCGCTGCGGGCGTCGTCCGAGGAGGAGACCCTGTCCATGCGGCGCTACCTCCTCGGCCTGGCCTTGGTGGTCTTTACCGCCACGCCGGAGAGCAACCTGCGGGAGGGCTGCGAACTGGTTCCCGATCCTGAGCGGCCTCAGGTTGTGGATTTAGTCCACGACAATGGGCGGCGGGAACCTTGGACCCTCGACCCCTCTGAAGCCCTGGAGTTCGCCCAGGAAGCGGCACGGGAGTTCAAGTTCAAAGAAAAACAAGAAGCTGAATTCCAGGCAGGAAGGGTGGTGGAGGCCCTCAAGAAAACCAAAGAGGAGCGAAAGAAGGCCAGCAGCTCTTGATCTTAGGGAACTGCCATGGATGAATACCTCGTCCTCACCGTTCGTTTCTTTGATGCTCGGGTCCATGCCCGCTCGTCCAGCGGCGAGCCCGAATGGCCTCCCGCCCCCTTTCGTCTTTTCCAAGCCCTCCTGGCCGGTGCGGGTCAAGCTGGCGGGCCCACCAGCGAAGAGAGGGAGGCCTTGGGGTGGCTGGAGCGCCAGCCACCGCCGAGCATTCGCGCACCCTCCTTCGTGGGGCGAGGAGCCTGGATCACCTTTGTCCCCACCAACCAGAGCGACATCACTTGGGACCGTCAGCACCGGCTCACGGGAAAGGAGGCCAGGTACCTGCTCTTCGACCCCCGTCAGGACTTGCAGGTCCACTACATTTGGCCGATCCCTTACAACGACAGGCCGCCCCAAAGCCTTTTTCACCTCTCCAAACGATTGGTGGCCTTGGGTTGGGGCGTGGACCAAGCCAGCTGCCAATGCCGTATCTTGGGCCCCGAGGCGGTCAGCCAATTGGAGGGGGCTCTCTGGCGACCCCTGCCGCCCGCTCCCTTTACCGCCCTTTACCGAGTTCCCCAGCCTGGCTCTCTGGAGGACCTCATCAAATGTTACGAGTCTTGGCGCCAGCGGCTTCCCTCCCCTCGCCAGTACCGTCCGCCGAAGCAAGCCACCGTCTTTGCGACCATGACCTACCTGCCCGAAACCCATCTCCCCTTCCGCTTCTTTGCCGCCTTTCGCCTGCCTGAGGGTGTGGCCTTTCGGCAGGAGCAAGCGGCCAAAGTGGCGGCCATGATCCGCGGCTTGACGATCAAAAAGGCGCAAGACGCCAACCTGCCCAACCGAGAGACCTACGTCGCCGGTCACGTGGAGGACCCTGAGGCCACCCCCCCGCGCTTTTCCTACCTGCCCCTGCCCAGCATTGGCCACCCCCATGCCGACGGCCTGGTACGGAGGGCCCTCATCGCCGAGCCCTTTGGCGGTGATGGGTCCATGGCCCGGTGGGCTCAGGACGCCCTGCACAACAGCCCGCTGCAGGATGAACACGGCAACCGGTTAGGCTGGCTTCGCGCCCTCGAGACCTCCGATGGTGTGCTCGCCCGTTACCTGGGACCCGCCACCCACTGGGTCACCGTGACGCCGGTGATTTTGCCGGGCTTTGACGACCGGAAAGGGAGCAAAGCGCTCAAACTGGTTCAGGAAGCTCTCGTGCACGCAGCTGTACCGCCAGAAGCTGTGGCTGACCTCTCTCTCCAGAAAGCCCCCTGGTTCAGCAGCGCCGCTCACCCCTCCCTCTACTTTCGCCCCAACTACCTCAAGAGCTTCCCTGCCTGGCACGTGAGGCTGATCTTCCGCCGCCCTGTACGTGGGCCTCTGGCCCTGGGAGCGGGCCGCCACGTGGGCCTCGGGTTGTTCGCCACCGTTTGAGGCGGGGGCAGACATGAGCGCGGAAGACAACGACTGGATCCTCCCCGTAGACCTGCTGGCGCAGTACGCCTACTGCCCTCGCCGCGCGTACCTGATCAGAGCCCAGGGTGAGTGGCAGGACAACGTCTTCGTGGAGGAAGGGCGCGGGGTCCACCGACGCGTGGCGGCTGCTGGCGGTGAAGAAAGCCCTTTGCCCACCCGATCCTTAAGCCTTGAGGCGCCTGCCCTCGGGCTTCGCGGTGTGGTGGACGTGTTAGAGCGCCAGGGCAACACCGTGCGGCCGGTTGAGTACAAGCGGGGCAAGAAACCGCCCGTGCCGGAGCAAACCCGGGAACCCGAAAGGGTTCAGCTGTGCGCGCAAGCCCTCCTTTTGCGCGCCCACGGGTACAAAGTCACGGAGGGTTTGGTCTACTACGCCGCCTCGCGCGATCGGGTGCGGGTGCGGATCACCCCCCAACTGGAAGAAACCACCCTCCGGATGGCTGAAGAGCTCCGGCAAACCCTCAAGGGCAGCCTTCCTCCTCCCCCCTTGGAGGACAGCCCCAAGTGTCCCCATTGCTCCCTGGTCACCATTTGCCTCCCGGAAGA
>JANXCP010000057.1 GCA_025060245.1 Thermoanaerobaculum sp. | reverse complement strand
TGCGCGTGGCCCCTGAAGACCTGGGCAAGGTCATCGGCAAACAAGGGAAGACCGCGCGGGCCATTCGGACTATTTTGGCAGCGGCCGGCATGAAGATGCGCAAGCGCTACATGCTGGAAATCCTCGAGTAAAAGGTGTCCCGCCCCACTCGTTTTCTGGCCGTGGGGCGGGTCCGCAAACCCCACGGGGTCCACGGTGAGCTGTTGGTGGAAGTCCTCACCGATTTCCCCCAACGGCTAGCGGAGGGGGTGTCCGTTGGGCTGGGTGAGACGGAGCCGCAGCAGTTCCTCACCGTCAAGTCGGTACGTTGGCATAAAGGGGCTTGGCTGGTCAAGCTTTTAGGTTTGACGCGACGCGAACAGGCGGAAGCGCTTCGCGGTTGGCATCTCTTTCTCCCGGAACAGCAACGCCAGGATCTGCCGCCCACCTACTACTACGAGCATGAGCTGATTGGCCTCCGATGCCAGTTGGCCGATGGCCGTGAGGCGGGGCTGGTGGAGCGGCTGGAGGCCGGACCGGCTGGGGCATGGCTGGTGGTGAAGGTGGGGGAGCGGGAGGTTTTGGTGCCCTTCGTCTCGCCCATTGTGGTGCGGGTGGACTTGGGTGCAGGTGTGGTGATCCTGGATCCTCCCGAAGGACTGATCTTTGGCCATGCGCTGTGACATCCTCACCCTTTTCCCGCAGGCGGTGGAGCCCTACCTGGCAGTGGGAATCCTGGGTAAAGCGGTGGCCTCGGGGATCGTGGATGTACGGGTCCACGACCTCCGTCGGTGGGCCATCAACCGCTACGGGCAGGTGGACGACGAAATCTACGGTGGTGGCCCCGGGATGGCCATTTTGGCGCCGGTGGCGGTGGCTGCGGTGGAGGAGCTGGCAGGCGGTGATCGGGTGCGTGTGGTGCTCCCGGATCCGCGGGGCCGAATCTTTACCCAGGAGGTGGCCAAGGAGCTTGCCTTCCAGGAGCGGCTGATCTTCCTGTGTGGGCGTTACGAGGGGTTTGATGCCCGGGTGGCGCAGATCCTCCAGGCGGATGAGGTGTCCATTGGCGACTACGTGGTGTCCGGTGGCGAGCTGCCCGCTCTGGTGATCTTGGACGCGGTTTTACGCCAGGTTCGTGGGGTGGTGGGTGACCCCCAGTCGGTGGTGCAGGACTCCTTTACCCTGGGGCTGTTGGACTTTCCCGTTTATACCCGGCCGCGCCATTTTCGCGGCCTTGCGGTCCCGGACGTGCTCCTTTCCGGCAACCACGAAGCCATTCGGCGCTACCGCTTGCGGGAGTCTCTACGCCTGACGCTTCAGCGCCGCCCCGAGCTGCTGCAGCGGTACCTGCCGCACCTTCCTCCCGAGGTCCAGCGTTTGGCCTTGGAAATGGCGGAGGAGCTAGGCCTGCACAACCTCCTGGCGGCGGACCGGGGGTAGGGCCAGGCGTTGTCCCGAATCTGTGGAAGTGCCGCAGCTTGGGAAGACTCGCTGCCGAAAGCAGGTACGTAAGCCTTTGCAAACGGGGATCATTGACCACCCCTGAGCTTGTGCTCGGTTGCCACAGAAAGCCCGTGCAGGTTCCCGCGGCGATCTTACGAAAGGTTCCAATGGGAAAGCCCGCCTTGGCAAGAGTGCCGAGCTTTTGTAAAATGACCGCTCACCCCGCCAGGGGTGGCAGTGCAGGAGGCGGTCATGGAGATCCGCAAGCTGGAGGAGGGTTGGTTGCGCACGGACATACCGGCCTTTGGCCCGGGGGATACGGTGCGCGTGCACGTAAAGGTTCGTGAGGGGGACAAGGAGCGCATCCAGGTTTTTGAGGGCGTGGTCCTCGGGCGCCGTGGTGGTGGCATTCGGGAAACCTTCACCGTGCGCAAGGTGTCCTACGGCGTGGGTGTGGAACGGGTATTTCCCGTGCACTCGCCGAATATCGACAAGATTGAGGTCGTTCGGCATGCCAAAGTGCGCCGGGCGAAGCTCTATTACCTGCGCAACCTGAAGGGTAAGGCGGCACGCCTCACCGAAGATCTCAACCGGAGGTAAGTCCCACGCCACCCAACGGTGAACGGGACCAGCAACTGTTCCACCGTTTCGGGCCCGTAGCCGGGGTGGACGAGGCTGGCCGTGGCGCCCTGGCGGGTCCGCTCCTGGTGGCGGCGGTCATCCTCCCTGTGCCCTGCACCATCGCTGGCCTTGACGATTCCAAGCGTCTCACACCGGTGGTTCGACAACGCTTGGCGGCGGAGATCAAGGAACAAGCGGTGGCCTTTGCCCTCGTGCGCTGTGAGCCCTGGGAGGTGGATCGGGTCAACGTTTACGAGGCAACCCGGCAGGCCATGATCCGGGCGGTTTTGGCACTCAAGCCCGCCCCGGGGTGTGTGGTGTCGGACGCGGTGCCGTTGTCTGGCTTGTCGGTGCCCGTGATCGTTGAGGCCAAAGCGGACGCGCACTTTTCCTGTGTGGCTGCCGCGTCCATCCTCGCCAAGGTGGCCAGGGATGAGGTCATGGAGCGGCTGCACCAGCAGGTGCCGTGCTACGGGTGGGCGAAGAACAAGGGTTACCCAACGCGGGAGCACCGGCAGGCCCTGTCCACCCATGGTCCCAGCCCGTGGCATCGGCAAAGCTTTGCTCCGGTGCGCGTGGTAGTATCAAAAAAGGAGCGGTAAAGGCGAATGGCCACAGCGAAGAGAGAACAGCTCATCCAGGAGGCGGAGAAGCTGGCCGCCAAGGGGAAGCTGGACGCTGCCATTGAGCAGTTTCAGAAGGCAGTCAAGCAAGGCTCCCCCGATGGAGTGCTGCTCAACCGTTTAGGGGATCTGCTGCTCAAGGCCAACCGCGTGGAAGAGGCGGTGGCGGCATACCAGCAGGCAGCGGACGTCTACGCGCAACAAGGGTTCACGTTGAAGGCCATTGCCGCGGAAAAGAAGGCCAACCGGGCGGACCCGCAGCGGACCGACACCTATGAGCGCTTGGCGGATTTTTATTACCGTCAGGGCATGCCGGTGGAGGGGCGCCAGCAGCTGCTGACGTTGGCCGACTGGTACCAGAGGAGCAGGAAGCTTGACCAGGCCATCCACGTCTACCGGAAAGTGGCGCAGTGGGAGCCGGGAAACTTCCAAGTCCGTGCGAAGTTGGTCGACCTCTTGGCGGCGAAAGGGGATGCGGCGGGAGCCAGCGCGGAAGTGGAACAGCTGGGTCAACTGCTCCTCAGCCGGGGGCATGTGGACGAGTCGGTGAAGCTGGTGGAGCGGGCCCTGGAGATGGGCCTTGCTCTGGGTTCTTTTGGTCCAGCACTCCTGGATGCCTTGGTGGCCACGGGACGTCTGCCCACCGCCCTGGATGTGGTGCGCAAGCTCCACGGTCCCAGGGTGAGTCCGCCCCTAGCGGTGGCCATGGCCCGTGTCCTGCTGGATGCCGGGGATATTGCGGCAGCCCGCCAGTTGGTGGAGCAGGCGTTACCAGAAATTGGCGAACGCACGGAGGTGGTGCAGCTTTACGGCGATATCTTGCTCCGCGTGGGGGAGGCGGAGGCGGCGAAGGAAAAGCTTCTGCCTACCATTGACCGCCTGATGGCTGCCCACGACCTAGAACGAGCCGGCCAGCTACTGAAGCGACTGCTCAAGGCGAACCCGCGGGATATTGAGGTGTTGGAACGGGGTTTGAAGGTCTTTGACCGGCGGCGGGACGGGGAGTTTTTTGCCGTTCTGGAAGGGGCTTTGGCGGACGCCTACTACCAGGCGGGCCGACGTCAGGAAGCGGCCGAGCTGTACATGGAGCTGTACCAGCGCGAGCCGAACAACAACCTCTACCGTCAGCGCCTGCAGGAATTGGGGGTAGGTCCCACCGCAGCGGAAATCGTTCATGTCCCAAGGCGGGGGCTGGGTCCAACGAAGGGCCCGCAAACGGCCGAGGAGCTGGAGGTGGAAATCCCCCTGGAGTCTTTGGAGGAGGAGCCAGCCGCTGCGGCGCAGGCCCAGACCAGCTGGGACTGGGAGGCGGTGGCTTCCATGGACCAAACCGCCAACCCGGTCCCCCCCACAGGTCCCCAGCCGAGCGCCGACGAGCTTTTCACCGAAGCTTCGGTCTTGGCGAAGTATGGCCTGGTGGAAAAGGCTCTGACCCACCTTCAGCAGCTGTTGGCCCTTGACCCCTCCCACGCCAAGGGGCGTGAGCTCTTGGCCTCCTTGGGGGGCAGGCTGGAGGAAGTGGAAGAGGAGGTCGTCGCCATTCCTGCGGCACCCGCCGTGGAGCCGCCCCGAGCAGAGCAAAAGACGCCCACGCCCGTTCCGGCAACCCCACCGCCTCCCCGTCCGGCTCCCCCGCCCCCGGCCAAGAGCGCCGCTTCTGCCCTTGAGGAGCTGGAAGAGCTGCTCGGCCTTACGGCAAGAAAGCGAGCTCCCGCGCCAGAACAGAGGCGAGACACGGCGCCCGCCCTTCCTGAGGTAAGCCCAGGGCTGGCTCTGGGGGAGGGAGGGGGTGCGGCGGTCCCCGAAGGGGCGAGCTTTGCCGTGCCGCAGTTTGAACTGGCGGATCTGGCGCCGGTGGTCTTTCCATCCCCTTCCTCGGCATCGGTGGAAAAGCCTCCGCCTTCGGTCCCCGAGGTCTTGACGGAGCCTGTGGAACTGGTGGAGTTGGCCGAGGGGTTGCAAGAGCCCTCTCCGGATCAGTTGGCGGAGCTGGACCTGCTCCTGGAACAGGGGTTGGCAGAGCAAGCCAAAGAAACCTACCAGCGGCTGGCCGTGGCTTTTCCGGAAAGCCAGGAGCTGGCCCGCCGCGCCCACCGTGTGGCGGAGCTGGCAGCAGCGCCGGCGGCAGTGCCGGAAGGGTCGGCCACCGAGCTGTTCGCTGAGGAGGAAGGCTTCTTCAACTTGGCGGAGGAGCTGGAAAGGGAGCTGGCGGAGGAAGAGGACAAGCAGTTGGTGGCGCAGGCCCGCGGCGAAGAAGGGGTGGGGGAGGAGTCCATTGAGGAGCTGTTCAAGAAGTTCCAGCGGGGCGTTGCGGAACAGCTGGGGGCAGAGGACTACGCCACCCACTTTGACCTGGGCCTGGCGTACCGCGAGATGGGCCTTTTGGACGAGGCCATTGGCGAGTTTCAGTTGGTGCTGAAGTCACCAGAATTGGCCCTGGACGCCCTGACGTTGATCGCCAACTGTTACCGGGACAAGGGCTTGCCGGAAGAAGCCGCGTCCTGGTTTGAAAAGGCCCTCGCCACTCCCTCCTTGGCCCCGGAAACTGAGCTGGGCTTGCGCTATGAGCTGGGGCGGGCATGGGAAGCGGCGGGGAACATCGCCGCCGCCCTAGGGCAATACGCCGAGGTCTTAGCCGTCAACCCCACCTACCGCGACGTGGTGGAGCGCATCACGCGCCTGCGCAACGCCACCAACTAAGAACGGGGAGCAGCGAGCCGCACCACTTCGGCCACCAGCTTTTCAATGCCAGCTGCCGCTTCGGCAATGGAACGGGCCAACATGTAAGCGGGTGTGGAGACCACCTTGGTCTTTTCGTCCACCACCACCCCTTCCACAGCGCAGTCTTGATGGCAAGCACCCATGGCTTCCAGAGCAGCGGCAGTGTTGCGGTCGGTACCAATGGTGAGGGTGGGATGCTCCTCCCCCAGGAGTTTCGCCACCAACGCCGGGGCGATGCAAATGGCGCCGATGGGGCGGCCCAAGGCGTGAACGCCGCGGACCACTCGTGCCACTTCCGGGTGAACCTGACAGTTAGCCCCTTTCAGGGCGAAATCGCAGAGGTTCTTCGCCGCACCAAAACCTCCGGGGAGGATGAGGGCGTCCAACTCTTGGGGCTCCACCGTGGCCAGATCGCGAATATTGCCGCGGGCAATACGCGCCGCTTCTTGCAGGACGTTACGTGTTTCCCCAACCACCACATCCCCGGTGAGGTGGTTGATGACGTGTAGCTGCTCCACATTCGGGGCCATGACCAGCGTTTCCACGCCGGCCCGATCCAGGGCCAGCAAGGTAATGACCGCCTCGTGGATTTCCGCCCCATCGTAGACCCCACACCCGGAAAGCAAAACGCCCACGCGAATCCTGCTCATAGCCACCTCCTGGGGAAGATTTTACGGGGATGGGGGGGCCGCCGGAAGCCCTCCCTAAAGGGCGGTGGAGGTCACGAGCATCGTCATCCCTTGCCGGAACAGGTGGTGGAGGCGCCTGGCGTCTTCGCCTTTTACTACCAGCACGATTCCCGGTGGCTCGTGGGTGATTTCGCCCCGCCCCCGCAGGTAGGCCCATCCCTCTTTCACCGCTTCCCGGAAGCGCTGCCAAACATTGCGAGCGGGCAGGGAGTCGGAAACCCAGAGCACGAGCTCTGCCTTCCCTTGGTGTTTCGTCCCGGCCCTGAAAACCTCCACGCGGTAGCGGGTGGGTGTTTCGGGTTTGGGGGTTGGGGTTGGTGTGGGCGTTTGGGAGGCGGCTGGTAGGGGTGTTTCCTCCTCATCCTCCTGCCGGCTGGCAGGGCGCAATCTGGTGGGTGCAATGACCTCGCGGTCGGTATCCCCGGGTCCTTGCAGGACCTCCAGCACCACCGGCACCGGAAGCAGCACCGGCCGGGGCCGAAAGTAAAACGCTTGCCTCGCCGCGGCCTCTACTGCCAGCACGGGAACTTCATCCAGGACTATCCCCCGGGCTTTGATGGCAAGGCTTTTTTGTGCTAAGTCCAAGGTGAGGTAAATATTGGGCTTGCGCGCCAGCGCTACCTCCGCCTCCAGGCTCGCCACCGCTACCGGAGTGGGAAGTGACCCGCCCGCCCAGGTCGCCGAGCTAATAAAGGTACACGCGAGTACCCACTGGCACGTTGTGGTAAAGGAATTCAAGGTCTTCGTCCCCTAGCCGAATGCATCCATGGGTGACCCGACGGCCGAGCAGCGACTTGAAAAGCGTGCCGTGGATGATGTACCCATCACCCATGTACAACCCGTAGTCGCCCAACGAGTAGGGATCTACCCGTTCCGCAGGGTCCTTGGGCGGTTCCTCTCCCTCCTCAATGAAGGCCCAGTCGGGCTTGATCCAGACGGGGTTCCTCTGTTTGCGCTCAATCACCCGCTCCCCCAGGGGGGTGTCAAAAACCCATTTCCTCTGGTTACGGGGGTCTATGAGCACGATTCCGGTGCCAGTGGAGCAGAGCGCTTCCCGCACCACTCGACCGTCTTCCACCACCCGCAGGCGGTTGCGGTAGGTGTCCACCACGAGGTACAGGCCCTGGGGTTTGACCCGCTCCAGTTGCGCTTGCGCCCTGGCGGCGCGGGTTTTCAGTTGCCCCTGGTCCCATTGGGGCAGCTCGGGGTGGGGCACCGTGGCCAGGGGCATGAGGGTGAGAGGCTGACCAAAGCGAGCCAGGACGCTGGCGCTGCCGGCAAAAAGCAAGAATGCTACAGCGCCAAGAAGGCCGAAGTAACCAAGCAAGCCTCTGGTCCGTGCTGTCTCTGCTCCTTGGTGCTCAAGGGTCATAGGTGCCCACAATGGTCACTGGCGTGCCCACTTCTGCCCAGGCGAAAACTCGGTCCATATCCGAGTTTCGCAAGGCCACGCAACCATCGGTCCAGTCACGCCCTTCCCCACCCTCGCCGTGAATCTCAATGAGACTGCCGATGCCGGCGCGCCAGGGTATCCTACCCTGACTGCGGGCTTGGCGGAAACGAATGCGGTCCTGGTCATTGGGGTAGTTAATGAGCAGGGCCTTGTAGTATTTTGTGGCAGCTCCTTGTTTTTTCTGCACCACGTGGTAGCGGCCTTCGGGTGTGGCGCGGTCACCGGCGTGCTGCTTCGGTCGGAGACCGTTGGCGCCTAACTCCGCGGCAAACGTTGCCAGCAGCTCACCGCCCCGGTACACGGAAAGGCGGCGACGTAGTTTATCCACGATGATCACCACTTTTCCTTCCCGGCGGGATTCCAGGAGGGTTTCTTCCACCCAAAGTTTCCATTGCCGGCGCAGAGTGGGGTCGGAAAAGCGGGCGTGCAAGCTGGCAAAGCTACTGTGCACTATGGCGGCATCGGCGAGGGCCGCCTTCGTGAGATCCGCCGCCTGTGCCCACTGACCCAGCCTGGCGAGGGCTGCAGCACGGGCTAAGGCGCCCTGGGCCCTCTGTAAGGCGGCAGCTTCCCGCCGCCCCATGCCGGTTTCTGCTATTTCCTGTTGTGCCCGGGACACCTCATGGCGGGCCTTTTGCAGCAAGGCTTCAAAATTTGCTTGAGCTGCCGTCTGTCGTGCTCGGTGCTCGCGCAGGGCGGCTGCGGCTGCCCGGGTGGCTCGCAGCCACGCCGCCTCGCTGCGCCCCGGCAGATGTTCCCAAAAGGGCACGGACCGCTCGTGGGCCGTGACCTTCTCCGCCTCGGCCAGCAACCGCTCAAGCCAACGCGCCGTGGTCGGATCGTTCACCCGTACCTCGGCTATTGCCCTAGCCAGCGCCGTTCTCGCCGAAGAGGCGGCTGGTGGAAGAGGGCGCTGGCCACACCCGGCCACCACGAAGAGAAGAACGAAAAAGGTAAGCCGGCGGCAAACTGCTGCCGCCGGCTTCCGGTAAAGACGTTGCAACGCCGTTAGCACTTGATCTTGGTCTTAGCGTTGGTGAGCTCGGTGGTCAAGTTGTCAATTTGTCCCTTGAGGCTCTCCGCCTGTGCCTTGGCGCCAAAGAAATCCTCGCGGTTGAAGGCGTCTTCCAGCTGATTGACCTGGTTGGCCAAGCCATCCAAGTTCCCCTTCTGCAACTCCAAGTCCTTCTTCAGGTCCTTGGGCTTGCGCCGGCACTTCTCCAAGGCGGCGAGAGCTTCCTGAGCGGCGGTCAAAGAAGCCTTGGCGGCGTCAATGGCGGCGCGGGCCTCATTCTTGGCCTTTTCCTTGCCGGCAATTCCGGCCTCCTTGGCAGCATTTGCCGCGGCGGTGGCATCGGTGATCAGCTGCTTGGCCTTGGTGTAAGAGCGGAACAACGCGAACTTGGCGTTCTGCGCCTCCACCTCAGCATTGGCAGCATTCACCGCCTGCTGCGCCTTGTCCCACTCGGCCGCGGCGTACTTGGGAGCTTCCGCCTGCTCGGCGGCCGCCAAGGCCGCCTTCATCGCGTCGAGCTCCTGCTGTGGCGGCTTGGCGCAACCCACGGCCAAAACTGCCACGACCAACACCAACAACCCAACCAACACGTTCTTACGCATCGTCTCCTCTCCTTTCCTCCTCAGTCACGAGGCGTGCACCAGCTCACGGTGCCGGCTTATAAGTCTAGTGAGAAGAAACCGTTTTTGCAAGACCTAGAGCTCTGCCGCGGGCTCCACATCAGTCTCCCGGAACGGATCTTCGCTAACTGAGCTTTTGATGCCGTCGGGGGCCAAGAGCACCTCCAGGTTGCGGCGCAGGCGCCGAAAGTGTAGGCGGGCCAGGGGTGTGCCTTGGCTGAGGGCGCGCCATTCCGCTTCCTGAAGCTGGGCCAGAGGCGCCAGGGGGAGGCTTGCCAGGTGGGGCAGCGACGGGAGGCTGGGGTTAACCCGTACTGGAGCGTGGCGGTTCCACGGGCAGCACGTCTGGCAGGCATCGCAGCCAAAGAGGTTACCCGCCAGCTCTGGTGGTCGGCACCGGTCAAAGGGGGATTTATGCTCAATGGTGAGGTAGGCAATGCACCGGCGCGCATCCAGCTGGTAAGGGGCAATAAAGGCTTTGGTGGGGCAGGCGTCAAGGCAGGCGGTGCACTTGCCACAGTGGTCGGTGGCCGGCTCGTCGGGGGGAAGGGCGACGCTGGTCAGGAGTTCTCCCAGGAGCAGCTCGGAGCCCAGTTGACGGTTGATGACGCAGGTGTTCTTGCCAATCCAGCCCAGCCCCGCTCGTTGCGCCAGCTCGCGCTCCAGCAGGGGTGCGGAGTCCACCACGGCCCGCCAGCGTGCCTCGGAGACCCACTGCTGCAACTTCCGCCCCAGGCGAATCAGTTTTTTCTTGATCACCCGGTGGTAGTCCCGGCGACGGGCGTAGCGCGCCACACGCCCGTGCCCGGGAGGGAGGGGAGCATCGGTGGGGTCGTGGTAGGCGCAGGCCACGCAGATGACCGATTGGGCGTCGGGCAACAGGTGGCGCGGAACCCCCCTGACGTCCGCTGTGGCGGCCATGTAGCTCATTTCCCCGTGGTAACCACGGGAAATCCACCTCTTGAGGTGCTGCGCCCCTTCCACTGGCTCGGCCGTGGTCACGCCGAAGAGGTCAAAGCCCAGCTCGTCAAGGGCATAAGCCCTCAGCTGAGCCTTCAGCTGCTGTGCCGAGCTACTCATAGGCTTAGAATAACCCCATGGTTTTGCCCCTGTTGCTGCAGGTCACGGTGGCGGTGGTGCAACCTGGTGCGGTGCTCGCCATTCGGCTTCCGGAGGGGAAGGAAGTAACCCGCTGGGCTTTGCCTGCACCACCCGTCACTCTGGCGGTGGCGCCCGATGGAGCCTTGTGGGTACCCATTCGGAATGGAGCGGCCACGCTGGTCCTTCGCCCGGAGGGTGGGGTGGAGGAGGTGGCGGGTCGCCTCGTGCCCTTGTTCTTCCGTGAGACCGATCGGTTTTTCACGTTGTTCCCAGGCGAGTTGGCGGTGTTGTCGTACCCAGAGCTGGTGCGTTTGGACCAGTGGAGTTTACCCGCGAATCTGGCGGTGGTTCATGCCGCGGTCCTGGACGACGGATGGGCCGTGGCGTTGCTGGCAGCTGGTGCCGAACCGCAGGTCATCCTCGTGTTTCCCTTTGATGAGGGCAAGCTGATTTCCCTTCCCCTTACTGGCTTGCGGGGTGGAAAAAAAGTGGCGTTGAGCCGTTCGTTCCTGGCAGTGGCGGGGGAAGGAGGCGTTGGTTTGTGGCCGCTGGGGCCGGCGGAGGGCGTGCGACTGCCAGTGGAAGGAGTGGTGGTGGACCTGCTGTGGAGCGCTGACGGGGAGGAGCTGTTCCTCTTGGTGGCAAACCCCAAGAGCGTGCTCCTGCGGGTCAAGTGCTCCGGCAAGCTGGCAAAGCTACCTAAGCCCAAAGCCTTTTGGCGCGGAGTCGGGGAACCCAAGGCGTTGGCGGCAAGCGGGGCAGGGTTGCTGGTCTTGGAAGCGGAGCGGGTAACCTGGGTGGACAGACGGGGTACTGTGGTGGGACAGGCGGCGGTGCGCCAAGGCCTTTTCCTCGCGCTGCTTCCTTCCCGGTGAGTGTCCAGTGGACCGCTCCTTTTACGCCGCAATCGGCAGTTGGGCACGGAAAGGTTGACCTCGGGTCTTGGAGAAGCTTGCTGTTGGACGAATCGGGCGTTGGGTCCGGCCTGGCGATGGAAGGGTCGCCCCCTAGGGGACCGGACGGGGTTTTCTTGGAGGACGTGCTTGACGAGGGACGCCAGGGTTGACGGGTAGAATGGCGGCGGAGGTGTGGGTGAGTCGCCTTTGGCTTGGCCTCGTGCTCTCTTGTTTCTTGACCGCGTGCCAGACCACTGGTATGCGAGAGACCACCGTCCACCGCTCACAAGCTCTGGCTTTGACGGCGCGCGCGCAGCTGGCCCTCGCCGAGGGTCAGGTGGAACGGGGACTAAAGCTTTTTGCCCAAGCGGTGGCGTTGGACCCCGATTCCCCAGAGTTGCGCGAGGAGTACGGATTGGCGTTGGCTAACCTGGGCATAAGGGAGCAAGCGCTGGAACAGCTGCGGCGCAGCGGTCCCCTTTCGGCGGAAGGGAAGGCGGTGCTGGGTCTTTTGGCCGTACAAACGGCCACCACGGCAGAAGAGCTTCAGCAGGCGGTGGGGTACCTGGAGCAAGGGCAAGGATTCCTGCCGTACCGCGATCGCGTTCAGCAAAGCCTCATTGAGGCATACCTGCGCTTAGGCCAAGGGGAAAAGGCTTGGGGTTTAGTAGCGCCGCTGTTGGAAGACCACAAGGATAACCTGTGGCTGCATTTCGCGGCGGGCCAGGCCCTGCGGCAAATGGGGCGACTGGAGGTAGCGGAGGACTATCTGCGCCGGGCACGTTCGGCTCCGGAGCTGGCGGGCCGGGCCACGAGCGAACTGGTAGAGCTTTTGGCGCAGCAGGGCAAGTTTCGTCAGGCCGCCGACCTGGTGGGTGAAACGGTTCGCCAGGGGGGAACTCCAACCCTTCCTGGCCTGGTGCGCTGGGCAACTCTCCTCTTGCGTGCGCAGGATGAGGCGAAGGCGGTGGAGGTGCTGGACGAAGCCTTAGCCCGGGACCCCACTTACGCCGATGCCCTCATCCTGCGCGGGGCGGTGGCCTTCCGGCGCGGTAGGGTGGATGAGGCTGAGCATTTTTACCGTCGTGCCTTGGCGGTGGAGCCCAACGATCCCGATGCCTTGGTGGGCTTGGCTCGGCTGCTGCTGGAGGTGCGGCGCTTTGCCGAAGCGCGGGAGCTACTGGCAAGGGCGCGCACGGTGGTGGCGGCCCATCCCCAGGCTGCGGCCGGTGCCGAGGAGGAAATCGTTGAGGAACAAGCTGCCGTGGAGCTGGTAGCACGGCAGTACACGCAGGCGCTGCCGTTCCTTTCAGCCCTGAGCAAGGGTTCCTTGAGTCGGCGTGGGTTGGCGCTGTGGGCGGAGTATTTTCGCGGGCAAGAACGCTACAGCGAGGGCCTGGCCTTCTTTGACCGCGCCAGCGTAGCCCCCGATCAGCCTGCTGCCCTGGCCGCGAAGGCGTTTCGCGCCGAGTTCGCCCTTTTGGCAGGTCAAGAGGAGCAGGGGCTGGCGCTCTTGGCGGAGCTAGCCTCGGGTGCGGTGGAGGCGGTTCGTGTGGCCCTGTCCACCCTCCTAAGGGTTAAGCGCTACGAGCAGGCAGTCCAATGGGCGCAAGAGGGGTTGCGCCGTTTCGCCAGCGACGGGGAGCTGCTGTTCAGCTTGGCGGCGGCCTTGGAACGCAGCGGTCGCTTTGCTGAGGCCGAGCAGGCCTTTCGCCAGTTGCTTGCCCAAGAGCCCGACAATGCCTCGGCCCTCAACTACTTGGGTTACATGTTCGCCGACCGGGGTGTTCATCTGCAGGAGGCCAAGGAACTGATCGAGCGAGCCGTGGCGCTGGATCCCCTTTCGGGGGCTTACTTGGACTCCTTGGGCTGGGTGTACTTTCGTTTGGGAGACTGGGACCGAGCGGAGAAGTACTTGACCCAGGCGCTGGCGTTGGAACCCTTTGACCCAACGATACACGAGCACCTGGGGGATCTGTACCAAGCTCGCGGCAACCCGCAAAGAGCCCGCGAGCTTTGGCAAAGGGCGCTGCAACTCAAACCGGATGAGGAAGGGCAGGCAGAACGCATTAAGGAGAAGCTTAAGGGGCTTGGCGGTGCGCCCGCTCCTTAGCAGCTTTGCTTTGCTGGCGTTGACGGGGTGTGGTGCGGTCTTACCCCCAGCGGCGCTGACCCCGGAGTTGCGGGAGGCACCAGCACCTTTCCGTGCCCTGTACCGGCTGGAGGGTTCCCGGAGCAGTGGGTTGTGGTTGTTGGTGGCCCACGGTACCACCGGTACGCTGGTGGAGGTGGGTGGCGGTCCGGGGGGCGCAGCCCTTTCCCTGTGGTGGACGGAGGAGGGAATGTTCCAACGGCGGGAAGGCGGGTGCGTGGGGCGGAACGGGGCGGCAAAGGTGCCCCCGCTGGCAGACGAGCGCCTCACCCTGCCGCGAGAGGTCTTGGTGGCGCTCTTGGCGGGGCGGGTGCCGGCAGAGGGACGGGAGGTGGCCGTGGGAAGGTGGTTGAGCCAATGGGGCTCCGCCACCCTGGAGGTGAGGGTGGCGGGGCATCCCGCCCGCTGGGTTTCCGCCCGCCTGACTGCACCGGGGTTAGAAAATCCCCTAAGGCTTGAGGTCCGCAAGCACCACGGGCGGGTTCCGGGTAGCCTGCTGGTGGAATCTGACCCCGATCGTTGGTCTCTGACCCTCTTGGAGTTTCGGCCGGGGCAAGAGACGAAGGCTCCCCCCTGGTTGGGTCTCCCCCCCTGCGTGGGACCATGAGGCGCTTG
>JANXCP010000056.1 GCA_025060245.1 Thermoanaerobaculum sp. | reverse complement strand
TGCTGTGGTGCCGCAGCAAGACCTAAAAGGCTAAGAGCATGCTCAGCGGGGAACAGGGGCGAGTGCTGGCATCCCATCCTGGGCTGGTGAAGCTTGGGAAAGGCTGGCGGCCTGGGAGGACTCGCAGGGTGGGGGCGGGGCGTACCATAATGCCGAACGGGGCGCTGGCCCCGGGGGCTGAGGGGAGAGGGTCCTCATGGATCGCGCGGTCGTGCCAGGGAAGCGCAACCTGCTCAAGCGGGTTGCAGGCAGGGGAGGGCGGGATCGTGGTGGCTCAAAGCGCTCGGCGTGGCCGGTTTACCCAGGTGGTCCAAGGATGAAGAATTGGGGGGAGTTTTGTTCCCCCGCAGGGGTGGGAGGGTAGGCGGTGACGGGAGCCCAGGAACGTTTGCAATCCCTGCGCCGGTCGGTGGGTCAGGTGATCCGCGGCAAGGGTGAGGTCATTGACTTTGTCATCGCCGCGCTGCTGGCCCGGGGGCACGTGCTGCTTGAGGATGTCCCCGGGGTGGGCAAGACCACCTTGGCCCAGGCGCTGGCGCGCTCCCTGAACCTTACCTTCTCCCGCATTCAGTTCACCTCCGACACGTTGCCTTCCGATGTGATCGGAGTGTCCCTCTGGCGGCCGGAGAAGGGGGAATTTGAGTTTCTACCTGGGCCCATCTTCACCAACGTGCTCTTAGCCGACGAGATCAACCGCGCCACCCCGAAAACGCAAGCTGCTCTCCTGGAGGCGATGAACGAACGCACCGTCACGGTGGACAAGACGCGGTATCGCCTGCGCGAGCCCTTCTTGGTCCTGGCCACGCAAAATCCGGTGGAGTACCTTGGCACGTACCAGCTGCCCGAATCCCAGTTGGACCGCTTCCTCATGCGGCTGCACCTGGGCTATCCCTCACCCGAGGAGGAGCTGGCCCTTTTGGCCCGCGGGGGCGTGGAGGAGGAGCTAGAGGCCATTCGGCCGGTGTTGGAAGCCGGTGAGGTGGTGGAGCTGCAAACCGCGGTGCGCCGGGTGAGGGTAGCCGACTCCTTGCTGCGCTTCGTTTTAGAACTGGTGCAGCGCACGCGCCACCACCCCTCCCTGGCTTTGGGGGTTTCCACCCGCGGCGCCTTGAGCCTGCAGCGGGCGGCCCAGGCGTTGGCGCTGCTGGAGGGGCGTGACTACGTGATTCCCGATGATGTGGTGCGGGTTGCGGTGCCGGTGATGGCCCATCGGGTCATCCTGGCAGGTGCCAACGGATCAGGGGCTTCACAAAGTGAGGCGGAGCGTGCGGTGATCCAGGAGATCGTGGCAACCACGCCAGTGCCCTGGTGAACATGCCATGGCCTGCAGCGCTTGAGTGGCGCTTCCCCGGTTTTGCTTTAGCCCCCACGCGGGGCTTCTGGTGGTTCCTTTTGTGGGTGGGTCTGGTGGGTTTGGCCGCCCTAAATACCGGCAACAACGCACTGTACATGCTCCTGGCCATCAGCCTGGGGGCCTTCGTGGCTTCCGGGGTGCTCTCGCGGCACAGCCTGGGCCACCTGCGGGCAGAAGCCACCTGGCCGGCGGAAGTTTGGGCTGGTGCCGCCACTCGGGTGACGGTGGCGGTAACCAACAATTCGCCATGGCTTCCTGCCTGGGCGGTGGTGTGTCGCTTGGAGGGCCTACCCGGCGGGACCGTGCTGCCGATGATTCCCCCGCGGCAAGCAGCGCAAGGGGTGGTCGTGACGCGGTTTTCCCGGCGCGGCCTCTACCCTCGTCCGGCCCTGGTGGTGGAGGTGCGCGCGCCGCTGGGCTTTTTTGTCAAGGCATTGCGCTTTTCCTCCGAGGGCGACCTCCTGGTGTACCCGCAGTTGGTGGCGGCGGGAGTTCCCAGGTTTGTGGGAACCCCGCAGGGGACGCGAGAGCTGGGGGCGGGGAAAACCCAACGGGGTGGAGAGGTGGAGCTGCTGCGCGAGTTTCGCCCCGGCGATGACGTGCGGGATGTGCACTGGAAGCAAACCGCACGGCAAGGGCGGGTCATCGTCATGGAGCGCAAGGATCGGGAGCGTCACCTGCGCTTCTTGGTGCTGGACCCGCACGTGCGCGATCCGGATAACCCCACCACTCGCCAACGCTTTGATGACCTGGTGGCGGAGGTGGCTTCGGTGGCCCGCAAGCTGATCCAGCAGGGCCACGCGGTGGGTCTGGTGGTGCACCCTACCGTCGTCCCGCCGGCCTGGGGCATTGAGCACTTGCGCCAGATCTTGACCCTGCTGGCCCTGGTAGAACCCCGACGGGGGGTGGTGGGGGTGCCTTTTTCTCTCCAGGGAGAGCATGCGGTGTACCGCCTGGGGGAGAGCTCATGAGCACCTCCCTCCTTTGGCAGCGATGGTTGGCTCTGGCCGCCCTGGCGGTGACCCTGCCGTTGGGTTTTTCCGGTGCCGTCAATTGGCTGTTCCTCCTGCCCCTGGCCGGGGTTGGCCTGGCCTTGCTTTTTTCCCGCACCGTGTACCCGCCCCTCCCCGCGTGGGTGGAAAACCTTCTGGCCCCGCTGATCCTCCTGGCCGCCCTGGCGGCCGGGGGATTGCGCTTTGGCATCCTGCGCCCGGTGGCCAACCTGCTCGTGCTGCTCACCGCGGTGCGCCTGTGGGGGGGTGCGCCACGGCCGCGACGGTACACGGTGCTGGCGCTGCTGGCGGTGCTCAACGCCGCCGGCGTTGCCTCGTCCACCCACCCGGCGTTGGTGTTGTACCTCGTGGTTGGCTTGGCGGCCCTCACCTTTGCCACGGCACAGCTGCTCCCCCTGGAGCTGGGCCAGCGGCTGGGCGGTGCTGCCCCGCGCGGCCAACCTCCCTGGCGCCTGTGGCTCGCCACAACGGCTCTAGCTTTGGCGGTGGGAGCGCCCCTTTTTGTCCTCTTTCCTCGCCTGCGCTCACCCTTTGCCGCGGCCGGGATGGGGGCGCGCCCGATCAGCGGCTTTCGCGAGGCGGTGAGCTTGCACCAGCTGGGGGAGATCAAGACCTCGCGCCGCCCGATGCTGCGGGTGCGGTTTCCCGACCAGGCGGAGGTGAACCCGCAGTGGCTGCGGTTTGTGGGAGCAACCCTATCCCACTACCGGGCCGGTCGGTGGCTGGAGGGCCGGCGCCAGGTCCAGCGGGGTGACCTGCCGATCCTGCGCGGGGACCAGGTGGGAGTGAGGGCTGAGTTTTCCCTGGAACAGACCAGCGACCGTCTGTTCTTGCCGCCCGGGGCGCGGCGCCTGGTTCCCCCGGAGGTGGAGGTTTGGCTTGACGGCGCGGAAGCGGTGCGCATTCCGCGCGGTTTGGTGCCACCCATTGCCTACCAGGTGGTTTTTGATCCATCCGGCGTCTACACCCGACCCCCAGGGGATGAAGATCTGGCGGTGCCGATCAGCCGCCCGGCTTTGGAGCGGTTGGCACAAAGGGTCACGGAAGGCCATCAGGGGGCTTGGGCCAAGGCCAAGGCGCTGGAAACCTATTTGCAAGCAAACTACCGCTACAGCACGCGGACCCTTGCCCCGCTGCGGGCAGACCCGGTGGAGTGGTTCCTCTGGACCTCCCGCGAAGGGCACTGCGAGTTTTTTGCCTCAGCCATGGTTTTGTTGCTGCGCGCCCAGGGTATTCCGGCCCGGCTGCAAACGGGTTTTGCCGGCGGACAGGATTTGGGCAACGGTGAGTTTCTCCTGCGGGATGCCAACGCCCACGCCTGGGTGCTGGCGTTCGTGAACAACCGGTGGCACATCTTTGACCCCACTCCCCCCGAAGGGCAGCCGGCGGCGGAGCTGGGCAGATCCGCATGGGATTGGCGCGCCATCTGGGCGAGGCTAGGGGAGATTTGGGACCGTTGGATCATCACCTTTTCTCTCGCTGACCAACTCGATGTGCTCCTGGCGGTGTGGGCCAAAGTGCGACGCCACTGGCTGTGGATTGCGGTCGCGGGGCTGGTGGCGTTGGCGGGGGTGGCGGTGGCGGTGCTCTCGCGGCGCTGGCGCCCCAGGCCGCAAGCGCGGTTGACCCTCTCCCCTTTAGGCAGGAGCCTGTGGCAGCTGGCCCGCCTGGCAGGCTGGGAAGAGGGGGCCTTGCACCATGCCACGCCCACAAAGGTCCTGGAGACCTTGCTGCTTCGCCTGGAAAGGTCGCGAGCCACCTGCCAGTGGCTGTTCCTGGTGCACCAGCAGGTGACCTACGGGTTGGTACAGCCTCCCGGAGCCCGGCAGCTTCGCCGTGCCCTACGGGAGGTGCGGGGGGAGCTGGTGGCGTACCGACGGCAAGGGTCCACACCACCACCGGGCGAGGGCTAGGCTCAGAAGGAGCAGGGGAATGGCCGCCAGCACGTCCACCACCCAGTGGTAGGTGAGCAGCACTGTGGCGGCGATGAGCAGCGCTCCCACCGGCAGGAGGGCTGTGTACAGTCGGGGGAGGCGCTTGCGGGCGCAGTGGAGTACCGCCAGGGTCACCATGGTGTGCCCGGAGGGAAAGGCGTCGGTTTTGGTTTTTTCCCAGTGATCCAAGAGGTCCCGGATGGGCTCTCCCACGATTCCGGGGGGCAGGGAAGCGTAGCGCTCCCGGGCCACCCCGGCGCGGGGACCGTAAGCGGGAACCACAAAGTAACCGGCATAGGAAACGAGGAAGGTGAGGATGATGGTGGAGGCCACCCGCCCCAGGTAGGGATCTCGCCGGCGCACCAGCGCCACCAGGAGCACAATGGGGAGGAAGAAGAACGTGGAGTAGGCCAAGGTGAGGAGGTCGGCCAGCCACCAGGGCAGTGGCAGATCGTAGAGCGCCGCCTGCAGCTCGCTGCCCAGGAGGAGGCGATCCAGGGCCTCCAACTGCTCGTCGTAATGGCCGGGGTGCACGAGAGGGATGAGCAAGCCTAAGTGGAGGAACACGAAGGGTATCACGGGGACGGGGAGAAGCTCGCGGAGCAGCTGAAGCGTGGGGTGACTGCTGCGGGCAAGGGCCAGCGCGGCGGTGCAAAAGAGCACGGCGACGGTGGCAAGGGAATAACGGGAAGCTAAGGCCACCTCCTCCGGATGTGCCCAGGCGACCCCAGCCATGAACAGCAAGGCGCCAGCCAACGCCAGCTCGCCGGCCCGCAATCGGGCCTTGCCCCCAGTGGGAAAAGCTTCTATGATTTCGTCGGTGCTTTCGCGCATCGCTCTCGCCTTTTGCTGCCTGACCTTTGCCACGTCTGCCAGCGCAGAGCTGGTGGTGGTCATGCGCTTGGAAGATACCATCCAGCCCGCCTCCATGCGATACCTGCAGCGGGGGTTGCGCACCGCGGCGGCGGAGAACGCCCAGTTGGTGGTGTTGGAGCTGAACACCCCGGGGGGATTGCTCACCTCGCTGCGGCAGATGACCACAGCCATCACCACCTCCCCGCGGCCGGTGGTGGTCTACGTGACCCCCTCCGGTGCCCAGGCGGCCTCGGCCGGGTTTTTCCTGCTCATGGCAGCGGATGTGGCGGCCATGGCGCCGGGGACCAACGCCGGAGCGGCCCATCCGGTGGGAGGGCAGGGCGAAGACCTAGAGAAGACCGTTGCCGAGAAGGTGACCAACGATGCTGCGGCCCTCATCCGCTCCCTCGCGGCCCAGCGGGGCAGGCCGGTGGAATGGGCGGAAAAGGCGGTGCGGGAGTCGGTGTCCTTCACCGAACGGGAGGCGCTGGAAAAAAAGCTCATTGACCTGGTGGCGGCAGATCGCGCTGAACTACTCCGCCAGTTGAACGGACGCGAAGTGCGGCGCTTTTCCGGGGTCACCGAGAAGTTGGCGGTGGCTTCCCCGCAGATCAAGGTGTTGGTCCCCTCCCCGGCGGACAAGCTCCTGTCGGCCATTGCCCATCCCAACATTGCCTATCTCCTCTTGCTCTTGGGAATCCTCGGGATTTACTTTGAGCTCTCCCACCCGGGAGCCATTTTCCCCGGGGTCTTGGGGGCCATTAGCCTGCTTTTGGCGTTTTTTGCCCTTTCGGTGCTGCCCGTGAACTACGTGGGGGTATTGTTGCTCTTGCTGGCCATTGCCTTTTTTGTGGCGGAGGTCAAGGTGACCAGTTACGGGCTTCTGGCGCTGGCCGGAGTGGTGTGCTTCATCTTGGGCTCGGCGATGTTGATTGACGCGCCGCTTCCTTCCCTGAGGGTGGGCTGGGGAGTCATTTTGCCCACGACCCTGGTGTTCGCCTTCCTGGTGCTCTTCCTCCTGTCGCGGGTTCTCTCGGCCCATAGGGTGAAGCCGGTGACGGGCGTGGAGGGCATGTTGGGGGAAGAGGGTCGGGCGGTGAGCGACCTGAGCCCCAGGGGAAAGGTGTTCGTTCATGGGGAGTATTGGGATGCCGTAGCCCCCGCACCGGTCAAGGAAGGGACGGCGGTGCGGGTGGTGGGCATCCGGGGCAGCGTATTGGAAGTGGAGGCTGTGCCTTCCGAAGAAGGGAAAGGAGCAATGTCATGAGCCCGCAGGTCTCATTTGGTTGGCTGTTGGCCGGAATCATTCTCGTTATTGTCATCTTTCGCTGGATCAACATCCTCAAGGAATATGAACGGGGAGTGGTGTTTACCCTGGGTCGGGTGGATCCCACACCGCGAGGCCCTGGCCTTGTATTGGTCTTTTGGCCGGTACAAAAGATGACGGTAGTGAGCCTGCGCACCGTGGTGTTGGATATCCCGCCCCAGGACGTGATTACCCGGGATAACGTATCCGTGAAGGTCAACGCCGTGGTGTACTTCCGTGCTCTCAATCCGGTGAAAGCGATTTGTGAGGTGGAGAACTACATTTACGCCACCTCCCAGTTAGCCCAAACCACCTTGCGTTCGGTTCTGGGAGAAGTGGAGCTGGACGAGCTGTTGGCTGAACGGGAAAAGCTCAATCAAAAGTTGCAGGAGATCATTGATCGGCACACCGATCCCTGGGGTGTGAAGGTTTCGCTGGTGGAGGTCAAGCACGTGGACCTGCCGCAGGAGATGCAGCGGGCCATGGCGCGGCAGGCGGAGGCTGAGCGGGAAAAACGGGCGAAGATCATCCATGCCGAAGGGGAGTACCAAGCAGCCCAGCGCCTGGCCGAAGCGGCTTCGGTCATGCAGCAGGAGCCTGCCACCCTGCAACTGCGCTACCTTCAAACCCTTACGGAAATTGCCACGGAGAAGAACTCCACCATCGTCTTTCCACTTCCCATTGACACCATCAAGCCCTTCTTCCAGTTGGGTGAAAAGAAGGGCTAGAGGGGGAAGGGGGTGGCGCGCTACTACCAACTGGTAGTTTCAGGGCGCCAAATCGTTGTTTTCGCTCTGGCCCTGGCCGCGGTTCTCGTGGTGGTGTTTACCCTGGGCGTGGGTGTGGGCTTAATGGAGCGGGAACACCGACGGCAGGCGGAGGGCCAACCTACCCTCCAGGTGGCGTTCGCTGCGACCCCGGCAACGACCGTCGTGCCATTACCGCCTACCCCCCTGGGGGAGCCTGTGGTTCCCCCGACGCCGACCCCGGAGCCCTCACCAACCCCAATAGCAGTGGTGCCTCCTACCTTGACACCCGCGCCTGCGAAGGTTACATCGCGGGAGGGGGGAGGGGTGCGGGGGGTGTGGGTGCAGGTGGCGGCTCTGCGAAGCCGAAGCGACGCGGAGGGAGTGCGGCACCGGGTGTTGGCCTTGGGGTTTCGCCCAGAACAGGTGAGGGTGTTGCCGTTGGCCTCAGGGAAATACCGTGTGCGCCTGGGCCCGTTTCCTGACAGGGAGAGCGGATTGCGGGTGGTGGCGCGAGTGCAGCGAGAAGGGTTTCCCGAAGCGTTCTTGGTGGGTCCATGAGGGAACGGTTACCCGCTTGGATAGCCGAGCGAAAGCTCACCTTGCCGTCGCTGCGCGAGGTTCGCCGCATCATGACGGCAGGCCAGCTGCACACGGTGTGCGACGAAGCCCGCTGTCCGAACCGGTCGGAGTGCTTTTCGCGGGGCACCGCCACGTTCCTCATCATGGGAGACCGCTGTACCCGCTCATGCCGGTACTGTTCCATTGCCCACGGCCGCCCTCGCCCCTTGGATCCGGAAGAACCGCAACGCCTGGCGCAGGCCGCGCGGGAGCTCAAGTTGCGGCACGTGGTGGTGACGTCTGTGGATCGGGATGATCTTCCCGACGGTGGAGCGGGACATTTTGCCCGGGTCATTGCCGCGTTGCGCGAGCTGCAGCCACCGGTGACCGTGGAGGTGTTGACCCCAGACTTCCGCGGGCAGGTGAGCGCCGTGGACACCGTGATTGCCGCCGGACCACACGTTTATAACCACAATGTGGAAACGGTTCCCCGCCTCTACCCGCAGGTGCGGCGCCAGGGCCGGTACACTTGGGCTCTTTCGGTGCTTTCGCGGGTGGCCGAGAAAGCTCCCCACATGGTGCGTAAATCCGGCCTCATGGTGGGTCTTGGCGAAACGCGCCAGGAGGTGGAAGGGGTCTTGCGCGACCTGAAAGCGGTGGACTGCCAGATCGTCACGGTGGGGCAATACCTTCAGCCCACCAGCAAGCAAGTTCCGGTAGTCCGTTACTGGCACCCCGAGGAGTTTCGCCAGTTGGAGGAGTTTGGGGCGGCCCTGGGGCTTGAGGTAATTGCCGGGCCCTTTGTGCGCTCTTCCTACCGCGCTGAAGAGGCATTCCTAAAGGTCACGTAGACGTAAGGCACGGGGTTTTTGCGATAAAATCTGCACCGGAGGGGACGATGCAGTACGCGCGCGAGGTGCGGGAGTTTATCCGGCAGCATTTTCGTCATTTCAACGCAGCGGTGGTGGTGGAGGCGGCGGAAAGTTTTCGGCAATTTGTGGAGCAAGGAAACAAAATGCTGGTCTCCCTGGCCGGTGCCATGAGTACAGCCGAGTTGGGCATTTCCCTGGCCGAGATGATTAGACAGGGGAAAGTCCACGCCATCAGCTGTACTGGGGCCAACCTTGAGGAGGACATCTACAACCTGGTGGCCCACGACTTTTTCGTGCGCATCCCCCACTGGCGCAGCCTGACCGTGGACGAGGAGGTGAGCCTGTGGCAAAGGCACCTCAACCGCGTTACGGACACCTGTATCCCGGAGGAGGAGGCCATACGCCGCATTGAGCACGCCATCCTGGGGGAGTGGCAGGAAGCCGATCGGCGTGGCGAGGCCTACTTTCCCCACGAGTTCTTTTACCGTATCTTGCGCGCTGGAAAGTTGGACCAGTACTTCCAAATTGACCCCAAGGACAGCTGGGTGTACGCCGCCATGGAGGCAAACTTGCCCCTCTTCGTCCCCGGATGGGAGGACTCCACCACGGGCAATATCTATGCCGCTCACTGCATCCAAGGCGATATCAAGAACGTGCACACGGTAAAAAGCGGCATCCAGTACATGATGGCCCTGGCGGATTGGTATCGCCGGCAAAGCCAAGAGGGGATCAGGGTCGGTTTCTTCCAGATTGGTGGCGGCATTGCCGGTGATTTTGCCATTTGTGCCGTGCCGATGATGCGGCAGGACCTGCAGTGGAAGGACATCCCCCTTTGGGGGTACTTCTGCCAGATCTCCGACTCCACCACCAGCTACGGCTCCTACTCGGGGGCTGTTCCCAACGAAAAAATCACTTGGGAGAAACTGGGTCCCGACACCCCCCGGTTTATCATTGAATCGGACGCCACCATTGTGGCGCCGCTGGTGTTTGCCTACGTTTTGGGGTAGAAGGACGAGCGGTGAACGCTTTCTGCGAAACGCCTCGGGAAGAGTTTTCGGTCCGCCACAACTGGCAAAAGATTCTCCAGGCAGTGGCGAGCCTTTTGGCGGGCGCCCCCGTGGAGGACTCGCTGGCCCTCTTGGGGGAGGGCACGGGGGCGGACCGCGTGTACGTGTTCTGCGTACACCCCCATCCGGAAACCCAAGTACCTGCCTGCACCCAACTGTGGGAGTGGTGTGCCCCTGGGGTTGAGCCACAAAAAAACAACCCTGCTCTTAAGAATTTGCCCGTCCGCGAGGCTGGTTTTGGCCGGTGGCTGGAGGAATTAGGGGCGGGCCGCGCGGTGGTGGGTGACGTGAATACCTTCCCCCCTTCAGAACGGCCCCTGCTGGAAGCCCAGGGCATCCAGTCCATCCTCGTGGTCCCGGTGTTCCGGGATGGCAAGCCCTGGGGTTTTGTGGGTTTTGACGCGGTGAAAAGCCCCCGGCGTTGGCAGGAAAGCGAGCGGGAGGTGCTGCAGACGGTGGCGGCGGCCATCGGCGACCAGCTGAAACTGCAAGAGGCCATGGCCGAGCTGCAGCGCACCGAAGAGCGGTGGCGCACGCTCCTGGAGCATATACCCGACGCCATCGTGGTCCACGATGGAACCCAGGTTCTTTACGCCAACCCTGCTGCCAACCTGCTGTTTGGCGTCACCTCTCCGGAAGGCCTCGCGGGGCGACGAGGCACGGAGATCATTCACGGTGCCTCCTGGCCCCTGGTGCAACAGCGGGTGGCAGCCATGCTGCGGGAAGGGGAGCCTGCTCCGGCGTTGGAGTTGGCGTACACCCGTTCCGACGGTACCGTTTTTTTGGCCGAAACACGCTCCGTGCCAACCTTTTTCGGCAAACGCCGGGTCATCGTCTCCGTTTTGCGTGATCTCGGGGAGCGTAAGCGCTGGCTGGAGCAAATCCAGCACCTGGCGTACCACGACGGGCTGACCGATTTGCCCAACCGTCGCCTGCTTCGGGAACGAGCGGAGCAGCTGCTGGCTCTGGCCCGCCGTCACAAGTTTCCTGTGGCCTTGGGCTATTTGGATTTGGACCGGTTCAAAGAGGTGAACGATGCCTTAGGCCACGATGCCGGCGATGAACTCCTGCAGGCGGTGGCCCTTCGCCTTTCCCGGGCAGCCCGCGAGACCGACACGGTGGCCCGTTTGGGAGGTGACGAGTTTGCCATCCTTTGGCCGCAAACCGGTCATGAGGGCGCCCGGGTGGCGGCGCGGCGCGTGCTAGACTGCTTTTCCCAGCCTTTTATCCTGCGGCAAGAGGTCCTATCGGTGGAGGCCTCGCTGGGTATTGCCGTGTACCCCGGAGACGGTGCAAGCTTGGACGAGCTCATGCGTGCGGCCGACGTGGCCATGTACCGTGCTAAAGGGGAGCGGAGTGGGTTTGCCTTTTACTCCCCCGAGATGGACCGCTACTCCCGGGCCCGCCTGGCCTTTTTAGAGCAGCTCAAGCGCGCCTTGCGCTCGGAGGGGGTCCACTTTTTCTTTCAACCCATCTTGACCGCCGCCGAGGGCCGCCTGGTGATGGCGGAGACCTTGGCGCGATTCGTGCACGCCGATCAGGTGGTGCAGGCAAGCAGCTTTGTCCCGCTTTTGCAAGAGGTGGGCTTGCTGCCCGAGCTGGATGGTTTGGCGTTGAAAGTGGCGGCACAGGCGGCAGCACGACTGGGGGTGCCGGTGAGCGTCAACGTGGCGGCGCCCACCCTGCAGATGGAGGGCTTTTTGCAACACTTGGAAGAGGTCCTGGTGCGCAACAGCCTCGCCCCCCAGCAGTTATGGCTTGAGATCACCGAATCGGCCTTGTTACCGGCGGTGGAGCAGACGGCAGAGAAATTGCGCCGCGCCCGTTCCATGGGAATTCACGTGGTGCTGGACGACTTCGGCACGGCCTACTCCTCCCTGGCGCTGCTGCGTGATGTGCCGGCGGAGTTGGTGAAGCTGGACGCCTCCTTCGTCCGCGCCGCGGCCCGGGACTCGCGCGGTGAAGCGCTGTTGCACGGGGTCGTGGATTTGGTGCACCGCCTGGGGGTCAAGGTGGTGGCGGAAGGGGTGGAGGGTGCTGCCGAACACCAGCTAGCCTGTCGGGCGGGGTGTGACTTGGTCCAAGGATTCGGGTTTGCACCGGCCCTGCCGGTGGAGGACGAGCGCTGGGCGGTCCTGCGTGGGGGCCGGGGCTAACGGACGTTCCCGTACCGCCGCTCCACGTAGGCGTCTACTAAAGCCAAGAACTGCCTGGCCAGCTCTTCCGCGTTCCCCTTGAGGGTGGTGACGTGAGTTCCATCCATGTACACCGGGCAGGCTGGGGCTTCCCCTGTGCCTGGGAGGGAGATTCCGATGTGAGCGGCCTTTGATTCCCCAGGCCCGTTCACCACGCACCCCATCACCGCCACCTTCAGGTCCTCCACACCCGGGTACCGTTGCCGCCACGAGGGCAGGTGCTGGCGCAGGTGGTCCTCTACCCGCTGCGCCAGTTCTTGGAACGTTGTGGAAGTGGTGCGCCCGCACCCAGGGCAGGCGGTGACCGTGGGGGCAAAGGAGCGAATGCCCAGGGCCTGGAGGATCTCACAGGCTACCCACACTTCTTCCCTCCGGTCGCCTCCCGGGCTAGGGGTCAGGGAGACCCGAATGGTGTCGCCGATGCCCTCGGCCAGGAGCACCGCCATGGCCGCGGTGGACCAGACCACCCCGCGCCGCCCCATGCCCGCTTCGGTCAGGCCCAGGTGGAGTGGCTGGCGCGTGGAGGCGGCTAGCTGCCGGTAGACCCGGATCAGCTCGGTGGGACGGGAAATCTTACAGGAAATAACGATGCGGTCTTCCCCGAGCCCGGAGGCCAAGGCAAGCTCCAGGGATGTGAGGGCCGAGGTTAACATGCACTGGGAAATGATCTCTTCCGACGACAGCCCTAAGTTTTTTTCCGTGTTTTCCTGCATTTTGGCCATGACCAACTCAGGATCTAGGGAGCCCGCGTTGACGCCAATGCGGATGGCCTTGCCGAGGTCTTTGGCTAGGCGGCAAAAGGTGAGGAAGTTCTCGTCTTTCTTTTGGCCGCGACCCACGTTCCCTGGGTTGATGCGGAACTTGTCAAGGGCCTGGGCGCAGGAGGGAAAACGGGTCAGCAGCAGGTGACCGTTGAAGTGAAAGTCTCCCACCAGCGGCACCGAGCAACCGGCGTCGTAGAGCCGGGCACGGATTTCCGGCACGGCTTGCGCCGCCTGTTCGTTGTTCACCGTAATGCGGACCACCTCGGCCCCGGCCTGCCAAAGCTCCAGGATTTGCTGGGTGGTGGCCGCCACGTCGGCGGTGTCGGTGTTGGTCATGGCCTGCACCACCACCGGTGCCCCACCCCCGATTTGCACCGAGCCCACTTTCACCCCTACCGTCGCCCGTCGCGCTGCCAGATCCATAAGCCCTCCTTAGAGGGAAACACGCCCTCGCCCCGGGGCATGCCCACACCCCTGAGGGTACCGCAGGTGAGGACCCGGAACGGTATACTGCAGGGCCATGCGGGTCTCCTGGGATCGGTACTTCATGAACTTGGCCCGGGAAGCCGCCACTCGCTCCACTTGCCCGCGCAAGGCGGTGGGGGCGGTGTTGGTGCGCGATCGGGCGGTGTTGGCCACGGGCTACAACGGATCCATCCGTGGCCTTGCCCACTGCACGGAGGCGGGCTGCCTGGTCGTCAACGGGCACTGCGTGCGTACCGTGCATGCGGAAGCCAACGCCCTCATCCAAGCGGCCCGCCACGGGGTGCGCATTGAGGGGGCCGACTGCTACGTCACAGCCTCCCCTTGCTGGGAATGCTTTAAGCTCTTGGCCAACGCGGGGGTTCGGCGGATCGTCTTCGCCGAGTTTTACCGCGACGAGAGGATTTGGGAATTCGCTCGCCAGGCGGGTATTGAACTGGTGGAGCTAGGTTGGGAGGAACAGTGGTGAAGGTGCGACGGGTGGGGGTACTCACAGGGGGCGGGGACGCCCCGGGATTGAACGCCGTCATCAGGGCGGTGGTGAAGACTTGTTTGTTTTCCTACCGCATCACCCCGGTGGGGATCTACAACGGTTTTTCCGGCTTGGTGGAGGGCAAGGCGAAGGATTTGGAGCTGGACGACATCTGGGGGATTTTGCCGCGGGGGGGCACGATCCTCGGCACCACCAACCGCCACAACCCGTTTCGTTACCCCTTTCGCCGGCCCGATGGGGTGGAGGAAGTGGTAGACGCTTCCCAAGCGGTGGTACGCAATTTTGAAAAGCTGGGTCTGGATGCGCTGGTGGTCATCGGCGGGGATGGCTCCCTTTCCATCGCCGAGCGGATGCACCGCGAGCTGAATTTACCGGTGGTGGGGGTGCCGAAGACGATTGACAACGACATCTCTGCCACCGAGCTCAC
>JANXCP010000055.1 GCA_025060245.1 Thermoanaerobaculum sp. | reverse complement strand
AACCTCCGCGAAATCAGGGCCAGGCCGTGCCCAATCCCACCATCCCTCGGTTTGAACCGCCAGCCCATCCGCCGAGAGCTGAAGGGGCGTCCAAGCCGGCCGGAGGCCGTCCGAGAAGCGAACCACAGCGGGATTGAGGCGGCCGGCGACCGAACTCTGGGGTGTACGGGCTGGATTGAGCCACCTGCCGTTCGCCGAAGGTGGACTGCAGCCAGAGACAGGATCGGGCTTCCACCTAATTCCAGCGTCGCAGCCAGTGTTCCAGGGTCAAGAGGGTGAAGAGTGCCCGGGCATGGCGTGGGGGGTCCTGCAGCGCAAGGGAAGGTAAGAGTTGACCCAACGGGCCCATGCGGATGAAGCTCCGTAGGCGCGCCCCAGGGTCATGGAAAAGTTGATCCACTGCCTCCCGCCACGGCCCTGCCAACCATTGGCCAAGGGGAGGCTCAAAACCCCGCTTGGGACCGCGTCGCACCGACCTGGGGAGCAGCGCTTTGGTGGCCTCCCGCAAGAGGGACTTGGTTCGCCAGCCGGCAAGCAAGTACTGCGGTGGTACGGTCAGGAGAAATTGCACCACCTCCCGATCCAAGAACGGCGAGCGGGCTTCCACAGAGCAGGCCATGGTCGCCCGGTCCATTTTCACCAGCAGATCCCCCGGCAAGAAAAACCACAGCTCCAAGGCGCGGAGGCAATTGATGATAGAATCCCGAGGTGCCCGCCGCACCACCTCCTCAAAGGTGCTCAGATCCGGTTTTTCCCAGAAAATCTGCCCCACCTCCCGCGGTGTGAACTTCACCGGCCCCCACACCAGGTAGTCATGGGCCGGATCACCAACGCTGCCGGACATCCGGTGCCACCACCAGTGCCGGCCCAGCAGCCTACCGCCGAGGCCTAACGCCGCTTTGAGCGCAAGCCCCGTGGCGGGATGAGAGGCG
Source organism: Thermoanaerobaculum sp. (assembly GCA_025060245.1). GTDB lineage: Bacteria > Acidobacteriota > Thermoanaerobaculia > Thermoanaerobaculales > Thermoanaerobaculaceae > Thermoanaerobaculum. The sequence continues at coordinate 13,200 of JANXCP010000055.1, read as the reverse complement.
GCGTGTGCCAAGAGAAAGCGGCGGTAGCCAGCCAACAGCTCATCTCCTCCGTCCCCGTTCAGCACCACCTTGGCTGCCGTGGCGGCTGCTTGCGCAACAAAGAGGGTAGGTACCACCGAGGGGTCGGCCAGGGGCTCATCAAACACCTCTGCCAGCCGAGGCAGCAAGGCCAAATCCGGCGCCCCTTGCCCGGGGAGCACCTCCAGTGGCCTCTGCAGGCTTGCCGCCGTGGCTTCCGCGCGGCGGCGTTCACCGGCATCTCCCAAGTCCACGAAGAGCAGCCTCGGCACCTCCCCTACCCTTGCTGCCAGCGCCGCCACCGTGGCGGAATCAAGTCCTCCGGAGAGGAAGAGGGCCACGGGTACATCCGCCTGGAGCCGCAGCGCAGTGGCCTCCCCTAGCAGCTCCAGCAACTGGCTGGCCGCCGCGTGCCTGGGCAGCCCCGGATCCACCGCAAAGTGAAACTCAAAGTGTGTTCCCGTGCGGATCTCCCCCGTGGGGATGTCCAACTCTAGCCAGTGCCCCGGCGGTAGCTTTTCCACTCCCGTTATAAAACAAGCCCCCTCGGGGACAAAGCCAAAGGTCAAGAACTGGCCCAGGGCTTGCGGATCCACTGACCAGGAGGGAGCAAAGGGACGCAAGGCTTTCAGCTCCGAAGCGAAGAAAAGACCTCCATAGGCGCGCATCCAGTAAAGAGGCTTCTTACCCACAGGGTCACGGGCAAGGAACAGTTTGTGCGTTCGCTCATCCACCAAAGCCAGGGCGAACATTCCGCGCAGGCTTTGTAGCATTCCCCTCCCCTGCTCCTCCCACAGGTGCACCAAAAGCTCGGTGTCACCAGAAGAACGCAATCGGTGGCCATTTTTTCGTAAGGCCTGCTGCAGCGGTCGGTAGTTGTAGATTTCCCCGTTGAATACCGCGTGGATCTGTCCTGCCTCGTTGCTCACCGGCTGATCACCGGCCACCAGGTCAAGGATTGCCAACCGGCAGGCGCCTAAAGCCCATCCAGGCCCTGCTCTCAGCCCTAAGGCGTCCGGCCCACGGTGGCGCAAGAGGGATAAGGCCAGTTTGACCTCCTCCTGGGAGCAGGTAATCCGGCGACCTGCAAAGCCGAAGATGCCGCACATGAACCCTTTCAATCTACTGTGCCGTGGTGAGGGGTTCAAGTTCGTATACTGGGCCGGTCATGGAGCTTTCCAGTGTTTTCCCTATCCGGGAGGAGTGCCTTTACCTGGACCATGCGACCCTGGCCCCGTTGCCCCAGCCCACCGTGGCGGCTATGAGCGAGCTTTTGGCCCTGTACCAACGCGAGGGCTTTTGGCAACTGCGGCAAGTGACCTTCCTTGACCAGAAGGTACGCTCCCTGTTGTCCTTACTGGTCGGGTGCCAACCCTTTGACGTGAGTTTGTTTCCTTCCTTTGCCGTGGCCCTCACGGCCTTGCTCGCCGGCCTTCAGCTGCCACCAGGGAGCCACATACTCCTGGCCTTGGAACAGGCCGAGGAGGCTCGCCCCCTGGCCCGACTGTTGGATCGCCTGGGCCACCGCGCCCAGGTGGTGGAGGAGGCCCTTTGGGACCGCCTCCCCCGAGCCCTGGAGGAGCTGCCCCCGGGGCCTGGCGTAGTCGTCCTCCCCTGGGTGGACGCCTTGGGGTGGGCGGCCACCCCTGAGCTTTGGGCGGACCGGGCTTGGCGACGTGAGCGGATCTTAGTCCTGGATTCACGCCAGGCCGTCCCCTGTCGGCCCGAAAGCTTTGCCGAGCTGGATGTGGACGCCCTTTTGTTGGTCAGTCACACCTGGCTCCTTGGGCCACCCGGAGCGGCCGCCCTCATCACCACCCATGAACTGCGCCAGCGGTGGCAACCGCTTCTCCCCTCGTTCCGCCGCTCCAAAGGCGAGATGGGCGACGACGCAGCGTGTTTTGAGGGGCCGCCCCCCGCACCGGTGGTGCTGGCAGGGCTGGCGGCGAGTCTGGAGATCCTATCCCAGGACCTGACCACGGTGCGCCAACGCATCTTGAACCATCAGCGAACCCTTACCGCCCAACTGGTGGAGCTGGGGTGGAGCGTGGATTCGCCTGGGGCGGCCCACCCGGTGGCGGGCATCGTGGCGGCCCGCCACCGTTTCTTTCCCCCACAGGAGGTACAGCGACGTTTGCAACAAAGGCACGTGTGGGTGGGAGTTTTGGGCCCGTGGGTGCGGTTTTCGCCCCACTTTTACACCACCGGGGCGGAACTTCACGCCCTGCCCAAGCTGTTGGCGCGGCTCTAGCAAACCTGGCCGTCCTGGTCTCGCCGGGTTGGGATCCCAAGATCAACGGTTAAAAGATTACGAGCCCAACAAAGGTCTTGTCGGCCGCCAAGACCGCGAACAAGGCTTGGGCTGTCCTAGAAAAGGCTTGCCTCTTGCCGGCTCAGGCACCAAACATGGCGGGGCTGGCCGGACTCGCCACTCCGCGGGCGGGAACTGCAGGGGGGCGGAGAACGAGGCACAGGCCCCACCGCCTGCTCCACCAGCAGGCATGGCGGGGCTGGCCGGACTCGAACCGGCGACACGCGGTTTAGGAAACCGCTGCTCTATCCGTTACTGAGCTACAGCCCCGCGGGAATGGTAGCGTTGAAGCGGCCGGCCCACAAGCATTGCTGGGCTCACCACCCGCGGCGGGACGAAACGATGGAAAAGCCGTTGAAGTTGGCAGGCTCGGCCTCTTCCACCTCCACCATGGTCACGTGAGCCATGACCGGCCCGCGCCAGAGAAGCGCTTCCAGGCGGTTAAGATCTGCCTCTTCACCCGTCGCCACCACTTCCACGCGCCCGTCTCCCAGGTTGCGCACGAAGCCGGAAAGCCCCAGCCGCTGGGCCTCGCGGAAAACGAAGTAGCGAAAGCCCACGCCCTGTACACGCCCCGATACCAAGAACCGCCGCGTCAAGCTCACCCCACCCGTCCCTGAGGACAAGCGGAAAACCTCAGCCCAGGCATACCCGACCCCGTACCACGCTCACAAGGAAAACCAGCCAAAGCCCCAACCGGTCAAGGTTGCTGCTACCACTACCAAGGAGGCATAGGACACGGTCTTTCTCCACCCGAAAAAGGATGCGAGAACGAGCAAGTTTGGCAAACTCACCGCTGGCCCTGCCAAGAGGAGAGCCAAAGCTGGTCCTTTTCCCATTCCCGCACCCACCAGCGTTTGCCCAATGGGAACCTCGGTCAGGTTGGCAAAGTACATGAGGGCTCCCACGGCTGCCGCCGTGAAGTTCGCCATGGGGGAGTTCCCACCCACGGCTGCCGCAACCCACGAGGCGGGAACTAGGCCCGCATCCAAGCCGGGCCGACCCAACAGCCACCCGGAGACCAGGACCCCCGCCAGAAGTAAAGGAAAGATCTGCGTGGCAAAGCTCCCGCTGGTCTCCAACCAAAGCCGCCGCTCCTGCGCGGAGTACCACGATCTCACCTGCAAGGCCAAAATGAGTGCCAACGCCGCGACGAGGTGCCAACGCCAGTGGTCAACCAAGCTCCACAGACGCGCCGGCAGCGGTGGCTGGCTCAGGTTCGCCAGCACTAAGACCGCCACAAGCACCGCGAGCAGTGACACATCTTGCCAACCTTTTCGCCCTTGCGCCAGCTCTTCACGAAAGGCCGAATCCACGCCCTCCTCCTGCCTTCCCGCCTCCTCCCGGCGAAACAATAAAGCCATAGCTTTGCCAAGGATCACCGCGAACACCACCGCACCCACGGCCCGTGCCAGCCCAAGCTCCAACCCCAAGACCCGGGCACTCAACAAAACCGCCAAGACGTTGATGGCTGGTCCTGAGTAGAGGAAGGCCACCGCCGGCCCCAAACCCGCTCCCCGCCGGTAAATTCCGGCAAAGATGGGCAGCACAGTACAGGAGCAGAAGGCAAGCACCGAGCCGGAAACCGCCGCCACTCCGTAAGCCACCCAGGGGTTGGCTCCGCCTCCCAGCAAGCGGAGAACCGCCGAGCGGTTGACAAAAACCGCAATCGCGCCGGCAATGAAGAAAGCGGGAACCAGGCACAGGATAACATGTTGCCGGGCGTACTCCTTGAGGAGAAAGAAACCCTCCGGGAGGGCACGCTGCACTCCCACCGATTCAACCGGTAGAAAGAAAATAATGCAAAAAAGGGCCGACAAGCCTACGAGCGTACGCACCCCCGATGGCCCGCCAACCGTCATTTCAAGCCGCCACCCAAAAGCCTCACCACCTCCTCAGGAGTGGGGACCCGTCCCGCCAGCACCACCTTCCCGTTTACCGCAAGGGCGGGTGTAGCCAGCACTCCCAATCCCACCATGCGCGCCAAAGACTCGTTCTTGACCACGGAACAGGGAAGACCTGCCACCTGAACCGCTGCCATGACGACACGAAAGGTCTCCTGGCAACGCGCGCATCCTGTTTCCAGAACCTCCACCAGCCCCAGAGAAGCTGACATGGTTTTCCCGCCCTTCCTAGGCCATAAAGGTATGCCCCCAGGACCGGACGGTCAAGGTGGAAACGTGCTGACCTCGCCGCAGGCTCGCAACCGCTTCCCCCTTCCCATCCTCCCAGGGCTAGGCCATAAGCCCTTTACCGCAACACGACCAGCCCGTGAGGCCCGAACCCGCCCCCAGCCGCCAAGCGTCCAACCTGGTTTGAGCCAGGCAGCGTAATCCAGCCGTTGTTTTTGGCGAGGGCGTCGCCAACGGTTGAGGTGGTTCGGGCGGTGCCAGAGCGGTAACCTCGGAAGCGTGGCACTCCCAAGCGAGGCGGAGCAAACGCCTACGATGAGCGTCTTTGCCCTTGCCAGGGGGTAGAGCCTATGGCAGACTGAACGAGTGCTCATTCACCACTGGCGTCCAAATTCCAGGATCGTTCGTTCGTTGAGCCTATTCCTCAGACACTGGTTTGGGGTGTGAAAGGAGGAGCCCATGCATCAGCCCATTGGCAAGGTCGCCGTCCTGGGCGCTGGCGTGATGGGGTCAGGCATTGCCGCCCACCTGGCCAACGCCGGCATCCCCTCGCTGCTCCTTGACATTGTGCCCAGCTACACGGCAGAGGACGAAAAGGCCGGTCTGCGACCCCAGGACCGGGCTTTCCGCAATAAGCTCGCGCTCCAGGCTCTGGAAAACATCAAGAAATCTAAACCGGCGCTGCTCTATAGCCAGCGCTTCTTGCCGCTGATCCAAGTGGGCAACTTTGAGGACGACTGGCACCGTCTTTCCCAGTGCGACTGGATCGTGGAGGCGGTGGTGGAACGGTTGGACATCAAGCAGCAGCTTTTTGCCCGGGTGGAGCAGGTGTGGCGTCCAGGGAGCATCGTTTCGTCCAACACCTCAGGATTGCCCATCCGCAAAATGGTGGAGGGCCGCAGCCTGGAGTTCCGGAAGCATTTCCTCGTCACGCACTTTTTCAACCCGGTGCGGTACATGCGGTTGCTGGAGCTGGTGGCGGGTGAGGATACGGACCCCGAGGTGGTACGAAGGATGGCCGACTTTGGCCGCTTCCGCTTGGGCAAAGGCATCGTCTTTGGCAAAGACACCCCCAACTTCGTGGGCAACCGGATTGGTGTCTTCGCCCTCATGGCTACCCTCCACGCCATGATGGAAATGGACTACCAGGTGGACGAAGTGGACGCCATCACGGGCCCGGCCATGGGTCACCCCAAGTCCGCTTCCTTCGGCACGGTGGACCTGGTGGGGCTGGACACCATGCTCCACGTGGTGCGGACCCTACGGGAAGACCTACCCCAGGACGAGGGACAGCGGTACTTCCAGATGCCCCAGTTCGTCACCCAGATGGTGGAGCAGGGGCTTTTGGGACGAAAAGCCGGGGCCGGGTTTTTTAAGCGGGAACAGAGCGCTGGCGGGGAAAAACAGGACTTGGTGTTGGATTGGAAGAACCTGACCTACCGACCCAAGCAACGGTACGACTACCCCGCCCTCAAAGCCACCAAGGATATTCATGACCCGGGAGCACGCATCAGGGCCTTGGTGGAAAGTGACGACCGCGCCGGTAGGTTCGCTTGGCGGGTGCTGCGCGACACCTTGGCCTACACGTCGCGGCGTCTGTTTGAAATTGCCGATACCATTGTGGACATTGACAACGCCCTCAAATGGGGGTTCAACTGGGAACTGGGGCCCTTTGAAACCTGGGATGCCCTGGGAGTTCGCGAGACGGTGGAACGCATGAACGCGGAGGGCGTGCAGCCGGCCCCCTGGGTAGAGGAGATGCTGGCAGCTGGCGTCAGCAGCTTTTACCGGGCAGGGACCCTACGGCGAGAGTACTGGGATCCAGCCAAAAGGGCCTACCTTCCCGAACCACGGCCCGAGAGTTTCTTGGTTCTCTCTGAGCTCAAGCGAACTCGCCGGATTGTTTTTGAAAACCCAGGGGCCTCTCTGGTGGACCTAGGGGATGGCATTGCCTGCGTGGAGTTTCACTCAGCCGCCCAACCCAAGCTCAACCCCATTGACGACCAGATCATGGAGGTGATGCACAAGGCCCTGGAGCTCGGCGCCAAGGAGTTCCGCGGTCTCGTCATCCATCACCAAGGCGAACAATTTTGCGCCGGAGCGAACCTCCTGATGATTTTGGAAGGGGCCATGTCCCAGGCGTGGAAGGCCATTGACGAGATGGTGCGGAAGTTCCAGGCCATCACCTTGGGCATGAGATACGCGCCGATCCCCGTGGTCACCGCCCCCTTTGGCTTTACCTTTGGTGGTGGTGCGGAGATCACCATGGGCGGTGATCGGGTTTGCGCCCTAGCGGAAACGTACATCGGGTTGGTGGAAGTGGGGGTGGGCCTGGTTCCTGCTGGGGCCGGTCACGTGTTCATGCTGGAGCGGGTGCTGGAGGGGATAGATGAGCCCATCTTGGATAATCTTCCCTTCATCCGCAAAGCGTTTGAGACCATCGCCCTGGCCAAGGTGGCCACCTCCGCCGAGGAAGCACGGGAACTTAAGTACTTGCGACCCTGCGACCACGTGGAGCTGAACCGGGACCAGCAGCTGTGGACCGCCAAGCGAATGGCCATTGCCCTGGCGGAGCAGGGGTACCGTCCACCGTTGCCTCGCACGTTCCATTTGCCGGGCCGCTCCGGCATCGCCACCTTGCGCGTGATCCTGCACAACCTCAAGCTCACGCACAACATTTCCTCCCACGATGAAAAGATCGCCACCCACATCGCCACTATCCTCTGTGGGGGCGACACCACCATCCACAACCCGGTTTCCGAGCAGACCATCCTGGACCTGGAGCGGGAAGCCTTCCTCTCCCTCTGCGGTGAGCCAAAAACCCAGGAGCGGATTAAGTATATGCTGCTCAATAACAAACCCCTTCGTAACTAAAGGAGGCGAGGATGCGCAAAGCCGTCATCACCAGTTATGCCCGCACCCCCATTGGCCGGGCCAAGAAGGGCAGCCTCAAAGACACCCGGCCCGAGGAGTTTGCCGCGCCGGTGCTCCGCGAGCTGGTCCGGCGGACCCCAGGGCTTGATCCCGCCATGGTGGACGACTTCATCGTGGGCTGCGCCATGCCCGAAGGGGAGCAGGGGATGAACTTGGCCCGGCTCATTTGGCTGCTGGCCGGCTTTCCCGTGGATGTGCCTGCGACCACCATCAACCGGTTTTGTTCCTCGGGCTCCCAGGCCATTGCCTGGGCTGCGGACAGCATCAAGGCCGGCTCGGCGGAGGTCATCATTGCCGGGGGTGTGGAGTCCATGTCCATGGTGCCAATGGGGGGCAATAAGCTCACCGCCGACCCGGAGCTTGTGGATCTGATGCCCAATGCCTATGTGGCCATGGGGACCACCGCCGAGGTGGTGGCACGGCAATTTGGCATAACCCGTGAGGAGCAGGATGCCTTTGCGTTGCGCTCGCACCAGAAGGCTTCGGCGGCCATTGCCGAGGGCAAGTTCAAGGAGGAAATCGTCCCCCTGCGGGTGCGCACCATGGACGATGGCCAATGGCGAGAGTTCGTTTTTGATACCGACGAAGGCCCGCGACCGGACACCTCTCTGGAGGCGTTGGCCCAACTGCGGCCAGTGTTTGACCCCAAAGGGACCGTAACCGCCGGCAACTCCTCGCAGATCAACGACGGTGCCGCCTTCGTGGTGGTGATGTCGGAGGAACGGGCAAGAGCCCTAGGTTTGGAAATCCATGCCTATGTCCAGCAGTGGGCCGTGGCCGGCGTGCCCCCCGACATCATGGGCGTCGGGCCAGCGAAGGCCGTGCCAAAGCTTTTAGCCAAAGCCGGCTTATCCTTGGCCGATATTGACCTCATTGAGCTCAACGAGGCCTTTGCCTCGCAATCGGTGTACTGCGTGCGCCAGCTTGGGCTGTCCGAAGAGCAGTTCAACGTGAACGGTGGGGCCATTGCCACCGGACACCCATTGGGCGCCACCGGCGCCGTGCTGACCTGCAAGCTGTTGGGGGAAATGCGACGGCGCCAGGCCAAGCGGGGGATCATCACCATGTGCATTGGTGGGGGTATGGGTTTTGCCTACCTCCTGGAGCGGCCCTAAGGCCCGGCGAGAACCGAGATGGCCCCTTGCCAATTTTCCCTCCCTTCGGGTTTTTCCCCGGCCCCCAGAACCCGCAGGATCCGGCGATGTGTGACGCGGTGAGTGCCCTGGAAGACAACCTGGAAGGTCTGCTAGAGTTGTTGGCGGCGTGGCGTGGGTGGCGCGTGCATCACTCGCCTGGGCTTTTCTGGTGCGAAAGCCCGATCCCCCATGAAGCCTTCAACAAAGTCGTTCGGTTTCAGCTGAGCCGACAGCACGCCGCCTCTCGCTTGGCTCGCTTGCGCGACCGGGCCTTTTCCCGTCACGCGCCCTTAGGGTTCTGGCTAGGACCTCGGGCGCAACCCCAACACCTGCGCGACCTCCTCCGGGAGCTGGGGTTTTCCCCCGTGGCCCAGGCCTGGGGAATGACCCTGACACTGCACCAAATGCCCCCCACCCGGGAAGGGTCGCCGGTGGCGGTAGAACCCTTGCGGGACCGCCACCGCTGGCCTGAGTGGGTGCGTGTGTTCGGCGAAACCTTTGGGACCCCGCCATCCATTACCGAAGCCCATGGGGAACAGCTGGGGCTATTCCTCGGCCAGGAAAGCCCGCTGACCCACTTTGCTGCGTTGACCGAGGGTCAAGTGGTGGGCATTGCCAGCCTTTTTTTCGCAAACCCGCCGGTGGCGGGCCTGTACAACTTTGGCGTTGCTCAGGCTGGGGAGGGTCACGGTGTGGGCCAGGCCCTCTTGGCCGGGCTTTTGGCTTTTGCCTGGGAACGAGGCTACCGGCAGGTGGTGCTGCGCAGTACGGCGCACGCCTATGGGTTTTACCTCCGGCAGGGCTTTCACGCGGTGGCCAAGTACGAGCTTTGGGTGGCCCGCCCAACCACCTTGAGCCTTTGATCGCCCGCCCTCTTCCCCACCCGCGTCCCATCTCCCCAACCTCTTGGACTCTTGGGCCAAACCCGAACTGGAAGGGGGTTACACGCTACTTCGGCAACCCACAACCTCCCACGGGGCTGCGGTAGGACCGCCAGGTTGTCATCCGGCGCGGAGGACGGCGCGGAACCGAACGGCGTTCTCCCTCACCTGACGCAAAGCGCGGTTCACCTCGGACAACGGGAACACCTCCACCTGCGGCAGAACCTTCATGCGAGCAGCCAGTTCCAGGGTTTCCTGCAGCACGGCCCGCCCACCGATCGGCGAGGCCATGACGCGCCGCCGCTTTCCGAGGAGGGCCCAGAAGGGGATCTCCAGAGGTTTGGGGCCACCGGCCACCAGCACCAGGGTTCCATCGGCACCCAGCCACTGCAGGTAGGCGACCCAGTCCTGGGGGTAGGGCACCGTGCACAGGAGCAGGTCCAGCCGTGCCCTGGGAGGAGGTGGACTTTGGCCGGGCTCCACCACCACCACCTCCGCCGCACCCAACTGCTCCGCCTGCCGAGTTTTTTCTGCAGTGGTGGTAAACACCGTCACCTGGTTTCCCAGGCGGCTGGCGAACAGCACCGCCAGGTGTCCCAGCCCACCTAGGCCGATGACGCCGATGCGCTGGCCCGAGGTCATCCCCGCATGGCGCAGGGCGGAGTACACCGTCACGCCACCGCACAGCAGCGGTCCCGCCTCAACGGGCAAGGCTTCGGGAAAGGGAAAGGCAAAACGCCCGTCCACTTTGACGTGAGAGGCAAAACCGCCCTTGCCAGCAACGATGAGCCCCTGGTGGTGATCACAGAGGTTTTCGTTGCCCGAGAGGCAGTCGTGACAGGTCATGCAGGCCGAGGCCTGCCAGCCAATTCCTACTCGCTGGCCCACCACCAAGCCTTCCACCGCGCTGCCGAGCTCCACCACCCGCCCCACCACCTCGTGTCCGGGCACCAGGGGATAGGTGGACATCCGCCAGTCGTTGTCAATCATGTGGATATCGGAGTGACAAATGCCGCAGGCCTCCACCTCCACCAGGATCTCGTGGGGATTGGAAAGCTCCAGGGTGTACTCCCACGGCTTGAGGTCAGCCCCCACGCTTTCTGCGGCAAAGCCTACAACCTTCATCGTTTGCACCTCCCAAGCCGCAACCCGTAGCGGCTTTAGCCGTCGCCAATGTACGTACACCCCACGGCAATGGTTTGCTCCAACGCCTCACCGACCACGGCGTAGGGGTTCCCCGCAAGCCTGCGGGTTCCCCCAGGTCCCGCCACCGGCCGCTAAGAGGGCAGGACAAAGGCTCCCGGGTAGTGCCGAAGCTTTGGGGGAAATTTGCCCAGGTCCACTGCCACCACATCAAAGCGAAAGGATAGGGCGGCTGCTTGCTTTCCCCGACAAAAAGCCTGGGCCAATCTCGCCAGCCGCCGTTGCTTGGCCGGGGTCACCGCCAACTCGGGAGGGCCGGCACTGGCACTTCGGCGAGTCTTGACCTCCACGAACACCACCAGGCAGCCCTTGCGCACCACCAGGTCCACTTCCCCCCAGCGGGAACGCCAGTTCCGTGCTTCCAGCTTGAAGCCACGCCAGCGCAGCCACCACAGGGCCAAGGTTTCCCCCCAACGAGCCACCTTCAGGTGCTTGTTGGCAGCGGCAAGACCCAGCACCTTTACGCCTCACCCAGGGCCTGAGCGGCCAACTGTACCACATCCAACGTCTTGGCCGTCTCGCGCCCCAGCTCCCCTTGGGCGTTCCCCACCATGATGGCGCAAAACGGACAGGCCACTGCCACATCATGGCAGCCCGACTGCTCAAGCTGTTGGAGCCGAGTCTGGTTGATGCGGCTGCCCAGCTTCTCCTCTAGCCACATCCTTCCCCCACCGGCCCCGCAGCACATGGCCCGCTCTCGCGACAGGGGAGCCTCGCGCACACGAAGCCCGGGGATCGCGTGCAGCACTGCCCGGGGAGCGTCAAACTCACCGTTGGTCCGCCCGAGGTAGCACGGATCGTGAAAGGTAAGCTGCTGCCGCACCTCCTTGGTCAAACGCAAGCGTCCTGATTGCAGCAGTTGCGCGACCAGCTGCGTTCCGTGGAGGACTTGGAAGTGCCCGCCAAAGTCGGGGTACTCGTGTCTGAGGGTATGGAGGCAGTGGGGACAGTTGGTCACGATCTTTCTCACCCCGTACCGGTTCAAGGTTTCCACGTTCTCCTGGGCCAACATTTGAAACAGGTACTCGTTGCCCAGGCGGCGGGCCGCGTCACCGGTACAGCGCTCCTCTGCCCCAAGAATGGCAAATCTCACTCCGGCTGCTTGCAGGAGCTTGACCAAGGCCACGGAGGTGCGCCTTCCCTGATCGTCAAAGGCACCGGCACAACCCACCCAAAAGAGGTACTCAAACTCCACACCCTCTGCCGCCCGCGGCACCTCCAATCCCTTGGCCCAGTCGCCACGGCTTTCCGCCGGCAACTGCCAGGGATTGCCCGCCGTTTCCATTCCGCGAAAAGCCGCCTCAGCCTCTGAGGGGAAGTCGGCCTTTTCCAACACCAGGTGTCGGCGCATTTCAACGATCTTATCGATATAGGAGATGAAAAGCGGGCAAGATTCTTCACACCACCGGCAGGTGGTGCAGGCCCACACGGTTTCGGGGTTGATCACCGGTCCCACCACATCCGGCAGTTCCCCGATCTTCCCCTTGGCCACCAGGGCTGTGGAAGCGGTCAAGTGGTTGCGCAGGTCTATGGTCAAGTCCCGGGGAATGAGGGGTTTACCCGTAATGGTGGTGGGGCAGACTACCGTGCAGCGGCCGCACTCGGTACAGGTGTACAAGTCCAACAGCTGTTTCCAGGTGAAATCGGTCACCTTAGCAGCACCCAGGGCACTTCCCTCCTCAATGTGTTCCAGGTCCATCTTGGCCAGCTTTCCCGCCGGCTCCAAAGGGCGGAGCAACACGTTGGGCAAGGAAAGGTAGACGTGAAAGTGCTTGGAGTACGGGAGGTAATTGGCAAAAACGAACAGCACCCCCAGGTGCAACCACCAGGAAAAGACGTACAGCTTCTCCAGGGAACCGGCTGAAAAACCACCCAAGAAGGCCGCTACCCCTTTGGATACCACCGCCCCTTGCCATTCCCCTGGCGCCTGGGCGGCGATGCGCGGGGCATCCATGGTGATGTCCGTGACCATCAGCAGGGCAATCATGGCCAAGATGAACCAGGCATCAGCGGAGTACTCCAGGCGGGCCGGGCGCGTCACCGCACGGCGAAAGGCGGCGATCGCCACGCCCACCAGCACGAGGACGGCAAAAACATCTTTGGTAAACCCGTAGACCACGGCAAACCCGCCAACCAAGAAAGGCAGCTCGTGACCACCGCTCGCCCCTTCGTACACCAAGCTCACCGAGCGCAACAGGAACACGCAGAAACCCCAAAAGATGAGGGCGTGCATCACGCCAGCCACGGGTTCAGAAAACATCCGCCGTTGCCCAAGAACGTAGACCACCACGTCCCACAACCGGCGTCCCCACTGCCCAAGCACCACGCCCCTTTTGCCCGCGGCCACCAGCTGCAGACGCCGTTTGAGGGAGTAGACCACCCCGCCCACCGCAACGACCAGCAAGAGCCAAAACAACAAAACCCCCACCCCCGCTGCCGGGAACACCTGGGTGGCATGGTTCATGGACCCCCTCCTCTCGATCCGATTATGCCAGACGACCCGGCCCCAAAGGCACAGCAACCCTGGCCGGCTTCTGTTACAATGGCGCGCCCCGAGGGCGGAGCGGATGGGCTTTGATCTTTGC
>JANXCP010000054.1 GCA_025060245.1 Thermoanaerobaculum sp. | reverse complement strand
CTGGCCGTTGATCCCAAAGGTGGAGGCGGAGGGGTTAGCCCAGTTGGGGGTGAAGTACCAAATGCGCAGGGCATCCTGTGGGTCTCCCATCCAGCTCGAGTCGTCCCACTCCATGAAGATCCCCGGCGGCGTGCCGCTGATGGGACCTTCCAAATGGGCCGGGAACATGTTGCCAAAGTCAATGTTTACTGGTCCCAGGTCAAAGTAGATCATGGCCGGGCTGGGGTGGCCCACCAACATTTTGGCCTTCTCCAGCCCCAACGCCCCGGCTCCGGACCAGCTGGCCAAGTTCAGGAACTGGTTGAAGCCCACGTAGTAAGCATCGGCCCACACCCCCACCTTGGGATAGTCGGGGAACTTGTTGTTGGTGAAGGTGTACTGCCAGCGGTAATAGGAGCCGGCGGGGTCATTGGTGGTGGACAGGGCCATGCAGAGCTTGTAGGGGGTGCTGGCGACAAACTGCTGCACGAACCAGCGGTCCGCCAGGTGGTCGTAGAGAACGATGGGGTCACCGTCGTTGCTGGTCTCGCAGGTGCCGCCAAAACCGGCCCAAAAGGCGTTGCCGGGCAGCGGGTTGGGCAGGACCGGTGTGCCGTTGCTCTTGTTGTAGATTTGGAACACAAGGTTGACCCACTCAAAGTAGTGATTGGGCCCCACATCCCCTTCCGTGTCCGGCGGCATCACGCGGTACCCCAGTGCTGCCTGGTTGTTGTCGCTATCCAGGCCCTGGAAGGCCAGAAGGGGGTTGGGCGTGGCGAGACGGCCGGGCAGGTTCTGCACCGTGTCGTAGCGGCCCTCCCCGCCGCGTAGCACCTTGGGGATGACCTTGTTCACCACTTCCCGGGGCTTGCCCTCTTCCATGGGCTTGCCCACCTTCACCTCCCGCAATGGGGGGGAAATATCAAATTTGTCGGGGTAGAACACTTGGGGCTTGAAGGGCCCGGTTTCCTCTGCCACGGCGGGCAGGGCCCAAGCCGCCACGAGCCCCAAGGTGCAACACCATATTGCCACTTTTCTCATGCTTGACCTCCTCGCCTAGATCTTGTGGTTGACAAGGTTGACCTGAAGTGTTCTTGCTGGGAGCTTCTAGCGGGTTTGGGTGGGGCTCGACCTGAAGCTGACTGCTCCATCCTTCCTCCTCCTTTGCATCGGTCAAGGCCTTTTAAGGTCCCTGCCGTCCCGTAAGCCAACCTCACAATCTGGCCGGTGTCAGAGCCACCTGCGGTCTCTGCACCCCCAGAGGAATTGGCCTCGGTCTCGCAACACGCCCGCCACGCCGAGGTTGTTACCAATATGACACCGAGGAGCGGCTCTGTCAAGGGGTAGCGGCAAGCCTGTCCGCACCAGGGCCAATGTACCCCTCCCGCTCCAGGTAGAGGAGGATTTCGTGCACCGCTTCCTCAGGCTTGAGTTGGCTTGTGTCAATCACCAGTTCCGCGTCCTCAGGGGGCTCATAGGGATCGGAGATGCCGGTGAACTCGGCAATGAGCCCAGCCCGTGCCTTGGCGTACAGCCCCTTCCGGTCCCGTGCTTCACAAACTGCCAACGGGGTGCACACGTACACCAAGATGAACCCACCGTACTGGCCAATTTCTTGACGGATTTCTTTCCGCACCGCATCGTAAGGGGCAATGGGGGCGCAGAGGGCAACGCCCCCCGCTTTGGTGATCTCCGCGGCGACGAAGCCAATTCTCCGAATGTTGATGTCGCGGTCGCGTTTTGAGAAGCCCAACTCCGAGGAGAGATGCTTGCGTACCAAGTCGCCATCCAAGAGGGTGACCGAGCGTCCGCCGATTTCCAGCAGTTTAATTTGCAAAAGGCGCGCCAGGGTAGATTTTCCAGCACCGGAAAGGCCGGTAAAGAACACGGTGAAACCTTGCCGGGCTCGGGGGGGGTAGGTCCGTCGCAGCTCCGCTTCCACTTCAGGGTAGGTGAACCATGGCGGGATGGGTTTTCCCTGGGCCAACAGCGTGCGCAGATGCGTGCCTGAAAGGGTGCGCACGTGAAAGCCTGGTGGGACCTGGTCTTCCTCAACGAAATCTTCCAGCTCTTCCACGTACACCATGTTCTTGAAGGGCAGCATCTGGATGCCCAGCTCTTCCTGAAAACGCGCCACCAGCTCCTGGGCCGCGTAGGGCTCATAAAAAGGGCGCCCTTGGCCATCGGTTCCCGGTCCGGCGTGGTCGCGGCCGACAATGAAGTGGCTGCACCCGTAGTTTTTGCGGATGATGGCGTGCCACAGGGCTTCCCGCGGGCCGGCCAGGCGCATGGCCAGGGGCAAGAGCGCCAGCATGACCATTCCCGGTGGGTAGTGGGGGAGGAGAGCTTGGTAGCAGCGGACCCTGGTGTAGTGGTCCACGTCACCGGGTTTGGTGAGCCCCACCACGGGGTGAATGAGCACCGAAGCTCCCGCTTGTTTGGCGGCGTGGAGGGTTAGCTCCACGTGGGCCCGGTGCATGGGGTTACGGGTCTGGAAGGCCACCACTCTTTTCCACCCTCGTCGTAGAAACTCCCGCCGGAGCTCGGGCGGAGAGAGGCGGAGGTGGGTAAAGTCGTAGTGCACCGGCAGCTGGAGCACCTCCACGGGCCCCCCGAGGCAGTAAGGGTGAGTGTCTTCCAAAAGAACACGGACCCCAGGGTGTTCACGCGAGCTGGTGCCGTAGACCAGGCGCGCCTCTTCTTCGCGGTCCGGTTGCCAGCGGCTGTGCACGTGAAGGATACCCAAGGGAAGGCCCTCGGCGTCCCGGAGGACCAGCGGCTGGCCAGGCGCGAGGCTTTCCGCCACCTCCTGGGGAACATCCAGGGTCACCGGGACGGGCCACAGCAACCCCGTTGTCAGGCGCATGCGCGCCACGACCCCTCGGTAGTCCTCCTCGGTGAGAAAACCGGTGAGGGGGGAAAAAGCGCCGCAGGCGAGAAGCTCCAAGTCGCACAGCTGGCGCGGGGTGAGGGTCCAGGAGGGCCAGTGAACCAGCTGCGGCCACAATGCCTGGCGCCTTCCTTCGTCCACCAGAAGCTGGACCAGCTTTCCACCATGGGGTTGAATGAGCGATGGCGACATGGGCCCTCCCCAAGTCAAGGGGCGATGGTACCACCCCATGTTGGCCAAGGGGGTATTGGGCAACAAGCTCTTGCCAGCGCCGCAGGTCCATGGGTTGACAGTGTATGGGGAACTGGGCAGAATGCCGGGCGCGCCGGAGTGGCGGAATGGCAGACGCGCGGGACTCAAAATCCCGTGTCCGCAAGGGCGTGTGGGTTCGACTCCCACCTCCGGCACCAGCGCCCATTCCCGCCGTAGGCCGGTTTCCCCCGGGTTCTTGGCTACCATAGGAAGGTGACCCGCTCGCGACTGATCCGAGCACCTACCCCCGAGGAGGGTTTGCTGCTGTTGGGAACCCTGCTGCAGGAGGGGTGGCGTGGGCAGCCCTGGCGGCCCCAGCTGGTGGTGGTGCCCTCAACCAGTGTGCGCCAAGGGGTGATGTTGCAACTTCTGGCTCAGCAGCCGGCATGGGTTGGGGTGGAAGTCCGCACGGTCCACGGCGCGGCCATGGCGGTCTTGGAAGAGCTGGGCGTTGCGGCATGGCCGCGGGAGGAGCTGTTTGCTGTGCTGGTGCATCGGGCAGCGCGGGGGGTTGACCGGCCTTGGCTGCGCGGGTTGGCGGAGCTGCCTCGTTTGGGGCCCTTGCTCGCCACCGTGCGCGACCTCTTGGACGCGGGCTTCACCGCAGCGCACCTGGAGGCGGCGGAGGAGCTCCTCGGGGCGGAAGTGCAGGGCAGCTTCGCCGATCGGGCCTGCACCTTGGTGCGCTTGGCGGCAGAGGTGGAGCAATGGTGCGCTCAGCACGAGGTTTTGCGCCGCTCTGATGTGGTGCGGTGGGCCACCGATGGCCTGCGGCAGGGGCAAGCCCGGGACCTCTGGTCGTTCGTGTACGTGTACGGCTTTGCCGATGTGACCGGCGTGGTGGGGGATTTCCTGGAGGCGCTGCTGCGGGCCCTGCCTGGTGTCTTCATCCTGGTCTGTCCCCCGCATCCAGTGGCCCCCAGAGTGCCGGCGCAATGGGAGTTTTTGGCCCGCCTGCAGCAGCGGTTAGCGTGGTTGCCTCCCACGACCGATGGGGATGGCGGCCGGGTCCCGGAGCTTTCGCTTTGCGAGGCCCCCGACTGGCACTCCGAGGTGCGTTGGGTGGCCGAGCAGATTTTGCTGGATTTGCAATCAGGCGTGCCCCCTGAGGCCATTGCCGTGGTGGCGCGGGATTGGGAAGGGTACCGCCAGATCCTGGCGCACCACTTTTCCCTCCTGGGTATCCCGTTTTCCTTCTTGCGCCCGGCTCCCTGGTTGGTGCCCCTGGGGCGGGAGTTGCAACGGTTTTTGGCGTTGGCTCGTGCGCGGGAGTCGGCCCCCGTAGCCTGGGCGGTGGAGCTGCTCCAGCTCAGCGATGCAAATGTGGCGCCCCTGGGGAAGGATTTGGAACAGGTGGCTCGCACCTTCGGAGTTCACACCTTGGGTCAGTTGGCCTCCCGCATGGAACAAGCTGCGAGCTCAGATGAGCGGGAGGTCTTGGCCACCGCCCAAGGGGAACAGGTCAGGGAGTGGCTTGAGGAGCTGCAAAAAAGGTTTACCGCCTGGCCCTCCCAGGGTAGCGCCGGCACTTTGCTGGCAGGCCTGGAGCACTTGGCTCTCTGGGTAGGCTTTTTTGGCCAGCGCCTGGACGGTCTCCGGCGGGCGATGCAGGAGGTGGAGCAGCAGGCGGGGGAGCTTTCCCTGTGGCGGGATGAGGTGCTCTTTCTTGTGGAGCAGGCCCTGCGCCGCCAACAGGCTAGTCCCCTGGGTGGACAGGGGGGTGGGGTACAGGTGCTGTCCGCCATGGAGGCCCGCTTTCGCTGCTTTCAGCGCTTGTACCTTTTGGGGCTGCAACGGGACCTGTTCCCCCGCGTGGCCGCCGAGGACCCCCTGCTACCCGATTTTGTCCGACAGAAGCTGGCCACCATCTTGCCCGATATCCCGTTGGCCCAACGGGCAGCGGATGAGGAACGCTACCTCTTTGCCCTGCTCCTGGCCTCGGCGCCGCGGGTGACGGTCTCTTGGGCCGCTCAAGATGCGGACGGTAAGCCTTTGACACGCTCGCCCTTTGCCGATGAGCTGGTGGCGGCTGGTTTTGCGGTCCAGCTCATCCCCCACCGCCGCCGGCTGCAGGCAGGGGGCACATGCCGCGTGGCTTCTCCGGCGGAGTGGGTGACGTACCACGCCGAGGAATGGGACCCGCGGAGCCTCCGCCAGCTATTCCAAGCTGTGGCAGAGGAAACGGTCAAGGATTTGAGCGCGGCGGTCCAACAGGCAGCCGGCTCTGTTCTGCTGAAGCCTGCGCGTGTGGCGCGCGCCCGTTGGCAGGTGCTGCGGGCGTGGGATCACCGGGACAAGGCTTCTGGGCTTTCGCCGTTTTTGGGGTTCATGGGCAGCGTGCCGTGGCTGGAAAGCTGCCAGTCCTTTTTTTCCATCACCTCCGCTGAGGCCTACGCCCAGTGCCCGTGGCAAGCCTTTCTGCAGCGTCTCATTAAGATCGGTCCAGCGCCGTTGCTTGGGCCGCAGGACCTGGAAGCGGACAAGAGCGCCTTGGGCGAGGTGGTGCACCTGGTGCTGGCGAAGATCCTTTCCCGAGGGCAAGAGCTCGCGGGTCAGGGGAGGTCTTTTAACCTGGACAAGCACTGGCCGGAAGAACAAGAGCTCGAGGCGTTGCTGCGGGAGCTGGCGCTCAAGGTGTTGCGGCGCCGGGGAAAGCCGTACCTTGGATTGGTCTCCAGCCTGGCGGCGCAAGCAAAGCCGTATGTGGGTGTAGCCCGTGATGCCTTGCGTGAACTGGAGCCCGTCTACTCTGTGGATGTGGAAGGAGCTTTGATCGGTGTGGATCGCCAGCGCGGCCGGGCCTGGTATGCCCGCTACGATGTGGTCTTGGACCCGCCAGGCGGTTTGCCCATCTACGGCGACTACAAGACAGGCAAGGCCGAACGTTATCTAAAGGGTTTTGACAATCCGGGGGCGGCGGTGCGAAGGGGCGAGTTGCTGCAGGTGGCTTTTTACGCCGTGGCCAGGAGCGCCAAAGGGAAAGGGGTCTACATCCTGTTAGATCCCGACCACGAAGGGCCGAGGACCTGGCAGGTACAAGGCTCCGAGGAGCTGCGGAACGACGTTTTTTCCACCCTGAGGGATTTTGAAGCGCGCGCGCAACAGGGTATCTTTTTCCCCCGCCTGGTGGATCCCGACACCCGCAAAGAGCCGGAGAGCTGCCCACGTTGCCCGGTGCGCCTGGCCTGCGCCCGGGGAGAAACCAGCGCCCGACTGCGGCTTCAGCGGTGGGGGGAGCGGCAACGCGAGAGGGTGTTCGGCGGGGTTGAAGCGCAGGCACTGGCGCACTGGTGGTTAGGGCAACGGGGATGAGTTACGATTTGGTTGACCAGGATACCAACACCCGCCGGCTGGCGGTGCAAGAGTTTGAGCGCCCGCTGCTGGTGGAGGCGGGGGCTGGCACGGGGAAAACCGCCCTCTTGGTGGCCCGGGTGTTGGCCTGGAGCCTCGGTCCTGGCTGGGAGAAAGCGGAAAAAGAGCGGTGCCAAGATCCGCGGGAGGTGGCAGCGGCGGTGGCCAGTGGAGTGGTGGCTGTGACCTTCACGGAAAAAGCGGCGGCGGAAATGAGCGCTCGCCTGGCTACGGCGCTGGTCCAGTTACAACAGGGCAAGACGCCGCAGGGGCTGGAGATGGCAGCCCTACCGGAACAGGAAGAGGTGCGACACGCGCGTGCCCACGCGCTCTTGCTCTGTCTGGACCGGTACCTTATCTGCACCCTCCACGCCTTCTGCCGTCGCCTGCTCCTGCGCTACCCCCTGGAAGCCCAACTCCACCCCGACTTCCAAGTGGATGGGGAGTGGGTGCAGGTGCCGGAGGCGGCGGAAGAGTTGGTGCGCCGAAAGCTGGCGGAGCCCTCGCCGTTTTGGGGGGAGCGCTGGGGGGATCTGGCCCGATTTGGGGTCACCCCAAAAGACATGGTGGAGCTGTTGCAGGCGTTGGTTGCCGCGGGGGTTGACGCGGATCACCTTCGGAACTTTCCCTGGGAGGCGCAACTGGCGCAGCTTAAAGGCCGGACCCGACAGGCGCTGGGCCAGCTGGCAGCGTTGGTGGGCCCCTTGGCCGCCTCGCCGCAACTCAAAAAGGCGGCCCCCATCTGGGAGGTGGCCGACGCCTTGGCCATGGCTGAAGACCATCCGCAAACATTTTTCGCCCAGCTGCTGGAGCGTTGGGCCCAGGTGGGTGGGGAGCTGAAGCTGCGCGCCTGGGCAAGAGGCGAATTTGCCAAAAACGAAGCGGTGATCCTGGGCTCTCGCCTGGCGGAACTGCAGGCCGTCAGCCGCCAATTGGATGGGCTACTTCGCTGCGCGGCAAGAGTGCAGCCGGAGCTTTGGCCGATGCTTTTGGGCGTGGCCGCCGAACTCCTGACGGAGCTGCGGCAGGAGCTGACTTCCCGGCTGGTCCTGACCTATCAGGATTTGCTGGTGCTTTCGGTAAAGGTTCTGGAAACGCACCCGCCGATTCTGGAGCGGGAGCGCCGGCGCCTGGCGCAGCTACTGGTGGACGAGTTCCAGGACACGGACCGCTGGCAGGCCGCGTTGGTGCGCCTGCTGGCGCTGGGTCCGGATTCCCCTAGACCGGGGCTTTTTCTGGTGGGCGACCCGAAGCAGTCCATTTACGGGTGGCGATCGGCGGACCTGGCGGTGTACGACCGAATCAAGCGAGAGGTGGAGGAGGTGGGAGGCCAGGTGCTCCCCTTGGTGGTGAACTACCGTTCGGTGGGCACCATCTTGGAAGAAGTGGGACGGGTCATGCGGGTGGTGATGCGGGAAGAAGAAGGGGTCCAGCCGGCTTTCCAGGAGCTGGTGGCCCATCGCGGCAAGGGGGAGGGGATCAACGGGGACGGGCGCTTCCCGGTGGAGTATTGGATTTGCGGCGGGGTGGAAGGCCCTGGGCTGCCTTCGGGTCCCATGCACGTGCTACGGGAGCAGGAAGCAAAGGCGCTGGCAGCGCACCTGCTGGAGCTGCACCAGGATGGGGTGCCCTTTGAAGACATGGCAGTGCTCTTGCGGTCCTTCACGGATGTGGAGGTGTACCTGGAGGCGTTGCGGAACCACGGGGTGCCGTACACCGTCACCCACGACCGCACTTTTTTCCAGCGGCGGGACATCTTGGATTTGACCTGTTTGCTCCAAGCTGTGGCAGACCCGCAGGACAGCTTGGCGTTGGTGGGGTTCCTCCGCTCCCCCTGGGTGGGGGTGCCCGATGCCGCGTGGTGGGGGTTACAGGAGGGAGGTTTTTTCACTCAAGCGGCGGAGCTTTCCGGTTTGAATGGGGAAAAGTTGGCAGCCTTGCGGACGCTCTTGGATCAGGTGGCGGCGGCTTTGCCCGCCGATCTGCCTGGGCGTAGAAGTCTAGAAGGCTGGGAGGACTCGGCCTTTTACGCTTTGGTGTGTCTGGCCTTGTTGCGGGAGAGCTACCGTCAGGAACCCCCCCACCGCTTTTTCTCCTTGCTGCGTGAGCAGCTGTTGCTCCTTCCCACTGCTGCGGCGCGGTTCTTGGGCCCGTTCCGGGTGGCCACCCTGGAGCGGCTCTTGCGGCTGGTGGAGCGGCAGCTCTTGGCGGGGGCTCCTCTGACCCAGGCCCTGGAATGGGTACGGCGGGCAGGGGCTCGTCCCCAAGAAGAGCGAGGGGCCCAAACGGCGGAGCTGAGCCCTGGGGTGGTGGTGACCACGATTCACCAGGCCAAGGGATTGGGCTTTGGTCATGTGTTCCTCATGGACGTGGGGCGGAGCTCAACCGGAAGGGCTTTCGGCGAGGTGGAGGCAGCCTGGGTTCCAGGAGGGTTAAGCCCCCTGGGAGAGGACTTGGTGCTGGCGGTGGGTCAATGGGTGACCCCCAACGCTTGGCGCCTGTGGGAATGGCGGGAGAAGGTGGAGGCAGCGGAAACAGTGCGTGTGCTCTACGTGGCCATGACGCGGGCGCGGGATCGCCTGGTCATTTCCGGCCACTGGAACCCAGCGCGTGCCCAGGGCTCCTTGGTACGGCTGATCAAGCAGCGGGAACACTTCCCCCCTTTGGATCAGCGGTTCTCCCAGTTGGCCGATGGCTCCGCCTGGGAGGAGGATGGGGTCTTGTGGGTGCTTCCCACCCGGCGCCAGCCGCGGCGAAGGGGCGCGCCCGGGGCCTGGAAACCTGCCCCGGAACTGGAAAGGCTCCAGGAAGAAGGGCGACGTCTGGCCGAAAGCCGGCGGGTGGCTGGGTGTCGGGAACAACTATCTGTATCCGCGTCCATGTCGGGGGAAGCCCACGAGGAGCTGCACCGGCAACTGGAGGCGTGGGCCGACCAGGATGAGAATCAAAGCCCGTGGAACCAGGATGTGTCCCTTTGGGCTGGCACGGTGGTGCACCGGGCCTTGCAGCGGTGGGATTTCAGCCGTGCTCCAGAGGCGGAGTTGGACCGTCAACGGCAACTGTTGCATTCCTACCTGTTGGGTGTTCGAGACCCAGAAGTTCGTTCCGCGGCCAAAGAGAAAGCGCAGGAAATCCTGCAGCGCTTTGCGGAAGGCCAGCTTTTCCCCCTCTTTTGCGCGCTGAAGAACCGGGTGTTGGGCCGAGAAATCCCCCTTTTCACTGCGGCTGATGGCTCACGGGCTTGGGGTTTTTTCAGCGGTGCGGCCGATCTGCTGTACGAGGAACCCGGCGGTTTGGTGGTAGTGGATTTCAAAACCGATCAAGTGGAAGGCGAAGCTGTCCAGCGGCGGGCGGAAGCCTACCTGAGCCAGGGGCGGCGCTACGCCCAGGCGCTCCAAGGGGCGCTGGGGCTGGCGAAACCCCCGGCCTTTGAACTGTGGTTTCTCTGGTGCGGGCGGCGGTGGCGCTTTGACCTGGATTCAAGGCCGGTTTGACACGCCCATCAGAGCTCAAGGTAGACGGCGTCAGTGGGAGGCGGCATCAGGCGCGCTATATTGGAGCCATGAGCGAGTTGAAGCGGGTGGGACCAGCAACGTGGGAGGTGGCACCAAAGGGTGGGATGCGAGTTCCGGCGCGGATCTTTGCCACCGAAAGCCTCGTGGAGGCCATAAGGAAAGACCAATCCGTTCAACAGGCCTGTAACGTTGCCCACCTTCCAGGGATCGTGCGCGCTTCCCTGGTCATGCCCGATGTCCACGAAGGGTACGGTTTTCCCATTGGGGGGGTGGCGGCTTTTGACCTCAAGGAAGGGATTGTCTCCCCGGGTGGTGTGGGGTACGACATCAACTGCGGAGTGCGCCTGATCTGTACCCACCTGACCAAGGAAGATTTGGAGCCGAAGCTGAAACAGCTGGTGCACCAGTTGCAGCGGGATGTGCCCGCAGGGGTAGGCAGCGAGGGGGCTATCTTCACCCTCAACGATCGTGATCTGGACGAAGTGATGGTGGAGGGAGCCCGCTGGGCGGTGAAGCGGGGGTTTGGGCAGGAAGAGGATTTGGCCTTCACCGAAGCCGGGGGCGCCTTGCCCGGGGCTAACCCGGACGCCGTGTCACCGCGAGCGCGGGAGCGAGGGGCCCCGCAGGTGGGCACGCTGGGTTCGGGCAATCATTTTTGTGAGATCCAGTTGGTGGAGGAGGTGTTCTACCCCGAGGCGGCAGAGGCCTTCGGCCTCGGGTTGGGCCAGGTGACCTTCATGATCCACTGCGGTTCCCGGGGCTTGGGTTACCAGGTGTGCGATGACTTCTTGGACCTCATGCGCCTGGGGGCGAAGAAGTACGGAATAGACTTGCCGGACCCGCAGCTGGTGTCGGTACCGGTGAACTCTCCGGAGGGTGAGCGGTACTTGGGGGCCATGCGGGCGGCGGCCAACTTTGCCTGGGCGAACCGGCAGGTGATCATGGCCTTGGTGGAAAAGGCGGTGGCCCGAGTATTTGGCGGAGACCGGCGGACCTTGGGCTTTCGGCTGGTCTACGACGTGGCCCACAACATCGCCAAGGTGGAGGAGCACCTGGTGGAGGGGAAGAAGCGCAAGGTGATCGTGCACCGCAAAGGGGCTACCCGAGCCTTTCCCGCCGGCCACCCGGAAACCCCCGCGCCGTACCGGGAAATGGGGCAACCGGTGCTCATCCCGGGCGACATGGGGCGGGCCTCCTACGTGCTGGTGGGGACCGAGAAAGCCATGGCGGAATGCTGGGGGTCCTCAGCCCATGGGGCGGGGCGCATGCTGTCGCGCACCGCTGCTCGCCGCGCCGCGGGTAGGCGCAACCTGGTCAAGGAGATGGGGGAGGCGGGGGTGGTGGTGGCGGCCCGCTCCCCGAAGACCCTGGCGGAAGAAATGCCGGAAGCGTACAAGGACGTGAGCTTGGTGGTGGAAGCCCTGGAGGAGGCCGGATTGGCGCGAGCGGTGGCCAAGCTGCGCCCGGTGGGGGTAGTGAAAGGGTAAATCGTCCTGTGCCGCCCATTGGGGTGGCAAGCCATTGGTTGTGTTGCCTGAGGCAACTTTGGGGGGAGCATGGTGACGGGATGGGTTGCTTTTCTATTGGGCTTGGGGCTTTTGGTGGTGGGTGCGGAAGCCTTGGTACGGGGAGCTTCCCGGCTGGCTCTGCAGGTGGGGATTTCGCCGTTGGTGGTGGGGCTTACGGTGGTGGCCTTTGGCACCAGCTCGCCCGAGGTCACGGTCACGGTGCGATCGGCCCTGTTGGGCGAGCAGGGAGCGGATGTGGCCCTGGGCAACGTGGTGGGAAGCAATATCGCCAATATCCTCTTGATCTTGGGTGCTTCGGCGCTCTTGCGACCGCTTCAGGTTCGCCGCCAACTGGTGCGGGTGGATGTCCCCATCATGATCGGGTGCTCCGTGCTGGTGCTCTTCATGGCCTTGGATGGACGCATCAGGCCGTGGGAAGGGGGGATCTTGAGCCTGGGCATCGTGGCTTACACCGCCTTTGCGGTGAGGCTGGGCCGCCAGGATGCGCCAAAGGAGGCCGGGGAGGGGCAGTGGGGGGAGGTGGGCAAGGCCACTGTCTATTCCTGGGCGGGAAACTTGGCCTTGGTTGGCGGGGGTCTTGGCGCCTTACTGGTGGGTTCCAACTGGTTCGTGGAGGGTGCCATTTTCCTCGCGCGAACCTTGGGCGTTAGCGAGTTGGTGATCGGCCTGACGGTAGTGGCCGTGGGTACCTCGTCTCCGGAAATTGCCACCTCGTTGTTGGCAGCGGTGAAAGGGGAACGGGACATTGCCGTGGGCAATGCGGTGGGGAGCAACATCTTCAACCTTCTGGCGGTGCTGGGACCGGCCTCGGTCGTAAGTGGTCAGGGGCTTCGCGTGTCGCCGGCAGCCTTGCACTTTGACTTGCCGGTGATGCTGGCGGTGGCGGTGGCGTGTCTTCCCATTTTTTTAACCGGTGAGCTGATGGGGCGTTGGGAGGGCTTGCTGTTTTTGACCTACTACGGGCTGTACCTCACCTACCTGTGGCTGAAGTCGGCGCAGCATGACCTGTTAGCGCCTTTCAGCGCGGTGATGGGCTTTTTTGTTTTGCCTTTGACGGCGGTGACCCTGGTGGGAATTGCCTTTTGGTCCTGGTATCACCCGCGGCGCGGGCGCCCTGGCAAGTCGAACCGCTCGGCCTTGCTAGGGTGAGGAATTTTTCCGCCGGCTGGGCCTGTGGTGCCGCACAGGCAGCAAAAAGGACCCGGCCTTTGTGGTACAACCTACGCGTGAGCCTGACCCGTTACGTCCGCGCCCTGCTCCGGCTGCAAACCTTTGCCGTGGGCTCTTGGTTGGTGGTGGCCTCGGGTTTGCATGCGGTGCTCACTCCCTTTCCTTGGCGTTGGCGCAAAACGGCCCCCTACATTGCTCGGTGGGCACGGCTAGGGGCGCGTTGCCTGGGTGTGCAGGTGAGCTGGGAGGGAAGCCTTCCCCCGGCGGGATCTTTGGTCGTGGCCAACCACCAGGGTTACGTGGACATTGTGAGTTTGGGTTCGCTGTTCCCGTGTATTTTTGTCGCCCGGCACGACATGCGCCGTTGGCCACTGTTCGGCCAGTTGGCCGCCTCCGGCGCGACCATCTTTTTGAACCGGGAGAACAAGAGGGCGGGGGTGCGAGGGGTGGGCCAGGTGCGGGAAGCACTCAAGGTGGGTGCGACGGTGATCGCGTTTCCCGAAGGTACCTCCACCGATGGTACGGGCCTGCTACCCTTCCGTACTGGGGTGTTCCAAGCCGCCGTCGACGCCAACGCCCCGGTGGTGCCGGCGGGCATCACCTACCTGTCCCTGGATGGTATTCCTTTAAACGAAGAAAATCGGCATTTGGTGGGCTGGTTCATGGGCGAGTCCTTCATTCCCCACTTGGCCCGGTTAGGCGGGTGCCGGCGGGTGAGCGTGGGTATTCGTGTGGGGGAAGCGCGTTTCGGCCCACACCCGGACCGCCGGGAGCTGGCAGCTTGGGCGGAGGCGGAGGTGGGGAGGCTCTTGGGACTGGCCCCCGGCGCACGTCCGCGACGCACCGGCCGCGATTTCGCGCCTGTGGGGAGGGTGGGGTGAGCGAAGTCTGGTGGCTTGGGCTGGCGCTGGCGGCCCTGGTAGGGCTTGTGCTGGTGGCTTGGAGCTGGCAGGCAAGGGCTGTACGGAGAGTGGAGGAGCAGTTGCAACGGGTCCTCACCGAGGTTGCCTCGGCATACCAAAACGCCCTGGCCCCGGCCTTGTCGCAAGTGGGGCAAACGGTGGAGCGATTTCACCTGGCCATGGGCGAGTTTGGCCAAAGGGTGCAGCAGGCCCAGCAACAGGAGCTGGAGGCGGCCCGGCAAACCCTTTCCCGCCAGCTGGCCGAGTTAATTGCCGCCGTCAACCAACAGCTGACGCAAGTCCAAGCCCAGGTAGGGGAACGGTTTGAAGGCGCCACGCGGGTTTTCGGCGAGCTCAAGGGGCAGTTGGGTCAGGTGGCTGAGATGGCGGCGCGAATGGAGCGCCTCGGGCAGGAGATCCAGGAGCTGCAAGACATCCTCAAAGCGCCAAAACTGCGTGGCCAGTTAGGGGAGCTGCAGTTGGAGGCGTTTCTGGCGCAGCTCCTGCCGGAACAGTTCTGGCAATCCCAGTACCGCTTTCAGGATGGGCAAGTGGTAGATGCGGTGATCTTCCTGCGCCAGTACCTGGTGCCCGTGGATGCCAAGTTT
>JANXCP010000053.1 GCA_025060245.1 Thermoanaerobaculum sp. | reverse complement strand
AAAAGCGCAAGGAAACACCGTTGGCCCGCGCCCACAACCCCATCAGCGGAGCGGCAACCCAATAACGCACGGCGGCAAAGGGCAAAGGTTCAAAGCTTTCCAGGCCCACCTTGATGGCCAAGTAGGTGGATCCCCAAACCAGGCAAATGGTGGCAAAGGCCACTCCCTCCCGCAGCCGCGCGCTCACAAAGCGCCATACTACGTAGAGCCCTTCCGCCTGCCAAGGGCTGAAGCATTGCCGCC
This sequence comes from Thermoanaerobaculum sp., assembly GCA_025060245.1. Classification (GTDB taxonomy): domain Bacteria; phylum Acidobacteriota; class Thermoanaerobaculia; order Thermoanaerobaculales; family Thermoanaerobaculaceae; genus Thermoanaerobaculum. The sequence goes on along the minus strand of JANXCP010000053.1, from coordinate 14,189 downwards.
CCTTGGCCGAGCCGGCGTAGCTACGGCCCACGTACCACCTGAGCTTTTGCCGCGACCGGCACCCACACCTGCGTGAGCCTTTCCACCTCTGCTACAATTCTCAGCGGCGGGCCAACGTAGCTCAGCCGGTAGAGCAGCTGATTCGTAATCAGCAGGTCCAGGGTTCGAGTCCCTGCGTTGGCTCCATGGTCCAAGATCGCCCGCGGGCACAGCTTTTTTTCTGCGACCCCACCTGTGGCGGGAATTCCCTCTACCCGGTGGTATGCCACACCGCAACCCCCCCGGCAGGCCGATAGCCTTTCCTCCCCTGTGCCGCTCCCCAGGGTTCCTCCCACCGCAGCCATCGGCGGTTCGCATAGCATCCAAGAGCCGTAAGGGCTTTGCGCCCAATGCCAACCGGCGACCCGTGGTGGAGGGGATGACACCCATTTGGGGACCACTTCCACGGTTTGACATCCCCGAGATTGGCTTCCCGTGTGGTGCTCTCCCTCAGGGCAAGCCTCATCTCAACCCGACCATGGCGTAAGACGCCATAAGGGAAGAGGATGACCCAGGTCCCACGCAGCTTTCGCTTCGCGCCCTCTGGCCCCCAGGCCAGGTGAACCCGAGGCCGAGATTGCTCGACGCCTCCGCCGCGAGGAAGGCTTCTTACCGCTCAGGTCCGCGGGCCCCAGGGCGCTTCCGGATTGGGATGAGGCCGTTCCCTTAGGTCATGCGACCGGTCTTCATCCCCTAAGATGGGAAAGGGCGATCTGCCACAGCCCGTACGGTCTTGAATGCGGCCCACACGGGGTGGCATTGGGCTTTCGGTTACCATACCCCCTGAGCTGAGGGGGTGCTATGGCCAAAGCCCCAAACGTGTTCGTGATCGTTTTTTCCTTAAGCCTGTTGGTGGCCGCTGCCAGCTGGGTTGTGCCCGGTGGGCAGTACCAGCGCACCACGGTGACGCTGGACGGAGGCCAGCGGGAAGTGGTGGACCCTGCATCCTTCCGCTTCGTGGCTGCCCAACCCCAGTGGTGGCAAGTGTTTGCTGCTCCCATTCGGGGTTTCGGCAAGCTCTGGCAGATCATCGTGTTCATCTTCTTGGTCGGCGGCGCCTTTGCCGTGGTCAACGAAACCCAAGCCATCGCCGCGGGGGTTGGGCGCTTGGTGGAGCTTTTACGTCACCGAGAGTACTTGGTCATTCCCGTGGTCATGACCCTTTTTGCCCTGTTCGGCGCCGCCTTCGGCATGTGCGAGGAGGCCATCCCCTTCGTGCTCATCTTCGTGCCCCTGAGTTTGGCCTTGGGTTACGACTCCATTGTGGGACTGTGTCTTTCCTTCCTCGCCGCGGGAGTGGGCTTTGCCGCTGCCTTTGTCAACCCATTTACCTTGCAAATTGCGCAAAGCATCGCCGGCTTGCCGCTTCTTTCAGGAATGGGCTTCCGTTTGCTGGTGTTCTTTCTCGCCACCAGTTTGACCATTGCCTGGGTGATGGTCTACGCCGCACGCATCCGTAAAGACCCCACCAAGAGCCTCACCTACGACCTAGACCTGGCGAAAAAAGAGGAGTGGCGCAACAAGATTGCCCAGCAACCCAGCTTGACCGCTCGGCAGACCGCGGTTTTGGTCGTGTTGCTGGCCACCATCGTCCTCACGGTCTGGGGGGCAATTGCCAAGGGGTGGTTCATCGTGGAGTTGGGGGCCCTGTTCTTCGCCATGGGCCTGGCAGCCGGGTTTCTGGCCGGTTTTTCCGCCAACCGCCTGGCCCAAACTTTTGTCCAGGGCGCCAAGGACATCGCCGGCGCCGCGCTGGTGGTGGGATTTGCCGGGGGTATCCTGGTGCTCCTGGAGGACAGTCGCATCCTGGACACCCTGCTTTACGCTGGGGCTCAGCTTACCCGCTCTTTGTCACCTGTGGTGGCAGCCTGGGCCATGTACGGGGTGCAGTTTCTCCTCAACATTGCCATCCCCTCGGGCTCCACTAAGGCTGCCCTCACCATGCCCCTTATGGCTCCCTTGGCGGACCTTTCCGGAATCACCCGTCAGGTGGCTGTACTGGCCTACCAGTTTGGCGATGGGTTCACCAACATGATCGTTCCCACCTCCGGCGTCACCGTTGCGACCCTGGAGCTGGCCGGTGTGCCCTTTGTTCGCTGGTTTCGCTGGCTCTGGCCGCTGCAGGTGGTGTTTGTGGTTTTTTCCCTGGCGTTTCTCGCCATCGCCGTAGCCATCGGTTGGTCCTAGCCCCCCTTCTTCCTTTCCCTCTAGGCTTGTGGCGATTGGCAAAGGCATTCCTCGGCCGGCCTCGGCCCCTGCGCCCTAAGGTGCCCCAGCTTGGGCCCAGAAAACTTTGATCGTGGCGCCACGAGCGCCACCATAAAGCCCTAGCGCATGATCCCTAAGCATTTCCCAGGAGCAGGTTCCTCCTGGGGACCGCAGCTGGACGCTCCCCTTGACAAAAGCTTAACACGAAATTATATATAATATCCGATGGCTGAGCACGATCAAAAAGTCCAGCGCTTGCAGCTTTCCCAGCAAGTGGCCGACCTCTTGCGCCAACGCATCCTCAACGGCCAGGTGCCTGCCGGCTCCTGGCTCCGTCAGGACCACCTGGCACGAGAGCTAGGTGTCTCCGCCATCCCAGTGCGGGAAGCCCTCAAGTTGCTAGCGGCGCAGGGGCTGGTGGAGCACCTGCCCTATCGCGGTATTCGAGTGGTACAACTGTCGTCCCAGGAACTGGAGGATCTTTACGCCGTTCGTGCCTTCGTGGAGGGTCTCGCTGCCCGTTTTGCCGCCCTCCACGTGACGGAGGAGGAGGTTGCCCGTTTGCAGCAACTCTGCCAGGCAATGGAGGCCTGTGATACGCCCGACACCCTCCCTCGCTACCGCGAGCTCAACCGCCAGTTTCACCTGGGGGTGGCAGCGGGTTCCAGGCGCAGCTACCTCATCCGCTTGGTGGAGCAATTTTGGACTGCCTATCCCACCATGCTGTGGAGCAACTACCCACAGGTGGCGGAAAGCTCCCTTCCCGGCCGAGCACTCACCGACAGCCAGGAGCACCGGGCCATCGTGGCCGCGCTCCAACAGCGCGAGCCGGAGGTGGCCTGCCGAGCCATGGAAGAGCACGTGCGTCGGGCCGGACAGGCGCTGGTGGGCTTTGTCAGAAGCCGGGAGCAGCATCCATGACCGCTCCAAGGAAAACTTGGCTCTCGTGGCACACGCACCCCACCGTTGATGGGGAAAGGAGGAGCACACCATGAAACAAAGGTTCTTGGTTTTCCTGGCCATTCTGGGCACCCTGAGCTGGGCCTCCGCGGCTCTCGGCCAGGGGCCCATTACGGGCACCCTGGAGGGGGTGCTCAAGGACCCCGAGGGCGGCGTCCTTCCAGGAGCTCTGGTCACCGTCAGCTCCCCCGCTTTGGTCCAAGGCCAACTGCGGACGGTTACCGATCCACGCGGCCAGTTCCGCTTCCCCGCCCTGCCACCAGGTCTTTATCTCTTGCAAGCCGAGCTGACAGGTTTTCGCCCCCTCCAAATGGAAGGGGTCAAGGTGAACTTAGGACAAACCACCCGCTTGGACCTCACCTTGGAGCTGCAAGCGACGGCGGAAGAGGTCACAGTGGTGGCCGAAGCACCCCTGGTCAACGTGGCCGCCAACGACCTCGGCGCCAGCTTTGACCTCGGCTTCATCACCCAACAGCCGGTGACCCGCAACTACTACGCCATCGTCAAGGCCGCGCCGGGGGTGAACATGGATTACATGGCCGGTTCGGGGAGCGCGGTCCTGGCCTACGGCGGCACCGAGTCGCGGCAAAATGCCTTTAACCTGGACGGCGTCAACGTGGCCGATACTGCCGGTGGACAACACTGGGTCCTCCCGGCCATCCAATGGATGCAGGAAATTCAAATTTCTGGCCCTGGGGCGCCAGCAGAGTTTGGCGGATACACCGGCGGCATCATCAACGGCGTCACCCGTTCCGGCGGGAACACCTTTTCCGGTGATTTGGAGTTGATCTACGGCCCCAAGGATTGGGTGTCGGATAACGATCCCACCACCCCAAACGACGAGTTTCGCTTTACCGAGCTGGCCCTTTCCCTTGGCGGTCCCATTCAACGGGACAAGGTGTGGTTTTTTGCTTCCGCCAACTACTGGAACGAGATCACCACCCCATACGGCGCCGTCAGTAACTCGGAGCGCACCATACCCCGCTTCCTGGGCAAGATCACCTGGGCGCCCAACCCCAACCAACGCTTCATGGTCATGAGTGCCTACGACCGCGTGGACCACGAGCGGCGAGGGGTGGGGCGCTACACCCTGCCTGAGGCCTCCTCCAAACAGGAAGCTCCCGAGGTGAGCTTCGCCGCCCACTGGGAAGCCATGCCCTCCGCCAACTCCTTCCTCAACCTGAAACTCACCGGCTACGACGGCCGGGATGACTACCTGCCCTACCGCGGCCTGAACCTCCCCGGCCGCGTGGACTACGGCAACACCGGCATCGCCTGGCAAAACCAGGAAATTCACCAGTTCAACCACCGCAGCCTGGTGAACCTGGACGGTGCCTACACGTGGTATCGGGCAGGGCTGTTTGGAACCGAGGACGCGCATACGGTCAAGGTGGGTTTTCACCTGGAACGGGGGCGTTCTTCCGACGTTTGGCGTCGTAACGGTGGGTTCACCTACTACGACGACTCCTCCCTCTGCGCCTCCTGGGACGCCTACCGCGCCAACCCGGCCTGTGGCGCCTACTTCATCACCCGCGGTTACGGGGAGTACAACTCTCGGCCCAAGTTCTCTGGCCTTGCCCTCTTTGCCCAGGACTCTCTGAAATTCCGCAACTTCACCGTCAACGCCGGCCTGCGCTGGGGCAACTACCAGGGTGGCTGGCAAAAGGGGCACGGGCGGAGCAAGGTGTACGACGAGAGCTACCTGGATCCGCGTATTGGCATCGTTTGGGATCCCTTTGATGATGGCCGTACGGCGGTGAAACTGCACTGGGGCCGCTACCACGAAAAGATGTTCGGTTACCTCTTTGATCGCGAAGCCTCGGGCAACGGGGTGATCCCTAACCAGGATTGCTACTGGGATCGCCGCACCCGCGGCTACACGGACTGCACCACACCGGCGGTGAAGCTGGCCCGGATGGGCGACTTGGAACACCCCTACGCCGACGAAGCAGTGGTCTCCCTAGAGCGCCAGTTGACGGGCAAAATGGCCCTGGGGGTGGACTATATCAACCGCAAGTTCCGCAAGATCATCGCTATGGTCAACGTGAACGAAGACTACCAGCTGCTCACCGCCCCCAATAATCCCCTCACGGGCCGGGACCTGCAATTCTGGAACTTGCTGTCACCGCCCGTTTTTGTCCTGCAAACCGTGGACGGGGCGTACCGGAACTACGAATCCGTCATGCTGCGCCTGGACAAGCGCTACAGCGGCGGCTTTTGGGCCCGCGCCTCGGTGGTGTGGACGGATCTTGAGGGCAACTCCATGAAGAACAACTCCTACGAGTACGAGTTTGAGGACCGCAACGGTTTCATCAACGCGGAAGGTAAGCTGGATCGCTTCAGCGAGTGGGAGTACAAGCTTTCCGCCTCCGTGGACCTGCCCTTCAACCTCACCCTGTCCGGCTACGCCACCTACCTTTCCGGCTGGTACTGGACCCCTTACGTGCGGGTGCGCGGGCTGCGGTACAACGCCACCACGGGGAACTACATTTGGCTCACCCCGCGGGGCTCGCAGCAGCTGCCCGATCGCAAGCTGTTTGACCTTCGCTTGGCGTGGACGGGGAAGCTGGCGGGTACCAAACTGACGGTAGCCCTGGAAGGGTTCAACATCACCAACGAGGACACCGTCCTGCGCGTCTCCTCCCGCTGGGGTGACTACCGCATCTCCAACCGCCGCTGGACCCCCTCGGCCACCTACGGCCAACCCACCCGCATTGAACGTCCGCGGGAGGTGCGGGCCAGCGTGCGTTTGGAGTTCTAGGAACACCAGGGGGGTGGCTCCGGCCACCCCCCTTCCCTGGGGGAGGTCTTATGGTCAGAACCCTTTCGGGTGTCTTGCTGGCCTTTGGCGCCCTCGCCGGTTGGGCCCAGGAAAGACCCCTGGGCCACCTCATCCTCATCGGTGGAGGGGAGCGCCCCGCCACGGCCATGCACAAGTTCGTGGAGCTGGCGGGAGGGCCGCAGGCGCTCATCCTGCTGCTGCCTACGGCATCTGAGGACCCCGATTACATCAGCTCCCTCCACAAGAGCTTCAGCAAGGAGTACGGGTGCCAACAGGTGAAGCTCTTGAACGTGAAAACTCCCGCGGACGCGCTCCGTAAAGACTACGTGGCGTTGGTGGAACGGGCTGGGGGGATCTTCTTTTCTGGGGGCGACCAAACCCGCATCCTGCGCGCCCTCAAGGACAGCCCCCTCCTGGCAGCCATCCGGCAGGCCTACCATCGGGGTGCGGTCCTTGGCGGGACCTCCGCCGGCACCGCCTGTATGAGCCCCTTGATGATCACCGGAGAAGGAAACTTTGACGTCATCCGCCCGGGAGCGGTAGAGCTCTGGCCGGGTCTTGGGTTTTTTACCGGGGTCATCGTGGACCAACACTTTGTCGCCCGCCGGCGCTTCAACCGCCTGGTAACGGTGGTCTTGGAGCACCCGGAGCTTTTGGGCGTGGGCATTGATGAGGACACGGCGGTGTGGGTGAAGCCCGATGGGACCTTCCAGGTGCTGGGCGACGGCTGCGTGCTGGTGTTGGACGCCCACGGCAGAAAACCCCGCCGGGTTCCGGCGCCTGCGGGGGGGAGCCTTTTTTCGGCGGACCACCTCACCCTTCACGTTTTGGCTGCGGGCGATCGCTTTGACCTGGAAAGGCGCCAGTTGGTTGAACCGAGCGAGGTTGAAGTGGAAACCAACCCATGAGGGAATCGGGAAACGGTGTTGAGTTGGAGGTCCAACAGGAACTGGAGCGCTTCTGCTTAATTTCCTCCGCTAGCTCGGATGTGCCAGGACTGTGGGCCATGGCCAGGGCCTACGCCGCCGCTTTGCAGGAGGTGGGTTTGACAGTCCAGGTGGAAGCCCAGGAGGGCAAACCGCTGCTGGTGGCCGAAAGCCCCGGGGCACAGCCCCCCTACGTTCTGGTGGTGGGTCACCTGGACACGGTGTTGCCCGCTCGCCCGGTCCTTTGCCAGGACGGCCAACTCTACGGCTCGGGAGCGGTGGACATGAAAGGCGGGTTGGTGGCGTTGTTGGGTGCCCTGGGGCTGCTCCAACGCCAGGGGCTTGCCCCGCCGGCCAACCTGTTGGTGGTGGTAGTGCCGGACGAAGAAGCCTCGGCTGCCGTGAGCCGCGCCGCCATGACCCACTGGGGAGCTCTGGCGGAGTTGGCCTTGGTGATGGAGCCAGGGGAGCGCCAAGGCGAGCGGGAAACCCTGGTCCTGGGGCGGAAAGGTCTGGGAGAGTTCACCCTCACCTTCCGTGGCCTCGCGGCCCACGCGGGGTTGGCCTTCCACCAAGGGCGGTCCGCCCTCCTGGCCGCCTGCCAGTTTGTGGCGGCTGCCGAAGCTTTGAGTGCCGGTTCGCGTACCGTAAACTGCTGCCGCCTGGTGGCAGGGGATCGGGAGTTTGTCACCCAGCTTGGAAGCCAGGCCCAGCTCCTCACCGCCTCAGACCGGCGCAACGTGGTGCCGGACACGGCGGTGGTGGTGGGGGAGTTTCGCTTTGCCCGGGAGGAAGAGGGGAAAGCCCTGGCGGTTCAGTTAGAGGAGCTGGCCCGAACCGTAGCCCGGCAACGGGAGGTGGAGGTGGTCTTGGCTTTTGGACAGTGGGTGGCGCCGGTGGAGGCGGCAGCCGGCTCCTGGCTGGCGGAGTTGGCGCAGCAAGTAGCCACCTCCCTTTCTTTGCCGCTGGAAGTGGAAACGTGCCGTGGCGGTATTTCCTTGCCCAACTTCTTTCAGCGCCCCGATTTGCCGGTAGTGGACGGTTTGGGTCCTGTGGGGGGTGGCATGCACACGGAGGAGGAGTTTGTGGACCTGCGCTCCCTCGGGCAGCGCACCCAGCTGGTAGCCCAGCTCCTCCGCCGGCTGGCGGGAAGGGGCGCAGCCCTTTAACCCGCCTGCGACCCAAGGCCCAGCCTAACGCGGCGAAAGCAGGCTTCCAGGAGGCGGCAACTTTGCCGGTAAATGCCGGGACACTGGCTTTCCCGCGGGCCCGCCACGTTGAGTACGGCAGGATGAGTTTGCTTCAGCCATGCCACCACCGCTTCCTCGGCCTGCTCCTCCCAAGGGTCCACCACCAAGTGTGCTTTTCTAAGAGCGCGGCACCAGCGTAAGGTGAGGAGGGTACCGCCCCGCAGGGGGAGGGGGGACAGGATGAGGGTGGCATCCGCCGCCTCCACGTTGGCCCGGGTCCGGTGGGCATAGCTTGGGCTTCCCAGCTCCACCAGGGGATAGGCGGCCGGAATGGGGCCGTCTTCCGCCCTCCTGCCCCGCGGACAAAACCCACCGCAGGGCCACCCCAGGCGCAGCGCCACGTCCAAGGCGGCGCGATCCACTCCCGTTTGCCCACCCGAAATGACCTTCATGGACCCCTTTGTTTGGGCCGAACACCCCGCCGGGAACGCCGCGAGCACCCAATCCACCCTGCGGCGGCCAACAGCTCCTCCACTTCCCCAGGCGAAAGCTCCCGCCACCCGCCGGGGGGTAAGTCCCCCAGGTTGACCGTCCCCACCGCCACTCGTACCAAACGCCGCACACGGTGGCCAAAGGCAAAGAAAAGGCGGCGAATTTGCCGGTTCATCCCCTCGTGGAGTACCACCTCTAGGCGGGTGCCGCCGCGCGGCGCCTTTCCCAGCCTTCGCACTTCCATGGGGCGGGTTTGCCGTGGACCCAGGGGAATGCCACCCTGGCGCAGCCGTTCCAGCATCTCCCCCGCGGGCAGGCCCCGCACCGTGACCAGGTAGCGCTTGGCCAGCACCCCCGGGTCCATGAGGTGCTGCGCTACCGGAGCCTGGTTGCACAGCAAGATGAGCCCTTGCGAATCTTTGTCCAGCCTGCCCACGGCATACCAGTGGCGGAACGGTTCCGGCAAGAGGGCAAAAAGGGTCGGTTCCCCGCCCTGGGAACGGCGCGACACCACCACCCCTCGCGGCTTATGGAAGGCCAACACCCGCACCTCCACCGTCTTCACCCCGCCAGCATAAACCCCGGGGATAACGCCCAAAGGCCAGCAGCCCGAACCGAAGCTGCCGGAGTCCTTGCCCTTTTTGCTGGCACTGCCCCGGGGGCGTTCCCATTGGGACCCGCCCACCGCCGGCGGGAGCAGCTTCCCAAGGCGGCACACGTTGCCTTTTTTGAGGCTCTCAAGAGGTTAGCCCGCATCTCCCCTGCGGTCCTGATCCAACCGCGGCTCGCTCAAGGCGCTCAAAGCTTCCCGGCAGGCAGCAGCTCGGCCACGGCCGGCCCCGGGCGCCGGTTTGGTCCTCCTCCACCACCACCGACAGGCCTCCTCCCCAGCCAAAGCCATAACCCCATGCCGCGCGGGGCAGCCGCAGCTGCCAATGGACCGGAACCAAGCGCTCCGGTTCCCCAAGTAAACGGAAAAGCTCGGATAGATGAGTTGCCTCACCCAGGCAAAGGTTGCGGTCGCTGGCAACGGCCACAGCCACAGGTCCCAACCAAAAAAGCAAACCCGCCCCCTCCCGCAGGCGCAGGATCTGCACGGCTTTGTTGCGCAGCCCGGACAACCCGTCCACCAGCACCACCAAAGGGCCTCGCCGCGATTCAGCGGGGCGTGCAGCAGGCTCCGGCAAAGGGGAAGTGGCAAGGCGGCAACCGGTTTTTTTTGCTGGCGGGCCAGGGAGCGGTTTTACCCTCAGGACCTGCGCTTTTTGTCCGCCCACATAGATTTCCAGCTCGGGGAAGGGGCTGGCCGAACCGGACCCGTACCCACCCACACGGCCGAAAAAGCTGAGAACGCGGGCCGTGACCATTTCGGCAAAGGGCGGCGCAATGTTTTGCCCTTCGCTTGCTCACCCGTGGGCCACCTGTTCACGAAGGAAATCCAACCCCAGGAGGGTCAGCAGGCCGCGGCTGCAAAGCGTTTCGGCACTCCCAAGCCTGGGTCTGGGCCCGGCAGTCGGACATCTTGCAAAACCGAAGGCCACAGGACACGGGCACGGCACCACGGCCCCGACCCGAAGCGCTGAGGGACATGCTCCAAAAGGAAGCTCCGGATCCCCGCACCTCCTGTCGTAGCAGTTGACGGACCTGGCATTGGAATGGCAACCCCGGCCTTCCACCACCCTCGTCCACCCGTCTTGAATGCCCTCGCGCCACACCGCGCCGCGGCAAGGCCGGATGAGGCTTCCTACCCATTCGCTGTAATCATTCTGGGCGTAAGAATCCACGATGTACTCCGAGGCGGGGAAAGTCCCAGGGGCTTCAGACCCATGGCCAGCTAGATTCCAAAGGAACACCAACTCCTTCCCGAAAGCCTTTGGCCACGACCTCCTTTTCCCCTAAAAACGGACCTCCCCAGGTCTTCACCGGCCGCCGACGCCTTGCCTCCCCAGGCCAGCGCCCCCGCTGACCGCCACACCTCGGGGTAAACGGCTAGGGCTCCTGGGCCCGGGGAGACCCCAAGGGCCGGAGGACAGGTGAGCCTCGCTCCTGCCCAGCGGCGCGCCAAAGCTCCACCGGAGCTGACGCGAGAAATGGCCGGGCTTTCAGGAACCGTACCAGCTCACGGCTTCTTCCATAATGGCCACGCTGGCGGAGGTGCCCAGACGGGAGGCTCCCGCCGCCAGCATCGCCCGGGCCTGGGCAAGGGTACGGATGCCACCGGAGGCTTTAATGCCCACGGAGGGGGGGGCCAGCTTGCGCAGCAGGGCCACATCCTCCACCGTGGCGCCACCGCTGCCAAAACCCGTGGAGGTTTTGAGAAAGTGCACCCCCGCTGCCACCGCCCACTGGGCAGCGCGGGTTTTTTCTTCCTCGCTCAAGAGGCAGGTTTCCAGGATGGCCTTTACCGTGGCCCCCCAACCCGTGGCCAGCTCCACCACCTCTGCCAGCTCCTGCACGAAGGCCGTTTCCTCGCCCCCCTTGAGGCGTCCGAGGGACACCACCACGTCCAGCTCCGCTGCCCCCGCTGCCAAAGCCTCCTGGGCCTCAACTAGCTTCACCCGCGCTGTGGTGGCCCCCAAAGGAAACCCCACGACGGTGGCCACCTTCACCGGGCTTCCCGCCAAGGCCTGGACCGCCACCTTCACCCACAGCGGGTTGACGCACACGGCGCAAAAGCCCCACTGCCGTGCTTCCTGGCACAGACGCTGCACCTGGCCTAGTGTGGCATCGGCCCGGAGCAAGGTATGGTCAATGCTGGCTGCCAGTTCCCTGATGGCGTGCTGGTTCACGATTCTGCCCCCCTGCCAGGGCTTGGGCCAGCTGCTCCCACGGCACCAACCTCTGGGCTCCTTCTGTCAAGTCCCGCAAGGACACCACCCGCTGCGCCAGCTCCTCCTCTCCCAAGATGGCCACCCAGCGGCGCCGCAGCTTATCCGCCCGCTTGAGGGCCGCTTTCAGGGAGCGGCCCCCCACTTCCACGTCCACAGGAACACCTTGCCGCACCAGCTTCCGCGCCAACTCCAGGGCAGCAGCGCTGGCACCCCCCAAGGGCACCAGTTGCAGCCGGGCCTCGCCAAAGACTGCGTTTCGGAAGGACTCGGGCAAGATCTCCACCAGCCGGTCCTCGCCCACCGCAAAGCCCACCCCTGGCAGATCGGGCCCTCCCAGGTCCGCCAGCAGCCGGTCGTACCTCCCACCGCCGCAGATCACCGTGGAGGGCCCCCACTGCGGGGCCACCACCTCAAACACGGTTCGCACGTAGTAATCCAAACCCCGCACCAGCCTGGGGTTGCGCTGGTACGGGATGTCCAGCCGGCGGAGGAGCTCCTCCACCTCCGCCACGTGGGCCTTGGAGGCCTCTCCCGCCACAGCCTCCACCGTGGGTGCCCGGTGCGCCAGCTCTTGGCAGGAGGGGACCTTGCAATCCAAAACGCGCAACGGATTCTCCTCCAGCCGGCGCTGGCAGTCGCTGCACAGCTGGGCAGCATGCGGGGTAAAGAACTCCCGCAGGCAGTGACCCAGGGCAGCGCGGTCCGGGGGATCACCCAGGTTGTTGAGGTGGACCACCAGGTCCTGAAAGCCTAACGCCTGGAAGAACTCAAAAAGCACCAGCAGGCACTCCGCATCGGCCAAAGGCGAGGCAGCACCCAGGATTTCCAAGCCAATCTGCCGAAATTCGCGGAAGCGACCTTTCTGCATGCGCTCGTAGCGGAACATGGGGCCCATGTAGTACAGGCGCAGGGGCAACGGCCGATCTTGCAGGGCGTTTTCCAAAAAGGCCCGCGCCACCCCCGCCGTGCCCTCCGGCCGCAGGGTGAGGGAGCGCCCCTTGCGGTCAGCAAAGGTGTACATCTCCTTGTGCACGATATCCGTGGTTTCCCCCACCGAGCGAACAAAAAGCTCCGTGTGCTCAAAGGTGGGAGTGCGGATTTCCTCCGCGCCAAAGGCCTGGAATACGCGATGAGCGGTGGCCTCCACCGCATGCCACAGGCGCGACTCCGGGGGGAGGATGTCGCGGGTGCCGCGGGGTCTTTGGATCATACCAGCTTCTCCCAATCGGTCAGGTACTCCAGCTCCCTTTCCTGGTCCTCCTCCGCCAGGTAGCGGCTCTTCAATTCCAGGTAGTGGACGAGGCCCGCCCGTATGCGCTCCCGCTCCTCAGGTTTGAGAGGCCGCACCACCTTGGCAGGAACCCCCGCCGCCAGCATCCCCGGGGGAACGTGCATCCCCGGCGGAACCAAGGCTCCCGCCGCCACCAACGCCTCCTCCCCCACCACAGCACCGTTGAGGACCGTGGCGTGCATACCCACGAGAGCACCCCGTTCCACGCGACAGCCATGGAGGATGGCCGAGTGCCCCACGGTCACATCTTCCCCAACCCAGGTGGGGGCGTCGGTGTCCACGTGGATCACCACCTGGTCCTGGATATTGCTTCGCGCACCCACGAACACATGATTCAGGTCCCCGCGCAGGACCGCTCCGTACCACACGTTCACGTCATCCGCCAGCTCCACATCCCCTACCACCACAGCGGTGGCGGCAAGGTAAACCCTTCGGCCAAATCGGGGTTTCTTGCCGGCAAAAACCCGCAATCGCACAGGCACCTCCCGAGGGCAAACCCTACCATAGGCGCCAGTCCTATCCCAAGGAGTATTACCGTTTCCGACAGTTGTGGAAATTTCCTCCGGCTGACTCCAGTAAGGTCCAGGAATGCCTTGGCTTAAAGCAAATCCATAAGCGGCAGTAACTTACGCAGCTGCACTGAGGAGAGTGCAGTTCGTCAAAGTGGTTTGCAGGTAGGCTCTTGGGCGAAATCTCCACAGCTTTTTCCACAGGGTTTTCCACCACAACTGTGGAATCTAGGCTGGACCGGGTGGGTCCACTCCTACCCCTCCGCGGTCGCAAGAGGCATAGGTGTCCCTTCCCACGGGGCTGAAGCCCCAAGGGGCCCTGCCGCCACCTGGCGGCCCCCTCCTTACGGGGGCGGCTTTTGCCATTCTGTGGAAAATTTTGCCCTTCCCCGCACCTGAAGTGGTTCAGCATCGATTACTTAGCATAAGTGCCTGTAATATAATAAGTTACGGAAGTCTGCCAACCACCGCGGATTACCTGGAAGTGGGCACACCGCAAGAGGTTGGGCGCTTTTCCGCAAGAATTTCCACAGGGCTTTCCACAGCCCTTGTGCAGGAGTCAAACAGCAGAGCACCTAGGTGAACCAGTCCGCTGGCGGGGGAAAGGCCCCCTGGCGGAGCAAGCGAGGGGGGGTGGTGGTGGCGTCCACCAGCGTGGAAGGAAGACCGCCAGTGGTGGTGCCACCATCCAACAGCAGGTCCAAACCCGGGACCAGCTCCCTGAGCTCCTCGGGTCGTTGGGCAGGAGGCTCCCCCGAGCGGTTGGCGGAGGTGGCCGTGAGTGGGCCCACCTGAACCAATAGGCGCCGGAGGAGGTGGAGGGCTGGAACCCGCAGCGCCACGGTGTTGCCGCTGCCGGGGAGTGGCCGGCGCGCTGGAAAGACCACCGTCAGGGGCGCTGGCCAAAGGTTTTCCAGCCTGGCCAACCACAGCGGTTCCACCACCGCCAGCTCCTGGGCCT
>JANXCP010000052.1 GCA_025060245.1 Thermoanaerobaculum sp. | reverse complement strand
CAGCTGCGCCCAAAGGCAGAGGCGTTGCCACACATTGCCCTGGCCCAGCTGGTGGAAGTCGGGCATCCGCCGCGCCCGGCCGGAGGCAACAAATTCCCGCACCCGCGCCACCGATTCCCCGCCACAGGTCAGCCACAACGCACCCAAGAGGGCTCCTGAGGAGGTCCCCGCCACCCCCAGGATGCGCACCCCTCGTTCCGCCAACACCTGCAGCACTCCCAAATGCGCCACCCCCCGCATCCCGCCACCCCCTAAGGCCACAACCACCTGTTCAGGACGCTGGGCCATAGCTACGCCGGACCCGTCTGAGCCAACGGGCGCAGAGCTGCACAATGCATCACAATGGCCTCCAGGACCCCCTCCGCCACGCGTCTTGCCTTGTCGGAGATGTGCTCGAGGTCTTCCGTGACACCGCGGGGGTCAATATCGCCGATTTTGTCCCCCACCTCCACCGGCACGCTGTCCCGTAACAGTCCCCGGATCACCCCGGAAATTCTCGCGACGATGGGAAAATCGTCGTCCACCGGTACGCCGCGGTACAAATCCTCCCGCAGCACCAGGAGGGAAATGAAGCCAATCTTCTCACCCTGTTGGACGCGATCCCCAATCCTGTGCTGGGTATGGAAGATGCCGCGGTACTGCGCCTTGATCACCCGTTCCTGGCTAAAGCCCATAATGGCCGCGGGCGGTTCCGGCTCCAGCTCCTCACCGTCTTGCAAGATCCTGCCCAGCTTTGGCCCCCGCACCGTCTCTACCACCACGTGGCAGTCGCGTCCGGCTTGGTAGCCTGGCCCCAGGGCAATGACCAGCGGGGCCAAAGCCGGGGAAAGCCCCCAATTGTGCCGGAGCATCGCCGCTTCCACGAAAACGTCCGGAGCAAAAGCCTGAATGGCTGCCTCCAAGGGGTACGTGGTGAGGGCCAGATCGCCGCGCAGGTTCACCGCCTCCACCTCCCGGAGGTCCATCACCAGCCGGGCGGTAACTCCATCCACCGTCTTGGCGTGCTCAAACACCGCTTCGGAAAAGCAAACATTGCGCCGCACCGCCTTGGGAAACGGTAGCTCCACCAAGAGGATGCGTTCCAAACCCTGGCGCGCCAAATGGACGGCTACCGCACTGCCCAACTCACCCGCCCCACGGATGAGCACACGAAGGGAAGACCAATTTACGCTCATAATACGGCCACCGCCTCCACCTCCACCTGCGCCCCGCGCGGCAGTGCCGCCACTTGCACCACCGCCCGAGCCGGCCGATGGTCGCCAAAGAATTGCGCGTAGATGTCGTTAAATACCTGGAAATGGCCCAGGTCCACCAAGTACACGTTGACCTTGGCCACGGCCGTGAGCTCACCACCGGCAGCCCGCACCACCGCGGCCAGATTTGCCAAGGCCTGTCTGGCCTGGGCGGCAAAATCGGCAGGCATGGAACCGCCATCCGGGGTCAGCGGAATTTGCCCCGAGACAAAAAGCAGGCTGCCGACCTGCACGGCTTGGCTGTAGGGGCCAATGGCTTGCGGAGCTTCATTTGTGGCGATGATCTTCCAGTCTGGCTTCATGTCCCCCTTCTCCCTGCGGTGAGAATTCCCAAATCTCCGGAAGGTTACGGAACTGCTCAGCAAAGTCAAGGCCAAAGCCCACCACGAACACGTCGGGAATTTCCAAACCAACAAAGTCCAAGGGAACTTCTTTTTGCCGTCGCGAAGGTTTGGACAGCAGGGCCACCACCTTCAGCGAGCGCGGGTGACGGGCGGCAATGAGGGCTAGCACATCCACCAAGGTGAGGCCCGTGTCTACGATATCCTCCACCACGTACACGTCTTTTCCGGCGATGTCCACGGTGAGGTCTTTCACCAAGGTGACCGTGCCGGAGGAGCTGGTAGAAGCCCCGTAGGAGGACACCTGGATAAAGTCCACCACCACGCTGCGGGAAAGGAGCTGGGTGAGAGCGGTAAAAAAGTACACCGAGCCTTTCAACACCCCGACAAAGACCGGGTCTTTGTCCACCAGGTCCCGGTTTAGGTCCTGGGCCAAACGCTGGATCACCTGACCCAGTTGCGAGGCGGTGATCACTTTGCTCTTGAGCATACGCCCCTCCTGCGGCGGCATTTTATTCGCCCTGCGCCGACGCCCACGGCCCAAATCCCGGTACTCCATCGTTGCCTGGTCCATCCGGTGCAGACTTGCACGAAAACTGCTTAGCCTATAATCTTTTGTTTTAGGACGAATTGGCGTGAGCACAGCGACCTTTGCCGAGCTGAATCAACGCTACATCAAGCTAGCTGACCGGTGCCGCGCCCAGTGGACCTTTTACCAGCTCCTCCAGGGCCTGGCAAAGCACCTGGCGCATGACCCACCACCCCCCGAGGTTGATTTCCGCGAAACCTTTGAGCGCCTCAAAGAGGTGGCGGACAACCTCAACAACCCCGACACCGCCCAGGTGCAGCGGCTCATGGACAAAGTTGAGCTCCACGCGGAGCTTTCCGACGAGCGCCTGCGGGCTGCCGACCAACGGATCTCGCCATCGCTTTTGCGGCGGTTTTTTGACCGCCTTTCCACCCGAGATGAAAAGGTCCTCTTGGCAGTGATCAAGTTTTATTTGGATGCTCCAGAGCTGGACGCGGATGTGTTGGACAAGCTTGACGTGCTCTTCACGCGCCTAGCGGAGATTCCCCGGGCGGAAGGGGGGTTCTTGTCCCGCGAACGCCACGAACTGGAGCGGCTGACCAAACCGCTCCTTGCCGGTCGCCCACTGCCGCAGATCCCGCAACGGGAGGTGGAAATTTTGCTGGAGGCGATCTTGGAACTGCGGTCGGACATCATGGCCAAGCGCACCTTTAGCGAGCTCATGGCCAGCGGTGGGTTGGACCGATTCCGCAACCTCAAAAGGCGCCTTGGCCCCTCCCTGCTGCACCCCCAGCTGCTTCCCGCCCTCATGGAAAGCACCGTGGCCATCAAGAACCGCTTCCGCACCCTGTGGGAAGAAGAGGAGGCGCTGATTTTGGACGACACGAACCGGGTCATGGAGCTGGCCCGCCAGTTGGAGCGTAATCCAGACCTGTTGACCGCCGAACAGCGGGAGGCCATTGAAACCTTTTCCCGCACCCGCCAACGCTTTGAGCAAGCGCGACGGGAGGACAACCTGCGCACGGAGGATATCCAGGCCCTTCGTCAGAGCTTGACCACGGTGCTGGAGCAGTTTGATGCCCAGCAGGGTGCGGCTCCCAAACCGACTCCCACCCTCCAGGAGGCGGAAGAGCTGGGCGCGCCGGTCCCCGTAACCCCGTCAACCCCCGCCGAATCTACCCCGTCCGCCGGCGATCCGCTGCTCCATGAATACGTGAACAAGATCATGTTTGCGCTGGAACTGGCGGGGAAGGACCGGCCCCCCGCCGAGCTGGTGCAAGCCCGGGAAGTGGTAGCCCTGCGCCTTGAGCCCTGGGAAGTGGAGGCATGTCTGGCCCTGGGCAGCGGCGCGGTGGTGCAAGGGACCCTCGCCGGCGAACGATCCAAGCTTTTCGCCCTGGCCGCCGCGCTCCGCCTGAAAGCTGACGAGGAGGCAAGGGAAATTGACCGCTTGTCCAAGCGCAGCTCGGAGCGGCTGGCGGAACTGCTGGAGCAGGCCACCCAAACCCTCCAGCGGGCGGCAGAGCTGGACCGACGCTTTACCTGGTTGATTGAGGACGCGCTTTACCGCGGTGACACCGAGCATTTGGAAAAGCTCTACCGTTCCCGCTTCCGCCTGCTGCGAGCGTACTCAGGGCTCTGGCTCATCCATCATGACCGCGGCGGGATCTCCCCATTCTGACTCCATGAGCTGGTCCTTGCGCGTTGGAGACGCGGAGTTTCCCTTGCAACCGCCGCGCGTGGTGGTGGGGCGCAGTCGCTCTTGCGATGTCCGTCTACGGGAGGATACCGTCTCCCGGCTCCACGCCGCCTTCGTGTGGGATGAAGGGGGGTGGCTGTTGGAGGATTTGGGCTCGTCCAATGGCACCTTCCTCAATGGCCAGCGAGTGGTGGAGCCGCAGCGGGTCAAGGCTGGCGATCACGTGCGCTTTGGGTCCCTAAAGGGTCAGGTGGCGGGTCCGGGCAACGCTGCCAGCTCGGGTTCCAAACGCCCGGTGGCACCGGAGGCCACCTGGGATTACACGGTAGGCTTGGTACCGGCCACGCCGGCAGGGCCTTTTCACCGCCTGGCAGCGGCGGGACTGGATGCGCTCCTGTTTTCCGCTGGCTCCTTCATCCCCTTTTTGCCCTTGCTGACCATGCTGGCCGCTGAGCGTTGGCTTTTACGCCCTGAGATCCTTCCCCCCGGTCCCACCACCGAAGCCTTTGTCGCCGGCGGGTGTGGGGCCCTGTGGGTGGCCTACGCTTGGTACTACTGGATCCACGGCTGGGCCCGCCGGGGCGGAACTCCAGGTCTGCGGCTGTTGGGCCTGCGGCTGGTGGATCAGCTCTTTCGTCAGCCCATCGGCTACGCCCGCGCCTGGTGGCGGGCCTTGGCTTGCCTGGTAAGCCTAGCAACCCTTGGTGCGGGTTGGGGGTTGGCCTTCTTCCGCAGGGATTGCAAGACACTCCACGACCTACTGGCCGGCACGCAGGTGGTGCGGCGAGGTGACCAGGCACCCCCTACCTAGGGCCTTCCCATCCCGTACAATGCCAGCATGCAGGCGATCTGGGACGCCTTTTTGCAAACTGGACCAGTGGCCAAGCTGGTTTTGGCCATTTTGGCCGGCTTCTCTCTCATCTCTTGGACCCTCATGGTGCTCAAGGTGCAGCAGCTGCGGCGGGCAGACCGGCACAATCAAGCGTTCCTAGCGGAATTTCGCAAAGCCCAGCGCCTGGGGGAGGTGCAGCAGGCGGCCAACAGGGCACCCTACTCCCCCTTGGCGGGGATGTTTCGCGCTGGATATTTGGAACTGGAGGCACAGGCGCGGGTCCTGCAACGGGCCGGTGCCCCACCTGGGCAAATCAAGAGCTTGGCAGCAGTGGAGCGGGCCTTGCAACGGGCCATTGGGGTAGAGGCCGCCAAGCTCCATTCGTTCTTGCCCTTCCTCGCCACCACCGCTTCCGCCACACCGTTCATCGGGCTTTTTGGCACCGTCTGGGGGATCATGACCGCGTTTCGCGACATCGCGGCCAAAGGTTCCACCTCCATCGTCACCGTAGCCCCCGGCATTGCCGAGGCCCTGGTGAACACCGCGGCAGGTTTGGCCGCGGCTATTCCCGCGGTGATCGCGTACAACGCCTTCTTGGGCAGCCTTCGCCGCCACCGCGGGGTCATGGAGGATTTCCTGCTGGAATTTCTCAACCTCACGGAACGCACCTTTACCTAGGAAAGGAGCCAAACATGGCCTTCCGCACCCACGGGGAATTTGACAGCATGGCCGAGATCAACATCACCCCCCTGGTGGACGTGATGCTGGTGCTGCTGATCATCTTCATGGTCACCACCCCCATGCTGGTGCAAGGTCTGTCGGTGGAGCTGCCGCGGGAGCAGGCGGCGCCCCTTACCCACAAAGGCCCGGAACCGTTGGTCCTTACCCTTACCAAAGACCGCCTGGTGGTGGTGGGTGAAACACCGGTGCACCCAACCCTCCTGCCCCAGGTACTCCCGCCGTTGATGCGCGGCTCCCCCCGGCCGGTGTACTTGAAAGCCGACCACGCCTTGCCCTACGGGTTCGTGGTCCAGGTCCTTGCCACCCTGAACCGTATGGGGGTGGAAGAGGTGGGCATGGTGACGGTGCCCCCAGAGAAGCCATGAGGGATCCCGTCAGCGACGAGCTCGCCCGGCGGGCCGCCGAGCCGTTGCCCTGGCGAAGCGCCCTGGTCATCGCCACCCTGGTGCACCTGGTAGCCCTTTCGGCGCTCTTGGTGGCCACGCGCCCGGACCGCAAGGCCCTCAGTTTGCCTACGGTGCGGGTGCACTTGGCCCCGCTAACGGCTGTGCCAGCCAGCTCCCCCTCGCCCCAAGTACCTGCGGGCAAGCCCGCCAAAGCTGACCAAACGGCGGCACCAGCACCACCCAGGAAGGCTTTGGCCCGGTCGAGCCCGAATCCGAAACCTGAACCCAAGGCAGGAAAGGCGGCCCCGTCGGCCGCTCAAGGCCCGGTGGGCGACGACGCCCAGAAGGAGACGCCCGCGCTGGCTTCCGGTGCAACCGGGTCTGGTCTCACCTTAGCCCCGGACAGCGAGCAAGGGCCAGCGTTCCCCTACTCCTACTACCTGCAAAGGGTGTTGGCGGCCATTGAAGAAAACTGGTTCAAGCCACCGGCACCGCCGGGGACCCGCTGTCGGGTCCGCTGTCACATCGCGCGCTCCGGGCAGTTGCGCGAGGTGGGTTTGGAAGAGCCCTCCGGCCATGGGGCTTTTGACCGCGCTGCCCTCCGCGCCGTGTACGCCGCCGCCCCCTTTCCCCCCCTACCCCAGGGGTTTAGCGGTCAGGAATTGGTCATGCACCTGGAGTTCATCCAATGATGCGTCCACCATGGAATTGCTTGCTCAGCTTCACCGTCATGTTTTTTGCACCCGCACTGGCCGCCCAGGAGGAGGTTTACCTCCAGGTTACCCGCGCCGGGGTGAGCCAAGTGGTCATCGCCTCACTCCCCTTCTCTTTAAGCGGCGAAGGTGCCGCATCGGCCTACGCCAGCTTCTGGCAAACCCTGGCCAAGGACCTCGCCGCCACACCGGTCATGACCCTCCTGCCGCAGGAGCGGGCAGCCCTTGTGGAGGTGGACCCGGCCCGCCCCGAGCTGACCCGCCAAAGGTTCCGCAGCGTGGGGGCGCAGTTTCTCCTTTCCGGTAGTTTCACTGCCACCGCCAGCCAAGTGGCCTGTGACGTGCGCCTGGTGGACTTAGCCTCAGGAGAGGTGGCGTTTTCCCGGCGTTTTTCTGCCAGCCTGCGCACCTTGTCCACCCTGGCCCACACCATCGCTAACGAGCTCTTCCACCTTTTTACCGGGAAAAATGGCCCCTTCCTCTCGCGCATTGCGTTCGTTTCCGATCGCACGGGGGCCAAGGAGTTGTGGATCATGAGGTGGGACGGCAGCGAGCAGGAGCAGCTTACCCAGCACCGTTCCATTGCCTCCGCTCCTGCCTGGTCTCCGGACGGCCAATGGCTGGCCTTCACCAGTTTCCTTAGGGGTCAGCCGCAGCTTTTCCTCCTCCGCCCCACTGAGGGCTACTTGAAACCGCTTCCTAACCTGCCCGGCGTGAACTCCTCCCCCAGTTTTTCTCCCGACGGCTCCAAGCTGGTCTTTGCCGCCGGCGACGGCGGGTTTACCAACATTTACCTGCTGGACTTAGCTTCCGGCGAAACCCACCGCCTGACCACCACCCGCGCCATTGACACGCAACCCGCTTTCTCTCCCAGCGGCCGGCAAATCGTCTTCACCTCCACCCGCGCCGGGTCCCCCCAGTTGTACCTCATGGACAGCGAAGGCACCAATGTGCGCCGGCTCACCTTTGAGGACAGCTTTGCCGATGAAGCCAGCTGGGCTCCGGACGGGGTGCGTTTGGCGTACACCACCAAAGTGGACAACCGTTTTCAAATTGCCGTCCTGGACCTGCGCACCGGCCAACGTACGGTCATTCCCGGCCCAGGCAACAACGAGTCACCCTGCTTTTCCCCGGACGGGACCCTGCTGGCCTTCACCTCAGATCGCACCGGCCGCCAACAAATCTTCATCACCGACGCCCAAGGGCACGCCCGGCCCCTCACCCAAGAGGGCAATAACCTGCAACCCTCTTGGGTGAGCGGCATTCGCTAGCGGCAAGAGCTACTTTACCCTCTGGAAGCGCTCCAGCTCTTCCCGTCCTCCCAGCACCACCAGGACATCGGAATCGCGGATCTTGGCATCGGGGGGTGGCGCCGGCGTCACGTTCTCCGTGAGCACATCCCTAATGGCGATGACGTGCACCCCAAAGCGGCGGCGAATCTCCAACTCGGCTAGGGACTTACCGATGAAGCTGGCGGGTGCTGCCACCTCCAAAATGGAAAACTCAGGTCCTAAGGAGACAAAGTCCAAGAGGTTTTTAGACGAGAGCCGCTCCGCCAAGCGCAGCGCCATGTCCCGCTCCGGGTAGATCACCTCGTCCACCCCCAAAGCCTCCAAGATCTTCCCGTGATCCTCGTTCACCGCACGGGCAATGACCCGGACCCCGAGTTCGCGACAGTAAAGGGAGGCCAACGTGGACGCCTCCAAGTGTTCTCCTACCGAGATGATGACGGTGTCAAAGTCTTTCAGCCCCAGGGCACGAATTTGCCCCTTGTCCCGCGCATCTGCCACCGCCACCTCGCTCATGCGGTCGCGAAAGGCCTGCACCAGTTCTTCGTCCGAATCTACCCCCAGCACCTCGTGACCCAGCTCGTAGAGCCGGCTGGCCAAGGTGGAACCGAAGCGCCCCAAGCCGATGACGGCAAAACGGGCCATGCTAGCCCCGCTCCAGACCCAGGGCCGCCCGGGCGGCAGCCAGGCGGGCCACAGGGATGCGGAAGGGGGAGCAGGACACGTAATTCATCCCCACGCGGTGGCAGAAGGCCACGGAAGCTGGATCCCCACCGTGCTCGCCGCAAATCCCCACCTTGAGATCAGGGCGTGCTACCCGACCCCTTTGGGTGCCCATCTCCACCAACTGCCCCACACCGGCCAGGTCTAGGGTGGCAAAGGGGTCCGCCGGCCAAATTTCCCGCTCCAGGTAGGCGGGAAGGAACTTGCCCGCATCGTCCCGAGACACCCCCAGGGTAGTTTGGGTCAAGTCATTCGTACCGAAGGAGAAAAACTCTGCCACCGAAGCGATTTCTCCGGCGGTGAGGGCGGCGCGCGGGATCTCAATCATGGTCCCCACCAGGTAATCCACCCGCACACCCTGCTCGGCAAAGACCTGCTCAGCCACCTGCCGTACATGGCCCACCTGGTCTTGCAGCTCGCGCACGTGGCCCACCAACGGGATCATGATCTCCGGGTGCACGTCAATCCCTTCCTTTTTCACCTGACAGGCCGCTTCCAGGATGGCGCGGGCTTGCATGCGGGTAATTTCCGGGTACACGATCCCCAGCCGGCAACCGCGATGCCCCAGCATGGGGTTGGCTTCGTGCAGCTCCGCCACCTTGGCCCGGATGACCTCCACCGGCACCCCCATGGCTTCCGCAACCTCCTTCTGCTCCACCTCCGCATGAGGCAGAAACTCGTGCAACGGCGGGTCCAAGGTGCGGATGGTCACCGGTCGGGCTCCCATGACGCGGAAAATGCCCACAAAGTCCTCGCGCTGCATGGGGAGCAACTTGTCCAAGGCCCGCTGCCGTTCCTCGGCTGAGGAGGCGAGGATCATCTCCCGCATGGCGGTGATCCGGTCGCCGCCAAAGAACATGTGCTCTGTGCGGCAAAGGCCAATCCCCTCGCCACCAAAGGCCACCGCGTTGGCTGCCTGATCCGGCTGGTCCGCGTTGGCCCGCACCCGCAGCACCCGCACCTGGTCGGCCCACTCCATGAGGCGAGAAAAGTAGTGGTAGGAACTGGACTCCTCCGGGCGGAGGCTCTTATCAATGAGGACCTGCACCACCTCCGACGGTTTGGTTTCCAGCTTGCCCAGGATCACCTCACCGGTGAACCCGTCAATGGACACCCAGTCCCCCTCGCGGATGATGGTGCTGTCCACGGTGATGCTGCGGGATTTGTAGTCCACCTTCAACGCCTCACACCCCACCACGCACGTCTTCCCCATCTGTCGGGCCACCAAGGCGGCGTGGGAGGTCATTCCCCCGCGGGCAGTGAGGATCCCCACCGCTGCGTTCATACCCTTGATGTCTTCGGGGCTCGTTTCAATGCGTACCAGCAGCACCTTTTCTCCCCGGGCGGTCCACTCTTCCGCGTCGGGAGCGTTGAACACTACCCTGCCGGAGGCGGCACCAGGACCCGCTGGCAAACCCTTCGCCACCACTCGCTTTTCTTCCCGCGCTTGCCGCAGCGCCTGGGGGTCAAACACCGGCCGCAGGAGCTGGTTCAGCTGTTCCGGCTCCACTCGCTTGAGGGCCTCCTCGGGGGTAATGAGCCCCTCCTCCACCATGTCCACGGCAATGCGGATGGCCGCCAAGCCCGTGCGCTTGCCGTTGCGCGTTTGCAGCATGTACAGCTTGCCCCGCTCCACGGTGAACTCAAAATCCTGCATGTCCTTCAAGTGGGTTTCCAGGGTTTTCCGCACTTCAAGAAGCTGCCTATAGACCTCGGGGAACACTTGTTCCAACTCCCGCACCGGTCGCGGAGTGCGCACACCGGCAACCACGTCTTCCCCTTGCGCGTTCACCAAGAACTCGCCGTAAAAGACGTTCTCCCCCGTAGCCGGATCGCGGGTAAACGCCACGCCGGTTCCCGAATCCTCCCCCATATTGCCGTAGACCATCGCCTGGACGTTGACCGCGGTGCCCCAGTCATCGGGGATGTTGTTCAACTTGCGGTAGGCGATGGCGCGCTCGTTGTTCCACGAGTTGAACACCGCGGCAATGGCCCCCCACAGCTGCTCTTCCGGTGATTCGGGGAAGCTCTTGCCGGTGCGCTTCAGGACCACCTCCTTAAAGCGCGTCACCAGACCCTGAAGGTCCTCTGCGGTGAGATCCGTATCAAAGCGCACCCCCTTCTGGTGCTTCACCTCCTCCAGCACCGCTTCAAAGGGGTCAATTTCGTCTTTCCCTTGCGGTTTGCACCCCAACACCACGTCGCCGTACATGGCGACAAAGCGCCGATAGCAGTCGTAGGCAAAGCGCGGGTTTTGCGTTTGGGCAATGAGCCCTTGCACAGTTTGGTCGTTGAGCCCCAGGTTGAGGATGGTGTCCATCATCCCCGGCATGGAGGCTCGTGCGCCAGAGCGGACCGATACCAACAGGGGGTTGCGGGGGTCGCCAAAGGTCTTCCCCGTCAAGCGCTCAACGTGGGCGAGTCCGTGGGCCACTTGCTCGCGCAGACCCTCGGGGTAGCTGCCGTGCCGCATGACGAAGGTGCAAACCTCGGTGGTGATGGTAAAGCCCGGGGGCACGGGAAGGCCAATGCCGGCCATCTCTGCCAGGTTCGCCCCCTTTCCACCCAAAAGCTCCTTCATCTTCGCGTTACCCTCTGCAGACCCACCGCCAAACAGGTAAACCATTTTTTGCATAGGCACATCCTCCTTAGTTGGCTGCCTGCAGCTTGGAGAGATCCGCCAACTGCAGGAACAATGCTTGAATGCGCGCCAAAAGCCCCAACCGCGCCTGGCGCAGGGCAGGCTCGGGGCACATCACCAAGACTTCAACGAAGAAGCGGTCCAAGGGCTCCGCGAGCCCAGCCAAGACCTGCCACGCCTCCCGCCACGCCTTTTGTGCACAGTGGGTCCTCAGGGCCTGCTCCGCCTCCAGTACCGCGCTGGCCAGCTGGTGCTCCGCCACCTCCTGGAGGACCTCCGGCGCCCACTGCCCCTCCCCCTCCTTGCTCACCATATTGCGCACACGCTTGAAGGCCGTGGCCAGCTGGACAAAAACCGGCTCCTGCCAAAGCTCCGCCAAGGCCCGGGCCAAGGCCCAGTCCTCCGCCACCTGCCCCCAGCGGGCGGCCAAAATCGCTTCTGCCACCGGCGTGGGCACCCCCTGCCACTCGAGGAAGAACCGTTCCCGCTCGCGCAGGAACAGCCGTAGCTCGTTCACACCAGCCCCGCCAAAAGGCTGGCAAGCCCAGGCCGCCAGATCCGGAAGCGGCAGTGCCAGGGGAAACTCCCCGCAAATCCGCACCACGCCGAAGGCGTGCCTGCGCAGGGCGTAGGGATCTTTGCTGCCTGAGGGGATCTCTCCCACAGAGAACAGGGCTGCCAAGGTGTCCAGCCGGTCGGCTACCCCCAAAAGGGCGCCGGTGAGGCTTTGGGGAATGGCCCCCTCCTGCCCCAGGGGGAGGTACTGCTCGGCAATGGCCCTCCAGACCTCTTCCGGATATCCCTCTTCCTTGGCGTACAAGCCGCCCATGACCCCTTGCAGCTCGGGAAACTCCCCGACCATGTGGCTGACCAGGTCAGCCTTTGCCAGCTGGGATGCCATCCGAAGCGGTTCTGCTAGGTGACCGAGGCCTAAACTTTGCGCCATCAAAAGCGCCAGGGCACCGGTTCGCTCCGCTTTCTCAGCGAAACTTCCCCGCTGCGTGTGAAAGGCCACGTGCCTGAGCTTGGCCGCCAAGTCCCGCAGGGGGGTCTTGAGGTCCTGGAAGTAGAAAAAGTGGGCATCAGCTAGCCGTGCCTCAGCCACCCACTGGTTACCCTGCCGTACATGCCCCTGAGGGTCGTCGGGACGATCGCAAACCGCGAGAAAATACGGCGCCAACCGCCCGTCTTGTTCCAACATGAGGCACTTCTGGTGGTGGCGCAGCGTGGTAGCGACCACCACCTCGGGCAGGGCAAGCCACGCCGAGTCCAGGGCTCCCCGCACCAATCCTGGCTGCTCCACTAGCTCCACATGTTGCGCCACCAACTCGGCATCCGGCCGCACCTGGCACCCCACCTCGGAGGCCAGGGCTGCCGCCCGCTGCTCAAACACCTGCCGCCGCTGCTGGGGGTCCACCTCCACGCCGGCGGCACGGAGGCGCTGCAGGTAATCCTGCAAGCTGCCGATCCCCAAAAGCTGCACCTCTCCCGGGTGGACCACCCGATGGCCCAAGGTCGCCGAGCCCGCCCTGATCCCAAAGAGACTGATCGGCACCACCTGGTTGAGGGCGCCTTCCCCCCACAGGGCCACCAAGCGGTGGAGGGGCCGGACGAAGACGAATTCTCCCTCCCCCCAGCGCATGGTCTTGGGGAAGTGCAGGCTGGCGATCAGATGGGGCAGGATCCGCCCTAAGACCTGGGGCAAGGGCTCACCGGCGGTTCGCCGTTGGGCCGCAACCACCTTGCCTTTGGGGGTTTCCACCACCCTCAGCTGCTCCACCGCCACCCCCTGGGCCCGTGCGAAACCCTCGCCCGCCCGCGTCACCGACCCGTCTGGGGCAAAGGCCACCGCCGCCGGTGGACCCAGTACCTCCTCCACCCGTTCTGGGGTCGCCGGGGGAAGGCCTTCCATCCACAGGGCGAGCCTGCGGCAGGTGGAAAACACCTGCAACAGCGAAGGCACCACCCCCACCTCCGCCAAGGCCTGGGAAACCTGGGAGGCCAACTGCTCTCGCGCCGAGGGCAGGGCGTTGGCGGGGATTTCCTCGCACAAAAGCTCCAAGAGGAACATGCCCCTCATGCCTTTCCCCCGGGCAACAGCGGCCATCCCGCCTGCTCCCGTTGCTTGAGGTAGGCCTTGGCGGTGGCCACTGCCAGCTTTCGCACACGCCCGATGATGGCCACTCGCTCCGTCGTGGAAATCGCCCCGCGGGCATCCAACATATTGAACAGATGGGACATCTTCAGGGCCGCCTCCAGCGCCGGTATGACCAGCGGATCGTCCGGCTCCAGACAGCGAAACCCTTCCCGCTCCCAATCCTCAAAGTGGCGGCGCAGCAGCTCCACATCGGCTTGGGCAAAGGCGTAGCGCGACAGCTCCACCTCCTCCCGATGGCGCACGGCCCCATAGGTGACGCCGGAACCCCACTCCACCTCGTAAATGGAGGTCTTTTTCTGCAGGAACATGGCGATGCGCTCCAGGCCGTAGGTGATCTCGGCGGAAATGGGTTTCAGGTCCACGCCTCCGGCCTGCTGAAAATAAGTAAACTGGGTGATCTCCATGCCGTCCAGCAACACCTGCCACCCTACGCCCCAGGCACCCAACGTTGGAGACTCCCAGTTATCCTCCTCAAAGCGCACATCATGGACCGCGGGGTCAATGCCCAAAGCCTTAAGGGAGTCCAGGAACAACTCCTGGACGTTCACCGGCGAGGGTTTGAGGATCACCTGAAGCTGCAAATGTTTTCCCAAGCGAAGAGGGTTTTCGCCAAAACGGGCGTCGGCAGGGCGGCGGGAAGGTTGCACGTAGGCCACCCGGTAAGGCTCGGGGCCTAAGACCCGCAGGAAGGTTTCCGGATGCATCGTGCCCGCACCCACCTCCAGGTCATAAGGCTGCTGCACTAGGCAACCCTGCTCCCCCCAAAACTGGAGCAAATTTAGAATCACCTTTTGCAGTTCCACTGGCCCCTCGCGTTGCCCGCCGTTGGGGCAACAACGGCGCAGTTTAGCACGCCCCTTGGGTGCAGCCACGAGGGCCCGCCAAAATATGAGCGGGATTTCCCTTCACCCCCAATGGCACTTTAAGGGATGTTTGGTAGCCTCACCTGAGCAACGTGCCAAATCCTTGCCGCCAAGCCACGCCGCCTATTTTCCCCTACGTGCCGCTCCCCCAGACCCACCTGGCCTGGGGCGAAAAAAGGGGGAGCCGGCCTCCCAGCTCCCCCGGGAAACAGCCTTTGATCGCAAACCTTAGGCCCACAGCCGGCGGGCGAGCCACACCCCGCTTCCCGCCAGGAGCAGCACCAAGGCCACAAGCCCCCACTCCTGCAGGGTGGGAATCGGCTCCACCTGCTCCGCCGTCACCACCAACTGCGCCGTGTCACAGGCACTTCCCACACACACCCGATACACCACCACGCAGGTCCCCGACGCCGGCACGTTGAAGGTCACCACCCCCGTGCTGGGGTTGATGGAGGCCGCGGCACAGGTGGTCCCCGCCTGCAGACTGAAACTGGCCGTCCCCGGCAAGGAACCGGTGCCAAACTGATCGTTGGCCCCCACGTTGAAGGTCGCCCCCACCATCCCCGCCGGGAACGTGCCCGCATCGTTCAACGCATCCACCAACGGCACCGGCGTGGCCCCCGAGGTGGCGGTGTTGTTGCCCGCGTTGCTGTCATTGGAAGCCCCCGCCGTGACGGTAAAGACCACCCCGGTCTCAGGAGTGTTCCCACCCCCCGCCGTGCCCGGAGCCGTGAACGTGTAAGTGCAGGCAATGCTCGCCCCAGGCGCCAAGGACGCCACCGGCACCGCCGGGGTGCAGCTCACCCCACTCACCGTCCCCGCCGACACCGAAATCCCACAGGTGGCGTTGGTGGCCGCAGCAGAACCGGCATTGCTGCAGGAAAAACTTAAGTTGTACGCCGCGCCGGGTCCCAGGCTCGGGGGGACCGACGGCGTGTTGGCCACCATGTCCGCGGTGGCCGCTGCACCCGAAAGATCCGCGGTCAACCGCGCCACAAAGCCATCAGTAAAGCCGCCACCATAGGTTGGCT
>JANXCP010000051.1 GCA_025060245.1 Thermoanaerobaculum sp. | reverse complement strand
TCATGGTGGACGATGCCCACGGCATTGGCGTGTTGGGTGCCCACGGAAGGGGAACCGCGGAGCACTTTGGGCTTGAGGACAAGGTGGATCTGATCATGGGCACCTTTTCCAAGTCCCTCGCCTCGGTGGGTGGTTTCATTGCCGGCGAAGAACGGGTGATCAACTGGATCAAACACCGCGCCCGTTCCCTCATCTTCTCCGCCGCTCCCCCCCCGGCCTCCGTGGCAGCCGTGCTCAAGGCGGTGGAGATTATCGAGCGGGAGCCGGAACGACGGCAGCGCCTGTGGGAAAACACGGCGTTCATGAAAGCTGAACTCGCGCGGCTGGGTTTTGATACGGGAGACTCGCAGACGCCCGTGATCCCGGTGGTGGTGGGTGAGGACCGGTTGGCCTTTTACATGGCCAAGCGCCTGGAAGAAGAAGGGGTGTTCGTCAACCCAGTCATTTCCCCCGCCGTGCCCCCGGGCAGGGCGATGCTCCGAACCTCTTACATGGCCACCCACACCCGGCAACATTTGGAACGAGCCTTGCTGGCTTTTGCCAAGGTAGGTCGGGAAGTGGGCCTCATTCAATGATGGCAAGCCAGCTTCGCCTGGAGACCGTACGAACCCGGACGCAGTGGCGGCATTTTCTTCGCCTTCCCTGGCGCATCTATCAAGGGGATCCCTTTTGGGTGCCGCCCCTGCGCCAACAGGTTAAGGGTTACTTGGACCCCAAACACCCCTTTTATCACCAGGGACGGGGGGAACGGGAGGTGTTCTTGGCCTACCGGGGGAGCCGACCGGTGGGGCGAATCGCCGCCATCCTGAATCGCGCCCACAATCAATTCCACGGGGACCGCTGGGGATTTTTTGGTTTTTTTGAGTGCGAGGATGATCCGGAAGCGGCCACAACGCTGCTGGAAGCGGCCAGTTCCTGGCTCCGGGCGCGAGGGTGTGAGGCGATCGTGGGGCCCACGAATCCCTCCACCAACTACGAGTGCGGCTTGCTGGTGGAGGGTTTTGATCGACCGCCCACGGTGATGATGACCTACAACCCCCCTTATTACTCTTCGCTTTTGCAGGGGTGGGGTTTGGAGAAGGCTAAGGACCTCTACGCTTACTGGTCGCCGGTCCATCCAGGGTCGCTGGAACGGCTGCGGAGGTTTTCCCGGAAGACCCAAGAGCGGGAGCCAACTCTCTCCGTCAGGCAGGTCAACTTGCAAGACTTTGCCCGGGAGGTGCGCATCATCCAGGACATCTACAACAACGCCTGGGAAAAAAACTGGGGGTTCGTGCCTGCCTCAGACGAAGAGTTTGCCTGGTTGGCACGGGAGCTGAAGCCTTTGGTGGATCCCCACCTGTTGTACATTGCCTTTTACGACGGGGATCCGGCGGGATTTCTTTTGGCACTCCCTGATGTAAATCCCGCCTTAAGCGAGCTTAACGGGAGCATGGCGAACCCTTGGCGGCTCCTCCGCGCCTTTTGGGTGGGGCGCAAGCCCGACGGACTGCGCCTCATCACCATGGGGGTCAAACAGCAGTATCGCCTGCGCGGCATTGAGGGGGTCATGTTCTACCACGGGTTGCAGGCGGCGTTGGACCGCGGCTATCGGTGGTGCGAGTACTCCTGGATCCTGGAGGACAACGAGATGGCCAAGCGCACCGTAAGGCTCATGGAAGCGCAGTTGGTCAAGATCTACCGTCTCTACTGCAAGAGCCTGGTCTAGCCGGCGGTATAACTTCGGTGTGGATAAAAAAAAATGCGGGACCGAAGTCCCGCATTGCGGCGAGTAGCCCGGAGTGGACCACCGGTTGCCCCGCCGCGCTGGGGGGAGCAAATCCTCGATGGCGTCAACGCCCAAACCCTAATATATGACAAAATCTGGCGCTTGTCAACTTTGTGTGGGGCTGCTGGAGCGCCTGGGTTGTGCCCTAATCCCCGGGAAGCTCTAAGGAGGGCCCGGGTCAGCCTGGTGAAAGCACCAGCAGCCGCGGCTCGGTCATGCTCTCCACTGCCCAGGCTGGGCCTTCGCGCCCTGTTCCCGATTGCTTGACCCCCCCGTAAGGCATGGGATCTGAGCGCCAAGAGGGTATGTCTCCGGCGATCACGGCTCCCACCTCCACCGCTTCCCACGCCCGCCGTATTTTGCCCAGATCCCGCGTGAACAGGCCACATTGCAGGCCAAACCGCGAGTCGTTGACCTTGGCCAGGGCCTCCTCAAAGTCCCGGAAGGGCTCCAAAACTGCCACCGGGGCAAAGGCTTCCTCCGCCCACAGGGGATGTTGGTGGGGCACCTGTTCCAACAGCTGCGGCCATACCAGGGAGCCTTCCCGTCGCCAGGGCGTCAGCAGCCGGGCCCCGGCTTGTTGCGCGGAGAAAACCCAGTCCTGCAGACGTTGGGCATCGGCCGGGCTGATCATGGGGCCACACAGGATCCCTTCTGCGGCGGGGTCCCCGGTGGGAAAGCTGGTGGCGGCCGCTACCAACAGCTGGCGGAACTGCTCGTACACCGGGGAAGCTACCAGCACCCTTTGCACGGAAATACAGGACTGGCCAGCATAGGCAAAGGCTCCAAGCGCAATCCTTTGGGCGACCGCCTCCCAATGGCCAGCATCTTCCTCCACCACCACTGCCGCATTCCCCCCCAGCTCTAGGGTCACGCGCTGGCTCCAGCAAAGCTGCTTGAGGTGCCAGCCCACTTGGGCTGAACCAGTAAAGGTCACCAGGCGCACCTCCGGAGCGGTGAGTAAAGGCTCCACCGTCTGCCCAGGGCAGGGCAGGACCGCCAGAGCTTGCGGGGGAAGCCCGCTGCTGATCAAGATTCGCGCCAGGTACAGGGCCGGCGATGGGGTTTGCGAGGCGGGTTTAAGCAGGATGGGGCAACCGGCCGCTACCGCTGGACCCAGCTTATGGGCCACAAGGTTCAAGGGGAAGTTAAAGGGCGTGATCCCCACCACAACCCCCACGGGAAAACGGCGCAAGAGCCCCCACCTCCCTTGGCCGGAGGGGAAGGCGGAGAGGTCCAAGAGCTGACACTCCGGCGTTCGCGCCACCCGTGCCGACTCCAAGAGCGTCTCCACGCACCGGTCCACCTCAACCCGCGCCAGGGACAGGGGTTTTCCCGCCTCTTCCACCAACAAGGTGGCCAAATCGTCACGGCGAGCTTTGACGGTGGTGGCAGCTGCCTCCAAGATGGCCGCTCGCTGGTGGGGGGGCATGCGGAGCAACTCGTACCGTGCTTGGCTTGCCATCTGCAGCGCCGCAGCCCAGTCCTCCGCTGTTGCTTGCTCTACCTTTGCCACCGGTTGCTGGTCAAAGGGGGATCGGACCACCAGCTCACCGTGGGGCGCGGGCTTGGACGCCGCGGACACGAAACGCTCCTGCCTCATCTCGCCTCCGTTCCTATGCTAGCGAAAAAAATCGGGCCGCTTCCCCCCCAGCAAGCGGCCCGCCCGAGCTCCAAGCTCGGGGGAGGGAAACCCTCCAAGTAAACCAACCCGGCATCGGCAGCATTTTGTTCCCCGAGGGCCTGGCTTGGACCAGCACCCGTGAAGCCGAGAAAAGTAAACAGCGCCATCTGGCCGCCGCCGGGGGTTATCCCTTCGCAAGGGGGAACCCCCGGGGCTAAGGGGGCGAAGGTGATTCCGCCTTTCCGCTCATGGCGATGGAAAGCTGGGGTGACCCTGGAGGGGTTTGCGAGGTGCGGGTGATGACCACACCGAAAAGCACCAGGACCGCGCCGGCCAACTGGCCTAAACTGGGTCGCTCCCCTAGGGTAAGCCAGGCCACCACAGCGGCTACCACGGGTGTGGCGTTGGAGTACACGGCGGTCCTGGTGGAGCCCAACTTACGCAAGGCGTAGTTCCATACAAAGTACCCTAGGCCGATGGCCAACACCCCGGAAAAGGCCACCGCACCCCACGCCTGCCAAGGGAGATCCTTCCAGTTCTGCTGCAGCAATTGGGGCAGAGCGATGACCACCAACACCGGGGTACCCGCGAGAAAGCCCACCGCCGTCACCTGCGCCGCCGCTACGCGGCGTAGGAGTTGGCCCACGTAAACCGTGTAACAAGCCCAGGTGAACGCTGCTCCCAGCATGAGGGCGTCGCCCAAAAGGTACCGTACCTCCCACTGGAACGCCTGGCGCAGCGTGAGGAGCATGCCGAGCCCGAGCGTGGCCACCAACACACCAGCCCACCCGCGCAGCGGCAAGCGCTCCCGCTTCAGCAGGTGGCTGATCACCGCCACCTGCATGGGCATGGTGGCCTGGATCAAGGCGCCGTTGCCCACCGTGGTGCGCGCCAGCCCCTCAGTGAACAGCAGCTGGTACAGCGTATTGGCCAAAAGTCCGGCCACCACCGCCTGGCCCCGATCGCGGCGGGATAGGCGAAGGTTTTGGCCGGACCACGTGACCACAAGCAGCACGGTCACCGTCGCCAGGACAAAACGGGCGGCGTTGAACGCCAAGGGGGTCATGAGACGAAAGGCGCTCTTGATGACCGTGTAGTTGGCTCCCCAGACGAGGATGAGCAAGGCCAGGTAAAGGTCCGCAACCGTGAAACGGGCGGAAGACCCGGGCTGATCGTTCATGTTGAGTTCACAAAGGCACGAACGTGTTCGGCGATCTCGGACATGCTTTCGTATCGCTCCAACCGCAGCCCCGGTAAACCAGCCAAAAGCCGTGAAACGGCTGCCCTGCGGTGGGCCAAGGCCAGGGCGGGTTTTCCGCGGCTAAGGGCCAAGGCGATTTCAACCCCTACCCCGTGGGATGGAGCGGAAACCTCTGCCACCACGCAGTCGGCTTGTTGCAACAGCTCAAGGTCCCGCTGCGCCAGCTGGGCATCGGACAGGTCCTCCTCACCCCTCGGCTCCGGGCCGTGCACCACGTGGGGCGTGAGGACCTCATGGCCTTCCTGCAGCAGCACTTGGAACAGCTGGCGCACAGCGGTTAAATCCCGCTGTGGGTTGGTCATGGCGCAAGCCAGGTACACCCGCACGCCATCAGTGTAACCCGCTGGTAAACTCCCGCTCCGTGAACGAGAAAAGCTTGGTGATTGCCATAGATGGTCCAGCAGGAGCGGGCAAATCTGCCGCAGCGCGTTTGCTTGCACAGCGACTGGGGCTGGCTTATGTGGACACCGGAGCGATGTACCGCGCGGTCGCGCTTCTGGCACTGGAGGCGGGTATCCCCCTACCCCCCCGAGGCCCTGACAAGGAGCTGCTCATCCAGTGGGCGCGGGACCTCGAGATGCACTTTTCAGGTCCACCGCTGGCTCCTCAGGTGTTCTTGGGCGCGCGAGAGGTGAGCATGGCGCTGCGCGGAGAAGAGGTTTCCCGGGCGGCGTCCCTGGTTTCGGCGATTCCCGAAATTCGTCAGGAACTGGTACAGCGACAGCGAGCCCTGGGAGCCCAGGGGGCGGTGGTGGAGGGGCGGGACATAGGCACGGTGGTGTTTCCCGAAGCTCCGGTGAAGTTCTTCCTCACTGCTCGGCCCGAGGTGCGCGCCCGGCGCCGGCTGGAGGAACTGGCCAAGCAAGGGAGGGCGGCGGACCTGAGGGTCGTTACCGAAGAGATCCGGCAAAGGGATTTGCGCGATTCGTCACGTGAAGTGGCGCCTCTGCGGCCTGCGCCGGACGCCCTGGTGGTGGACACGTCCGACCTTTCTCTGGAAGCGGTGGTCAGCCACTTGGAGCGTGTGACTCGCCAACGTCTCGGCCCGCGGCTGGCCGGCAGCCGAGCCTGCCACCAACCTTGACAGAAAAAGTGCTGAAAGACTAAAGTTTTCCGCTTGTGGAGAAGCGTTGCGGTGCCAGCGGGGCATCGCGTGAGGGAGGAATGAGTGGGCATTATCAGTAACGGCGAGGCCAAGACAGGGCAAGGTTTTGTCCGAGACCAGGCAGCCAAGGAAAACCGGGAGTCGTTGCGGGAGCTGATGGCAGAGTCTTTTGGCCATCTGCAGGCGGGGGACGTGATCACCGGAATGGTGGTGGCGGTGACCGAGGATGCCGTGGTGGTGGATGTTTCCTTCAAGACCGAGGGTGTCATCCCCCGGTCGGAATTTTTGGATCGGGCGGGAAATCTCACCGTCAAGGTGGGGGACGAAGTGGATGTGCTGGTGGAAAAGTTTGATCCTTCCACCGGCGAGATCAAACTTTCCCGGGAACGCGCCGCACGCCTCCGGGTGTGGGAGGTCTTGGAGACGGCCTATCGGGAAAAGGCCCCGGTGCGGGGGAGGGTGTTGGAGCGGGTCAAGGGGGGGCTGTCGGTGGATATAGGAGTGCGGGCGTTCCTCCCTGGCTCTTTGGTGGATCTCCGCCCTATTCGCCGTCTTGAGGATTACGTGGGACAGGACATTGAAGCCCGCATCATCAATTTTGATCGGCGGCGCAACAATGTGGTGCTGTCACGGAAAGCGCTGTTGGAGGAGCAACTGGTCCAACAACGTCAAGAAACGTTGGCCAGACTGGAAGAAGGTATGTTGGTCACCGGTACGGTGAAAAACGTCACCGATTACGGCGTGTTCATCGATGTGGGTGGCATTGATGGCCTGTTGCACGTCACCGACATCTCCTGGGGGCGTGTGGGCCATCCCAGCGAGTACTTCAAGGTGGGGGATGAGGCAAAGGTGGTGGTCCTGAAAGTGGACCGCGACAAAGGCCGGGTTTCCCTCGGTTATCGGCAGCGGTTTGAGGACCCCTGGACGCATGTGGAAGCCAAGTACCCCATTGGCAAGAAAGTTCGTGGCAAGGTGACCTCCCTGGCCGAGTACGGGGCTTTTGTGGAGCTGGAAGAGGGGGTGGAGGGTTTGGTGCACGTTTCGGAGCTGTCGTGGACGAAAAAGGTGAAAAGCCCCAAAGGGCTCTTGCACGTGGGCCAGGAGGTGGACGTGGTGGTGACCGAAGTGGATGCCCCTCGCCGACGCCTCTCCCTCTCTTTACGTCAGGCAGAGCCCAACCCGTGGGAGGAGTTCGCCGCGACCCACCGCGTGGGGCAAAAGGTCTCCGGCAAGGTGCGCAACCTCACCGAGTTTGGCGCTTTCGTGGAGTTGGCACCGGGGGTGGACGGGCTGGTGCATATTTCGGACTTGACCTGGAGCCGCAGGATTAGCCATCCCTCCGAGGTTTTACAAAAAGGGCAAGAAGTGGAAGCGATCATCACCGCCCTGGACGTGGTAAATCAGCGCATTTCTCTGTCAATAAAAGAGCTGCTGCCCAACGAGTGGGACACCTTCGCCACCGGCCATCAGGTGGGCGATGAGGTGGATGGTTACGTCACCAACGTGACCGATTTTGGTTTGTTCGTTGAGTTAGCGCCGGGAGTGGAGGGCCTTTGCCACGTCTCGGAGGTGGAGCGCCTGACCTCTGGTTCTCTGGCCGAGGAGTTTCCCAAGGGGCGCAAGGTGCGCTGCCGCTTGATCCGCTTAGATTTTGCTGAACGGCGTATCGGCCTATCACTGCGCGGGATTCCGCAACCTGAGCCCAGTGTGGACCCGGGTGATGGGTCAAGCAAAAAGGCGAAGCGGATGGGAACGGGGCGTAGGCAGGCGCTGTCTGGGGCTCCGGAGGCCGAACAAGCGAACGAAGAGCGGGGCGAGGGCAAGGCCAGCGAGGGGGAGGAGTCATGACGCGCGTGGACCTCGTGGAGACCCTGACCAATCACCTGGGCCTGTCGCCGCGAGTCGCCAGCCAAGCAGTGAACGTGGTGTTGGAGGCGATGGTGCAGGCGTTGCAGCGTGGCGAGGGGATTGAGCTGCGGGGCTTTGGCTGTTTTCGCTTCCGCCAGCGGCGGGCGCGGGTGGGGCGTAACCCGCGGACCGGCATGAAGGTGGCCGTGGCGGTGAAAAGGGTGGTGTACTTCAAGCCGGGAAGAGATCTCAAGGAGCGTTTGGGTTGAGCCTCGGGAAACTTGCCCACCTTTTCGCCCCTTGGCGGTTTACCTACTTGGCACAGGCAGGGGAAACCTCGGGAACGTGTATTTTTTGCACCGCGGTGGGGGGTCAGCGGGACACCCTGACGGTGGCTGTGGGCGAGAGGGTTTTTGCCCTGCTCAACCGTTACCCTTACACCGCCGGTCACGTCATGGTGGCACCCAAAGCCCACGTGGGCGAGTTCACCGCCCTCGACCGCCAGACCCTTGCCGAGCTCATGGAAATGGCACAGGCAATGGTCAAGGCCTTGGATCGCGTGTACCAGCCCCACGGCTACAACCTTGGCTTCAACTTGGGCGAGGCGGCAGGTGCGGGGATCGTGGATCACCTACACCTACATGTGGTTCCCCGCTTCCGCGGGGACACCAACTTCATGACGACCAACGCGGCAGTGCGCGTGGTCCCTGAGGCGTTGGAGCAGACTTGGAGCAAACTGAGGGCGGCGCTGGAGGGTATGGATGTCAAGCCCTAGCGTTCGGCGCACCCCGTTGCCGGTGGCTTTGCTGGTGGCGTTAGCCTGGCTCTTTCCCGGTTTAGGCCACGCGCTTTTGGGCCGCCGCCAGCGGGCGCTGGTTTTTGCCGGTGTTGTCGTGGTGGGTTTTGCCGTGGGACTGGCCTGTCAGGGAGAGCTGATCTTACCCAAGTCAGGGGATCCCCTCTCCTACTTTGCTGCCGTGGCCACCATCGGCAACGGCATCTTGTTCCTTTTGGCCAAGCTTCTGGCTCTGGGGCAGGGCATCCCCACTGCTACCACCTATGAGTACGGCAACGCCTTTCTGCTCACGGCGGGGATCATGAATCTGCTGCTGATGTTGGATACGTACGATATCGCGGTGGGAAAAAAGGATTGGTGATGGCAGATCATTTCACCCTGATGACGCTGCACGCCCTGC
Source organism: Thermoanaerobaculum sp. (assembly GCA_025060245.1). GTDB lineage: Bacteria > Acidobacteriota > Thermoanaerobaculia > Thermoanaerobaculales > Thermoanaerobaculaceae > Thermoanaerobaculum. Next base: position 6,466 of record JANXCP010000051.1, on the reverse strand, counting down.
TCTTGGCTGTCTTTTTTTCCTTTTTGTGGAAGAAGGACGCGGCGGAGCGTCGCCGCTACCTGATCAAGGTGTTCCTGATTTTGCTTGGGGGGGCTGTGGCTCTGGGGTGGCTGATGTACCCCTTCCCTCGCCCTTCTTAGCGGGGTCGTTTCGTTGCCGTGCCGCGGTGGTGATCGTTCGTTAGCGGTGCCGCAGGCCTGCGCGAGCCTGTGGCTCCAGAGGCGGGCTTCAGTGCAACGCCTGGCCATGCTCCCCCGCGGCCAACTGGGCTGCGGCTTGGCCCACCATCTCCTGGCTGGGGCTTGCCTCCACCGACTGCTGTGGCCTGGGCAAGCCGCCCCAAGGGCGTTACCCACCAACTCCGGAGTGCTGGTGGGGGGGTTGCCGAGGCAGATGCCGGTGGGCTACCCAGCACTTTCGGATCCGCTGGGCGGTACTGTGGCGGCAGCGGTGGGTACCTTGCGCTACTGTCGGCCATGTTGAGGCTTTTCCTCTCCGCCACGGAAACCTCCGCCGATCAGCTGGGGGCTAACCTGCTGGCCCAGCTGCAAGAGCGAACGCCATTGGAGGTGGTGGGTGTGGGAGGGGAACGTTTGCGGGTGGCAGGGTTGAAACCGGTGGCCTGGGCGGAAGAGCTCTCGCTGATGGGGCTCGTGGAGGTCTTGGGTGATTTGCCGCGCCTGTGGCGCGTTTTTCGCCGGGTCAAGAGGGAGGCCTTAGCTTTTCAACCCGACGTGGCCGTGCTCATAGATGGACCGGATTTTCACCTCCCCCTTTCCCGCCACTTGGCGCGCGCCGGCATCCCGGTGGTGCTGTACGTCTCACCGCAGCTTTGGGCCTGGCGGCCGTGGCGGGTTCGGCACATTCGCCAAAGGGTACGCAAGGTTCTGTGCATTTTGCCCTTTGAGGTGGCCTTTTACCAGGAGCACGGTGTGGACGCGTGCTTTGTTGGCCATCCGCTGGTGGACGAGCTGGCACCGGTAGCCGCCTCCCTCCCCGTGGAACGGGAGCACGCCATTGCGCTCTTGCCCGGCTCGCGGCGGCACGAGGTGCGGGCTTTGCTCCCTATTATGGTGGCCGCTTTGCAACGCCTGCAGCAGGAGGACCCCTCCATCCTGGGAAAGATCATCGTGGCCCCGGGGCTGTCGGCGGCAGAACTGGGTGGGATAGCTGGGGGGTTGGGCTTTTCCGGCCAACTGGTGCGAGGGGACGAGTATCAGCAGATTGCCTCGTGTGGTGCGGCATGGGTGGCATCCGGGACCGCCACGCTGGTCTGTGCCCTTTTGGACGTACCCATGGTGGTAACCTATCGGGTGCACCCCATTACCTACGCCCTGGCAAAAAGACTGGTGAAGATTCCTTACGTGGGACTGGTTAACTTGGTGGCCGGCGAGCTCGTGGCACCGGAGCTCTTGCAGGATTCCCTGACGGTGGACCGCCTGGCCCAGGTAGGCGGGCAGTTGCTCGCGCAGGAGGGGGAACGGCAACGGCGTAAACTGGCGGTGGTGAGGCAGCGTCTTGGTCCAGGGGGTGCTTCCCAGCGCGCTGCTGAGGAAATCCTGCGGGTGGTGGGCCGGTGAAGGTGCTTCTGCGACTCTTGCGCTACACACGACCCCACATCGGTTGGGCGGCGGTGGCGGTGGTGGGGATGGTGGGGGTGGCTTTGGCCACCGTGTTCCTGATGTACTTGGTAGTGCCGCTTTTTGACAACATGCTCGGTGCCGGAGCAGCGCAACAGATCTTGGGCAAAAACGTGGCCGGAGAAGGCTCGGGTGCAGGGAAGAAGCCCTTGAGCCCAGTTGTTCGCGGTCTGCAGCGGCAGTTTGAGCGGGCCCGAGCGGCCCTGGCTTCCCATCTGCCCTCGGAGGGCTGGGCGCTGGCGGCGTTGGTCTTGCTCACGGTTTTCGTCAAGAACGCCCTCACCTACTTTGGTCACTACGCCTTTTTCCGCACCGGCCTGGCCACAGTTAAGGATCTACGGGATCACCTTGTAGATGCCCTGCTGCGTCAGTCGCCGGAGTACTTCCAGCAGCAACCCACGGCCGTGCTCATGTCCCGCGTGACCAACGATGTGGAGCAAATCACCGCGGCACTTTCTGACCGCTTCGGCGACCTTTTTCAGGACTCCTTTACCGTGGTGGGGCTCCTGGTATACGCCTTTTCCCTCAATTTCCGCTTTGCCCTGGCGGCGCTGGTGGTGGCGCCGCTGCTCATCGCTCCCGTGTGGCATTTTTCCCGCAGGTTACGGAAGAGGTCTCACCAAAGCCAGCAACGGCTTGGCGAGATGAACACCGTGTTGGACGAGGTGTTCAAGGGGCACAAGGTGGTCCAGGCCTTTGGCATGGAGCGTTTTGAGGCGGCCCGTTTTCGCCAGGCCACCCGGCGGCACTTTACCGCCAACTTAAAGGCGAGAAAGGTTCAAGCCCTCAACGCGCCGGTCATGGAAGTGTTGGGGGTGGGTGGCGCCATGGCCCTCATCGGCTACGCCTCTCACCTGATTTCCCGCGGCGAAATGACCCTGGGGCTGTTTACCTCGTTTCTCTTTGCCCTGTACTGCATGTACAACCCGATCAAGCGCCTCAACAAGTTGAATTTAGCTTTGCAAATGGCGATTGCCGCCGGGGAGCGGGTGTTTGCCGTGCTGGATGCACCGGTGGCCATCACCGACCGACCCAACGCCCGCCCCTTTGGCCAGTTACGTCAAGGCATCCGCTTCTCCAATGTGCACTTCGCCTATGAGCCGGAAAAGCCCGTATTGCGAGGGTTTGACCTGGAAATCCCGGCGGGCAAGGTGGTGGCCCTGGTGGGCCCCTCGGGGGCTGGGAAGTCGACAGTGGCGCAGCTTCTGCCCCGGTTTTGGGACGTGCAACAAGGTTGCATCACCGCCGACGGGGTGGACATCCGGGACTTCACCTTGGCCTCCTGGCGCGGGGCCATTGGCCTGGTCACCCAGGAGACGGTCCTGTTCAACACCACCATTCGCGCCAACATTGCCTACGGCCAAGAGGAGGTGGACGAGGAACGGCTGCGCGCCTGCGCTCAAGCTGCCTTTGCGGAGGAGTTCATCTTGGAGTTCCCTGATGGCTACGACACGGTGGTGGGTGAAGCGGGAATCAAACTGTCTGGCGGTCAGCGGCAGCGCTTGGCGGTGGCACGAGCGCTGTACAAGAACCCGCCCATTTTGATCTTGGATGAGGCCACCTCGGCGTTGGATGCGGAGGCGGAGGCGGTGGTGCAGAAGGCCCTGGAAAACCTCATGCGCGGCCGAACCACCCTGGTGATCGCCCACCGCCTAGCCACGGTGCGCAACGCCGATTGGATCGCCGTGATGGACGAGGGGAGGGTGGTGGAGCAAGGCACCCACCGCCAGCTGTTGGCCCGCTCGGGGCTGTACGCCTACCTGGCAGAGCTGCAGGGGCTCACCGAATGACCGGGAAGCTGGCGTCCATGACCGGCTTTGGCGAGGCCCAGGGGTTCGTTTCGCCGCGCCTTGCGGTGCGAGTCCGCCTTTGGTCGGTGAACTCCAAGGGCCTGGAGATCAGCCTGCGGTTTGTGCCGCGGGGAGACTTTCCCGAGCTGGAACTGGCCCTGCGCCACCGCCTTGGGGAGCGGGTCCAACGCGGGCGGGTTGTTCTGGTGGTGGAGCTGAAGCGCACCGACTTCCACGGCCTCTTCCGCTTGAACTGGAACGTAGCCGAAGCGTTGGTTCACCAGTTGGCGGACAAACCTGAGAGTGTGACGTTGGCCCCGCTGCAGTTGGGGGAGCTGATGAATGTGCCGGGGTTTTTGGAGCAGCTGGAGGAGGAGCTGGCACCGGAGGAGCGCCAAGGGGTGATGGGCCTGGTAGAGGGAGCGTTGGCGGAGCTGGAGGCGCGCCGGGCCGAGGAGGCCCGGTTGCTGCTGCCCGCCCTGTTGGCGGAGCTGGAGCGCCTGGAAGCCTTTGTGGCCTCCCTGGCCCGGGAAGGGGAGCAGGTTCGCGCGGCCATTCTCCGGCGTCTGCGGGAGCGTCTGGCCACGCTCATCCAAGGGGGTGTGGAGGAGGGGCGTGTGGTGCAAGAAGCAGCGCTGTTGGCGGAGCGGTGCGACGTGGCGGAAGAGCAGGCGCGGCTGGCCGCCCACCTGGAGCATTTTCGGCGGCTCCTGCAGGAGGGGGGTGCGGTGGGGCGGAAGCTGGATTTTCTGGCCCAGGAAATGCTGCGGGAAATCAACACGGCCGCCGCCAAAGTGCGCGAGGTTGGCTTTGGAATGTGGGTGGTGGAGGCCAAGGCGGCGGCAGAGCGCCTGCGGGAGCAGTGCGCCAACCTCCTCTGAGCCAAGGGCTAGTTTTGGGGCGGCCAGGGCCGCCCCGATGATCGGTTTAGAACACCAACTGGTAAATGAGGTGAACGCTGCGGCCAGGGAGGGGGCTGCGCTCCTTGAAAAAGGCGGCGTGGTTCAAAGCCAAGACGTCAGTGAGGTTGGAGCCTTTGAGCCAAAGGTTTGAGGCTTGGGAACGAGAAAAGAACCGGTAACCTAAGGCCAGCTCCCAGAGGGTATAACCCGGAGTTCTACTCTCCTCCACCGCCGTGTGGGTGGCCGGCAGGACCTTTTGGCTGCTGAGTAGAAGGGAAAACTGGGGCGTGTGCCAGTTGATCTGCGCCGACAGCCGACCCGGGGGTACCCGGGGGAGGTTGCCCCCTTCCGCAAGTTTTCCGCGAACCCAGTCAAGGACCAGTGCCAGTTCCACTTGGTGATGCGGCCCTTGGAGGAGGTCCCAGTGCCACAACACCTCTGCCCCCCAAAAATCGGCTTCTCGCTGCACGTAGAGCGCCACCGGAAACTCGCCCCGCCTCTCACCGGTAAGTGTTTGGAAGGTGAAGTTGGCCACTTGAGACCGGAACAGGTTCATCTGGAAGTGGGTGTTAGCCAGCCGCCACTTGAGCCCTAGCTCGCTGTGAAGGTTGCGCTCGGTGCCCAGGCTCGGGTTACCCACCTCGTAGAGGCCGGTGGCGGCATGGGGCCCGTCCGAGTAGAGCTCTTCAGGGTTGGGAGCCTTACCGGTACGACCGAGGGCAAAGTAGACTCGCAGGTCCTCCTGCAGGTCCGTGGTGATGCTGGCGGTGAGACTGGCAAAGTTAAAGCTTCTTGTCGGCGCCCCTGAGGCGGGAGTGTGCCGGCTTTGGTCCCATCGCCCGGCCAGCTCCCAGTGCCACCGACCAAGATCACCGTGTTGCCAGAAAAACACCGCCTGCTTGGCCGTCTTCACCCTCGGTAAATAGGATTCCGGCCCGGTGCTGGACAGATCCCGCCAGGAACTTTCCACGCCCAAGATGCCTGAGGAATGCGGCGTAAAGGTAAAGTGGGCCTCAATGCGGGCGGTGTTCAGTTGGTTGTCCACCCGCGTACCCACCTCCTCATGCACTTCCTCCCCATGGTCTTCTTCCTCGTGGTGGCCCTGGTGCACTTCCCGGTGGTGGTAATCGCTAAGCGCCGCCGCGGCCCTCAACCTCTTGAGCCACCGGAACCCGGGGTTGAGCTCGCCGCGAAAATCCAGGCGACGCCGCCACAGGTCCACCTGCACGCGTTCGTCAACCGGAGTGCCGTAGCGGCTTTCATGCTGGTCCAAGCTTAAGCCGAAAAAGCCTTTCGCGGCGAAATAACTGACTCCCAGGCCACCGCCATCTGTGCGGGTAAAGCTGTTGGAGACGTCGCCGCGAGCGCTGGCGTAGTCATCGCTTTTCCCCTTGCTCCCCCAAACACGCCAACCCCAGGTGCCCAATCCCCCCTCAACGCGAGAAGTGAGCCTTCCGGCCTTGGCGTTGCTGCTGTACGAGGCGGTGACGAACCCTGCCAAAGGGGTGGAACTTTGCTCCTCCGGCACCAGGTTGCCCACCGCGTTGATCACCCCGCCAAGGGTGTCCGATCCGTAGAGGAGGGCTGCCGGCCCCCGGAGCACTTCCACCCGCTCAAAAAGCTGCGGCAGGAGGGCAACGCCGTGATCGGGGCTGGTGTCTGAAACATCGCCCACCTCAAGCCCAGACTGGAGGATGCGAATCCGGTCCCCGCCCTGACCGCGCAGGATGGGACGGTTAGCCCCGGGAGCGTAAAACGTACTGTGAACGCCAGGTTGCCCGCTGAGGGCCTCACCCAGGCTTGTGGGGTTGGCCAAGAGGAGGGCATCGCCGCTGAGAGCGGAGACGGGCCGCGCGGTGGCGGCTAGCCGTTCCGGGTGGGCCGCCGACACCACCACCTCTTCGTGGAACCTGGCACGGTGGAGTTTGAGGGTAAGGGTTCTGGTCTCCCCGCCAGCCAGTGACAGCTCCTCTGAGGCCATTTCCCCCGAAACCAATGAGGCGTGCACCAAGTAGCGGCCAGCGGGAAGCTCACGGAAGGTGACCTCTCCCGCTTCGTTGGTGGTTTGCTGGTATTGCCAGCCCACCAGCACCACCTCCGCGCCGGGCACAGAGTGTTCCTTGCTGTCGACCAC
>JANXCP010000050.1 GCA_025060245.1 Thermoanaerobaculum sp. | reverse complement strand
GGTTCCCCTGCGCGGCTCCGCCTTGTGGCTGCTCGTGGTGACCTTGCTGTTCCTCTTGGGCGGGCTCGGCTGGGGACTGCTCCTTTCCACGGTGGCCGAGACCCAGCAGGTGGCCTTTCAACTGGCGCTTCTGTCCACCCTCCTGCCTACCCTCTTGCTGTCGGGATTTATTTTCCCCATTTCCTCCATGCCACCGGCAATCCAAGCCGTGACCACCTTCATTCCCGCCCGCTACTTCCTTGTGGCGCTGCGCAGCATCGTCCTCAAAGGGGCCGGACCCGAGCTGTGGTGGCGCGAGGCCGTGTCCCTGGCAGCGTTTGCCGCTGTTGTCCTGGCGTTGGCGGTATGGCGGAGCCGCAGGAGTTTTTAGCCATGGGGCAGTTGCGCGTCCTGTTTTGGAAGGAGGTGTTGCAGCTCCGACGGGACCCAAAGATCCTGCCCATCCTCTTGTTGGCACCCATCGTGCAGTTGATCATCCTCGGCTATGCGGCCACCACGGATATCAAGCGAGTTGAGTTGGGCGTTTGTGATCTGGACCGCACCACCTTCTCCCGCTCTCTCGTACAGCGCTTTACAGCCTCGCAGTACTTCTCCCTGGTGACTGAGGTACCAGACCAAAGGGCTTTAGAACCTTTGCTCGCGCAAGGCAAAATCCGCATCGGGCTCACCATCCCCCGGGGCTTTGCGGCCCAACGGATCAACGGGGAGCCAACCACGGTGCAGTCGCTGGTTGATGGCTCTGACGCCACTTCGGCCACCGTGGGTCTGGCCTATGCCCAGCGACTCCTGGCCCTACAAGACCTTGCCTGGCAGGAGGCGGTCGGAGTCCAACTGCGCCCGAAGGTGCTATATAACCCCGATCTGGTATCGCGGAACTTCATGGTGCCTGGAGTCTTAGCCATGATCATCATGGTCACCACCATGATGTTAGCTGCCATGGCTTTGGTCCGCGAACGGGAACAGGGTAGCTGGGAGCAGCTCTTGGTCACGCCCCTTTCCCCTCGCCAGCTGCTTTTGGGAAAGCTGCTGCCGTACGCGGCGGTGGGCTTCGGGGAAATCCTCCTCGCCCTTCCCCTGGTGCTGTTTTACTTCCGCGTCCCGGTACGCGGCTCCCTGGCCTTGCTCCTCTTGCTGTGCGTTCCTTTTGTCCTCGCCACGCTGGGCCTGGGGTTCTTGGTTTCCACCCTGTCGCAAACCCAACAGCAGGCCATGATGTTGGCGGCCTTTGTCTTCATGGTGCCGCAAATTTACCTATCGGGCTTTATCTTCCCCATTGAGAACATGCCTCGCCTTTACCAGCTGCTGACCTACGCGGTTCCTTTGCGGTACTTCGTGACCGTGCTACGGGGGGTCTTCCTTAGAGGGGTGGGCTTGGAAGTGCTCTGGCCTTATGTCTCGGCCCTCCTGGTGTTGGACGCGCTCATCCTCGCCGCCGCCCGGGTCCGCTTCCGGAGAACGCTGGCCTAATGGGATTTGGGGTCGCGCACCGTGCCACTCTCCTCTTGAGCTAACCCTCAACCCACTCTCGCCAGCCAGAAGGCTTCACCGCTCGCCACTGCTCTGGGCGTCCGGCACCGGCTTACGGGGAATAGGCTGCTCGCGCATCGCCGCGTGGTAAAGGAACGTGGCCAGCACAATGGAGTTTTTGATGAGGTCCTCTCGCTGCAGGCGAACAAACACGTCCAAATCGGTATGGTGGGTGCGGGTCTTGCAGTCCAGACCATCCTGAATGAACTGAAAGCCGGGCAGTCCCACCCGATCAAAGGATAGGTGGTCGGTCCCGCCCACCGCGCGCACCGCCACCTTCTTGGCTCCCAGGTCTTCCACCGCCGCCAGCTTGTCAAAATCTTTGCGCCGCACCAGCACCCGCTCCCCTTCCTGGAGGAACTCAGGAAGCTCCTCGTTGGTTTTTTCCTTCAACTCCCAACAGGCAAGGTGCTGGCACACATAGGCGCGGGAGCCGTTCAAGCCCTGCTCTTCGCTGTTCCAGAGGGCGAAGCGAATCGTTCGCCGAGGCTGGACCCCCAGCACTTTGAGGATCCTCGCCGCCTCCAACACCACCGCACAGGAGGCAGCGTTGTTGGTGGCTCCGCTCCCGGCGTGCCAAGAGTCCAGGTGCGCCCCCGCCATCACCACCTGATCCTTGAGATCTCCCCCAGGGATTTCCCCGATCACGTCCTAGGCCCTAGGATCCCCCTCCACGAATTGCGCCTCCACCTCCACCGCCAACTCCACCCGTTCGCCCTGCTCCAGAAGCCGCGCGAACCGGTTGTAAGCCTCAGCGGCCATCACCAAAGCGGGAACTCCGGCAGGAAAATCAGTCCGCCAGGCAGGGGTCCCCGTCACCCGCACCGCCCCACCGTCTCGGGAGCTCACTTCTACCGTGGCTACGACCCCTTCGGCGGCGAGAAACTGCGCTAGCCTCCGGCCAAAGGTCCACTCCCTGCGGGCTTGCTGCCGCCACTGGTCGTCACGAGGAGGGCGTAGGGAAAACTGCTTGATTTGCTCCAGGTCTTCCTCTGATAACCGCTTAAAAAGCGGCTCTTCGGGGGGTTTGATTTCGGCCGGCGGGTGCAAAAGGAGAATCTTGCCCCCAAGCTTACCCTTTTGTTGTTCCAGGTCCTGCTCCGTCGCCAGGGTGACCCGCACCGCCTCACCTACCCTCCTGCCCTCGGTTCCCGGAGACCACCCCTTAGGATAGGCTGAAAGCACAGCGTGGGTGGGTTTGACCATTTCCACCGCGCAGCGGGCAAAGGTCCACCCCCGGCCAAATTCAAAGCCCTCCAAGCGCACATTGGCTAACCCCCACCGCGCCATGGTTTCCTTGGCCCATGCCTCAGCGCGAGGCATGTTGGGCGAGTTGGTGAGGCGGGGACCCAATACATCCGTAAGCATTCGCGCTGTTTCCATAACCTGTGAGTTTTTCGTGGCTTCAAGGCGAATGCCACTCACCGCCTGCCAGTCCACGAATTCCTGGGGGCTCCCCGGCATCGCCCCCAGCCCCATCAGCAGCCACAGCCACAGCCTGCCCATAGGGCCCTCCCCGTGCCCAGGGAACACCCACCCTTCCTACGTTGGAAGCCAAGCGGGTTTGGGAAACGATCTAAGGGGTGTGGGCGCGCAAATAGCGGGATAGGGCGTCCTGCCAAGTGGGCAGCGGGCCACAGAGCTTCTCAAAGCGGCTCGTATCTAAGACGGAATAAGCCGGGCGGGGTGCTGGACGGCCGGCCTGCGGGGTGGTAATGGGTACCACAGGCAAGCTCAACCCCAACTGCCGCACAATTTCTTCGGCAAAGCCCGCCCAGGTGGTAACGCCCGCGTTGGCCACGTGCAGCAGACCCTGGGCCCCCAGCGTCACCAAACGAACAAGCGCCTCCGCCAGGTCCTCCGCGTAGGTGGGTTTGCCCGTTTGATCCGCCACCACGCGGAGCTCTGTGGCTCCTTGGTTGATCTGTTTGCGAATTGCCTCAACGAAATTCCACCCACGGCCAAAAAGCCAAGAGGTCCGCACCACCAGGTGCCGCCGCGCCTGGGTAGCCGCCCTCTCCCCCTCCAACTTAGAGCGCCCGTAAACCGAAAGGGGGTGCGGGGGATCCTCCTCGTGGTAAGGCCGGTGCGATGTGCCGTCAAACACGTAATCGGTGGACACGTGGACCAATAAGGCCCCGACCTCATCCGCTGCTTGGGCCAAATGTGCCACCCCACGAGCGTTCACGGCAAAAGCTTGTTCCGGCTCGGACTCAGCGCGATCCACGGCGGTGAACGCGGCGGCGTTAAAAATGAGGTCAGGCTGTACGGTACGGACGGCTTCTTGCACGTTGCCCAATCGGGTAATGTCCAGACCGGGCAGGTCGTACGCAAAAACGTGCCACCCTGCACGCTTGCCCCAATCCACCAGCGCTCGGCCTAACTGTCCCCGCCTGCCGGTGATCAAGACCCTCAAGCCAACCGCTCCCCGTACTGAAGTTGGTAATACTGACGAAACTCCCCGTCGTGGTCCTTGATCGGCTGCCACCACCAGCTATTTTCCACGTACCACCGAACGGTCCGCCGGAGCCCTTCCTCGAAGGACACCTGCGGGCGCCAACCCAAGCGTTGCAGCTTGCTTGTGTCCAAGGAGTACCGTCGGTCGTGTCCTGGTCGGTCGGCCACAAAACGAATGAGGGAGTCAGGCTTGCCCAACAGGGCTAAGACCGCCCGGGTTACCTCAAGGTTCTCCCGTTCGTTCCCCCCGGCTATGTTATAGACCTCCCCCGGCTGGCCCTGTTCCAGAAGGAACAGCAGCGCACGGCAGTGATCCTCCACGTACAGCCAGTCGCGCACATTCCGTCCGTCACCGTAAAGGGGTAGCGGCTCATCGCGCAGGGCGTTGGTGATGAACAAAGGGATGAGCTTTTCCGGGTACTGATATGGCCCGTAGTTGTTGGAGGCGCGGGTGATGATCACGGGAACTCCGTAGGTGGCCCAATAGGCGTAGGCCATGCGATCACCGCCCGCCTTCGAGGCAGCGTAGGGGTTGCGGGGGTTGAGAACGCTTTCCTCGGTAAAGGAACCCTGCTCAATGGACCCGTAAACTTCGTCGGTGGAAATTTGAACAAAGCGCCGCAGGCCCACCCTGCGCGCCTCTTCCAGCAACACCATGACCCCCTTCACATCGGTATCAATGAAGTGGGAAGCACCCAATAGGGAACGGTCCACGTGGGTCTCGGCGGCAAAGTTGACCCCCAGGGTACACCCCCGCATGGCCAAAGCCACCGCCTCGGGATCGCAGATGTCCCCGCGGATGAAGCGGTACTTGGGGTGATCCGCCACGTCCTGGAGGTTTTCCAGCCGGCCTGCATAGGTGAGCTTGTCTAGGTTCACCACCTCCCAGTCAGGCCGCTCCTGGAGCACCAGCCGCACAAAGTTAGAGCCGATGAAACCGCAACCTCCCGTGACCAAGAGTCGCTCGCTCATGGAATCTCCACCCGCGAGTGATCGCCTACCACCAACCGCAGGGCTTGCGGCCGACCGTTGCCGCGCACCACCGTCACCTCTTTGCCAATCAAACACCCCTCCAGGCGCTGGGGCAGTTGAACCAGCTCCGATCCTTCCAAAATGATGGAGTTCTCCACCTCGCAGGCGACAATGCGGCAGCGGGGCCCAATGGCCGTGTACGGGCCGATGAAGGAATCCTCAACCACCGCCCCAGGACCGATAATGCACGGCCCACGCACCACCGACCGCCGCACGGTGGCACCCGACTCAATGACCGCCTTACCCTCCACGCGGCTTTCGCCGTCCACCTCCCCCTCCACGGTGCGCTCTTTCGTGTCCAAAACCATGCGGTTGGCCTCCAACATGTCCTCCACCTTGCCCGTGTCCTTCCACCAGCCGGTGATGATATGCGGGCGGACCACGTAGCCAGCCTCCACGAGGTATTGGATGGCGTCGGTAATTTCCAGCTCGCCCCTGGCGGAGGGTTTGATGGCCTTCACCGCCTCAAACACGTGGTGGTCAAACAGGTAAACCCCCACCAAGGCCAAATCGCTCTTGGGAACCTTGGGCTTTTCCTCCAGCCGCACCACGCGGCCGTCGGGACCCAATTCGGCCACGCCGAACTGCGACGGGTTGGGCACCCGGGCAAGGAGGATCTGCGCGTTGCACTCACCTTGGGCGAACTCCCGAACGAAGGGAACAATGCCATCCTTGACCAGGTTGTCACCCAAGTACATGACAAAGGGCTCGCCACCCATGAACTCTTCGGAAATGAGCACGGCGTGTGCCAAACCACGGGGGGCATCCTGTGGGATGTAGGACACCCGAACGCCCCAGGCCGAACCGTCACCCACCGCTTCTTTGATCTCGTGGGCCGTGTGGCCCACCACAATGCCTATTTCCTTTACGCCGGCTTGTGCTAGCGCCTCCAGCCCGTAAAACAACACTGGCTTATTGGCCACCGGCACCAGTTGCTTGGCCGAGGTATAGGTGAGGGGGCGCAACCGCGTACCAAATCCCCCCGCTAAAACCAAACCCTTCATGCCGCCTCCCGGCGTCATTGTACCTGTCCGCCTGCCGGCAAAAGGAATACACTCTCCCTCGCGGCGGTTCTGCCGCCAGGAGGTGCTATGCGTCCCGAGGTGCTTTCCCCATTGCCCCTGACCCAGCCTCAACACCTGGACGACGAAGCCGTTGTGAAACGTCTCATGCCCCACGTGGAAGCCATGTTGGTTGAGCTTGGGGTGGACTGCAACGAGCCCAATATTCGCGAAACGCCCCGTCGCGTTGCGGCCATGCTTTTAGAGATGTTTCATGGCCTCAAGGAGGGGGCGGAACCGCAGATTACCGTCTTTCCCAACGAAGAGAACTACTCGGCGATGGTCATGGAACGGGACATACCGTTTTATTCCATGTGCGCCCACCACCTGGTTCCCTTTTTTGGCCATGCCCACATCGCCTACATCCCCGATCGGCATATCGTCGGCCTGTCAAAGATCCCCAGGATCCTTGAGTTTTACGCCAAAAGGCCGCAGATTCAGGAAAGGCTCACAGAGCAGGTAGCCAACTATTTGTGGGAGCGCCTTCAGCCGTTGGGTGTCATGGTCGTCATTGAGGCGCGGCACCTGTGCATGGAAATGCGGGGCGTCAAAAAACCGGGAACCCTCACCGTCACCTCAGCAATCCGCGGGGCGTTTGAAAACGCCAAGGTACGGGAAGAATTTCTGGGCTTCCTCAACCGCGGCGAAAAGTGGTGAGGTTCAGCCTCTACCGGATCTCCAGGTAAACCCAAACCTTTGCCGCGGCAGCCAGGGCGTCGCCACTGACGTTGACCGTATCGCGGTATTCGAAGGGGCGCGACCCACGAACCTTGAAGGGCGCTGGACTCACTCGCTCAAGGCTTTTTCCGTTAACATCTTCCAGCAGGAACACCGGCACAATCTCAGCGCGACTTGAAGCGGTACGCGTACCGTTGATCACCACCTGTGCCTTGACGGTTTTTCCCGGCTCCACGTTCCCCTGCGGCGTGAGGGTGAAATCGGCGAAACGGGTCCCCTCCACTTCCACATATAACTTCACCGGCTCACCCAGCTTGAGGGCATATTCCTCTTGGAAAGGATTCTCAACGACTTGAAAGGAAGGTTCTTCCTGCGCCCATCCAACAGCAAGGCCTAGGATCAAGACAACGACCATTGCCCCCATTCCTCTCATGCTCCCCTCCCCGGCCGCCGGGCTTTCCCAGCACGTCTATTTCACCACATTTCCCACGGCAAACCCGTTGCCGCTTACCGCCACGCACTCCGAGTATTTGGCTCCTTTGACCGCAATCACGCGGATCGTGCCGATCTTCTCTTCTTCAGCCCCCAACACCTCCCCCGTGTCGGGATCCCGGATCACAGCGCCGGTCTTAAACACGTCAAAGGTATCCCCCTCTTTCACTCCGTGCTCTGAGCCCAAATTGATAAAGATTTTGCCGGCATCCACGCGGGCAATTTTCCCCGAGACACGACCCACCACTGTGGCCGAAGTAGTCAGGTTGGCCGTCACCAATTTTTTCGCCAGTTCTTCCACGCAGGGCAGCAGCACTTTGTCGAACATCCGGCGGTCAGTGACCCCTCCTCCTGCGCCCATCACGAACACCTTCACGTTAGACTCTTCCTTGCGCGCCTTGTCCGCCCACACGATCTCACCAGTGGTGGTGCTCACCAAACGCGCGTCCAAAGCCGCGACAAACTTCTTCCGCTTCACGTCAACGCCCAGGCCCCATCCCACCTGCGCTCCGGCGGTCTCCTCGCCAAACTCGGTCACGTGGCCAAAGAGGATGTACTCCACACCTAAGAGCTTGCCCGCTTGGACTGCCGTACGCGGGTCAATGTCACCGGCTAAGGAGAGGTTCTTCTCCCGCATGATGGCATCCAGGCGCTCGCGATCAATCACCGTGAACTTGCCCGATTTCACCAACTCGGTGATGAACATGTCCTGGGCGGCTTCGCCCGCATTGGTCCACCGGGCTTCCAGGGCCTTGTGGCCAAATTCCAACACCGCCACCCGTGGCTTTTCCGCCGCCAAGGGTCCGGCCCATAAAAGCGCAAAGAAAACTGCCAAAAACTTCTTCATAGTACCCCCCTTCTTGTGCCGAGCTCATTATACCTGAGCTGGGGGGCTGAAAGCTCGCCACAAGGAAGCCTCTGCTGCCTGGAACGAAAAAGGCCCGGGCGCTAAGCCCGGGCCTGGCCGATGGGCCACAAGGTCAATGTTCTTGTAGGCGCTGGGCCTTCAACACACAAATAGCTGCCATGTTGACGATGTCGCTCACATCCACCCCGCGCTGGAGCACGTGCACTGCCGCGTTGACACCGGTGAGGATCGGCCCAATGGCCTCCACCTTTCCCAAGCGCCAGAGGAGCTTGTAGGCAATGTTGGCCGATTCCAGATCGGGGCATACCAACACGTTGGCATCCCCTTGAATAGCTGAGAAGGGGAAGATTTCCTGCGCCACCTGCGGTTCCACGGCCACATCGGCTTGCATCTCCCCTTCCACCACCAGCTCCGGCCACCGCTGCCGGGCAATTTCAACCGCCCGTCGCACTTTCAGCGAGCGTTCGTCGGTATTGGAGCCGAAGTTGGAGTAGGAGAGCATGGCCACCTTGGGTGCGACGCCAAAGTAATTGCGCGCCACCCGCGCCGCCATGAAGGCGATTTCCGCCAGCTGTTCCGCCGTGGGATCTTGGTTCACGGTTGTGTCCGCCACGAACACCATGCGGTCTTCAAAGAGCAGGAGGTACACACCGGCCACGCGTGTGACACCGGGTTGGGTATGGTGAATCTGCAGGGCTGGGCGAATAGTGTCCGGGTAGTGCATGGTCAACCCGGAGATGAGCCCATCCGCTTCACCCTCGTGGACCATCATGTTGCCGAAATAAACCGGGTCCCGCATGAGCTTGCGTGCATCGTCCTCAGCCACACCCCGCCGCCAACGCATCTCGTGGAACTTCTTCACAAACTCCTCAAACTTGGGGTGGGTAACGGGGTCAACTACCTCAACCTTTTCCCGGGGCACCTCGTACTCCGCGAGCAACTGCTCCACCTTCTCCAGAGGCCCCAGCAGCACCGGACGGCAAATACCCTCGTCCACCAAAACTTTGGCGGCACGGACGATCTTCGGGTGCGCTCCTTCGGCAAAGACGATCCTCTTGGGATCCTGCTTGGCCCGGTCAAAGACCACGTGCATGACCTGCCGCGTGCGGGACAGCCTCCCTTCCAGCTCGCGAACGTAGTCCTCCCGGGAGGAGAATGGCTTGCGCGCCACACCCGTCCGAATCGCTGCCTCGGCCACTGCCGGGGCCTCCCAGAGCAACACGCGGTAGTCAAAGGGTTTGGGGATGAGGTACTCGCGGCCAAACTTCAACGGTTTGCCACCGTAGGCGCGGATCACCGAATCGGGGACATCCTCCTTGGCCAAATCCGCCAGCGCCTTGACCGCTGCCATTTTCATTTCTTCGTTGATCTCCCGCGCGGCCACGTCCAGCGCTCCGCGGAAAATAAAAGGAAAGCCCAGGACGTTGTTCACCTGGTTGGGAAAATCGGAACGACCCGTGGCCATGATGACATCAGAGCGGGTAGCCACTGCCAGGTCATACGGGATTTCCGGATCGGGGTTGGCCATGGCAAAAACGATGGGGTTTTCCGCCATGGAAAGCAGCATTTCCGGCGTCACTAGATTGGGCCCGGAGACACCAATGAACGCATCCGCGCCGCGCATGGCATCGGCCAGGGTGCGCGCGTCGGTCTCCACGGCAAACTCCTCTTTGTACGGGTTCATCCCCTCGGTCCGTCCCTTGTAAACCACACCCTTGGTATCCACCAATATCAGGTTTTCCTTCCGCACGCCCAAGGCCAAGTACAGCTTGGCACAGGCAATACCTGCGGCTCCGGCGCCGCAAAACACCACCTTCACCTCGTCAATACGTTTCCCGGCCAGTTCCAGGGCGTTGAGAAAGGCGGCGCCGGAGATGATGGCCGTTCCGTGCTGATCATCGTGAAAGACCGGGATGGAAAGGGTTTTCTTCAGCGTCTCTTCAATGTAAAAACACTCGGGAGCTTTGATATCCTCCAAGTTAATGCCGCCCAAGGTGGGTTCAATCAGCTGGCAAAAGCGGATGACCTCATCGGGATCTTCGCTGGCCACCTCAATGTCAAACACGTCGATGTCGGCAAACCGCTTGAACAGGACCCCCTTGCCCTCCATCACCGGTTTGCCCGCCAACGCGCCAATGTTGCCCAAGCCCAACACCGCGGTGCCGTTGGAGATGACCGCCACCAAGTTGCCCTTGTTGGTGTACTCGTACACCAGCTCGGGGTTCTTGGCAATTTCCCGGCAAGGTTCAGCCACACCCGGGGTGTAAGCCAACGAGAGGTCCCGTTGGGTAAGACACGGCTTGGTGGGGACCACGGAAAGCTTCCCCTTGCGCTTGCCCGAGTGATAGGCGAGCGCCTCTTCACGGGTCACCTTGGTCTTGCTCATGTTTACCTCCCAGCGTTTGAGAAAACGCGTACAAGTACATGGTAGCCCTGGCGTCCAGCCGGGTCAACCGCCACTTCCCAGCCGTTCGGTAAGGGGTTGCTGGGCAGCGGCCGCCAGCTCCTGCCGGCGCCGGTGACGGTTCAAGGACAGGCTAATCAGACGGTCTAAGAGCTCGGCATAACTTACCCCGCTCAAGGCCAACAGCCTGGGATACATGGAAATGGGTGTGAACCCGGGAATGCTGTTGAGCTCGTTGACAAAAAAGTTACCCGTGTGCCGATCCAGCAGGAAATCTACCCGCGCCATGGCGTCGCAGGCGCAAGCTCGAAAGGCCTGCCAAGCCAGCCGGCGCACCAGCTCCCCTTGCTCTCGGGCTAAAGGAGCGGGGGCCAGGAGCTGACAGGCGTTGTCCAGGTACTTGTCCGCGTAATCGTAAAACTCGTGGCCCGGGACGACCTCACCGGGCACCGACACCACTGGTGTGGTGCCCCCTAAGACCGCCACTTCAATTTCCCGAGCATCCACCGCCGCCTCAACCACCACCAGATCATCAAAGCGAAACGCCAGCGCCAGGGCAGAGGCCAGGGCATCCCAGCTCTTGACTTTGGAAACACCCACCGAAGACCCGAGTCGGGCTGGTTTGACGAACAACGGCAGGCCCAGCGACCTAATCCGGTTTTCCGCAGGAGCTGGGCCCTCCTCCCGTTCCACCACCACGAAAGGCACCACCGGCAAGCCTGCCTCGCGCAACAGGCGCTTGGTGGTGACCTTGTTCATGGTGATGGCACTGGCCTCCACGTTACAACCCACGTACGGCAGGTCCAGCATCTCGCACAGTCCCTGGATGGTACCGTCCTCCCCAAAGGGCCCGTGGAGGATGGGTACGACCACGTCCACGTCGCCCTGGAGCAGCCTGGGGTCAATGGGCAAGATTCCCTCAAAGGCGACAACGCCGTCCGCTCGATCGCCGGACGAACCGAGGACAAACTCGGCGGTGGCTGCGTCTGCCCAGCGCCCACGGCGGTCAATGGCCATGGGGATCACCTGGTACCGCTCCGAATTGAGGGCTCGCGCCACAGAGCGGGCAGAAACGACTGATACCTCGTGTTCCCCCGAGCGCCCGCCAAACACCAATCCCACTTTCAGGCGCGCCACCAGCTCACCCGCGAAACACTTTTCGCACCGCCGCCAGTGCCTGGGCGAAGGGACCCCGGCGGCTCTCTTCTAAGACCTTGTCCAGCTCACCGGCGTCCAAGAACATCCCGCCGCAGTCCGGACAAACCTCCACCTCCACCCCAGCTAACTGGGACACTTCCATGCGCTGGCCACACTTGGGGCAGTGCATAAAATGCAGCTCCTTCAAGCGCCGCCGCTCCTCCTCTGCTTGTTGGCGTCGGTACTGCTCCCGCAGCTCTCGCAACCGTGCCAACTCCTGCTGCAAGAAGTACTCCTGTTCCTTATCCGATGGCTTCTGGATCATATTCACCCCCAAAGGTTTCTTGTGAATCTGCATCCTCCCATCCCCATCCTTCCCGCTGGAGAAGGGGGGGGAGCTCGCGCAAATCAGAGATCACAAAAAAGGCCCCGGCGGCCCATAGCTCGTTGGCGCTGCGGGAAGGTCCCGCCAGGCCCACCACCGGCACCTCGGCCGCCCGCCCGGCCTCCACGTCCACTTCCATGTCTCCCACGTACAGGGCATCCTCCGGGGCCACCTGCAGTTGGGTCAAGGCCTTGGCAAGAAAGGCCCCGTCCGGCTTTCGCGTGCCCGCCGTGTCGGGCCCCACCACCACCGGCACCCACCGGTCAAGGTGCCAGTGCGCCAACCACCGCCGGGACAAGGTGGCGTACTTGTTGGAAGCAACCGCCACCTTGCCCCCCGTCTTCGCCCACACAAAGGCGAGAACCTCCCCTGCCCCTGGCAAGGGCGGTGTAGCCTCCAGGTAGGTGGCTTGGTAATGCTCGCCGAACAGCTGTCCCACCTCGCGGAGCAACTCCTCCGAAGCCTCCGATCCCACCGCCGCTTGCACTAACTGGCGCGCGCCAAAGCCCACGTTGTACTTGACCCACTGCAGATCCTTTGGCGGAAAGCCCTTTGCCACGAGGGCATGGTTGAGACTTTGGGCAATGCTGGCAAAGGAATCGGCTAAGGTTCCATCCATGTCAAAGATCACCGCTTGGGGCCTCATCCTTGCAGGCAAACTCCCCTCCCCGCCGGTCCTCCGACGTTGACGCACAATGTACCCGATTTTTCCCCCTTAAGCCCGCCCCTAGGCCAGGAGAAACGGCTCACGCTCTCGGCGAAAAACCTCGCAGTACGCTCGCCAACACTCTTCCACCTCATACAGTTCCAGCTCCCCTTCCACTACCCGACGGGCCAGGGAAGAGCCGGTGAGCAGGTCAATGGCCGGCACGTGGGCCACGAACTCGTAGGGTTCCCTCCGCCACGCAAACTGCTCGGGGTGGAGCTTTCGCACCTCCCGGAGCAGCGCCACCCCGCAGCTTAAAGGACGAAAAACCTGGCGGTCGTTGACGTGCCACTCCACCCCGTGGCAAATTTCACCCGCGTGCTTATGAAACTGCGGACGGAACAACGTGGGGCGAAAGTAAACCCCAGCAACACCCAACCCATTGAGCTGCTTCGCCAACCGCTCCCCGTCCAGCCAGGGGGCACCGGTCAGGAGAAACGGCCTGGTGGTGCCCCTTCCCTCCGATAGGTTGGTGGCCTCCACCAGGCACGCCCCCGGGTACACCGTCGCGGTAGCTAAGCTGGGCATGTTGGGGGATGGGGCTATCCAAGGTAACCCCGTCTCGTCCCACCAGCGACTACGCTCCCACCCTTGGCAGGTCAACACCGTAAGCTCCACGTCGTAGGACCTGACGGTGCGCAGCAAAAGCGCCAGCTCTCCCAGGGTCATGCCATGCCGCACCGGAACCGGAAGCTCGGAAACGAACGAGCGACAACCCTCCTCCACCGCTCCCCCTTCCAGTATTTCCCCACCCAAAGGGTTTGGCCGGTCGCACACCAACACTTCCACGGACAGGCCCTGGCACGCCTCCAGACAGTACGCCATGGTGGAAGCAAAGGTGTAGTAACGACAGCCAATGTCCGGCAGATCCACCACCAGGGCGTCCAAATCCGCCAAGACTTCCCGGCGGGGGCGCAGTTCGGCCGCTGAGGCCCCGTAGAGGGACACCACCGGCACGCCATTGCACAGGCTGTGAGGTACGGGTTCCATGTCCTGGGCGATGCCAAAAAGCCCGTGTTCCGGCGCCAGGATGCGCTGCAGCCGCCCGCCCAAGCGCTGGACCACGTGCCAGATGGGTTCCAACTGGCTGGTGACCGCGGCTTGATTGCACAGGATCCCCACCCGCCGACCCCGAACCCAGGCGGGCTCACAGGCCAGCTGGTCCAGCCCCGTTCGCACCGGTTCCATCACCGTTGAGGGACCACCTGCCGGTCCACGGTGACCGTGACCGACACTGCTCCGCGAAAATCACCTACGCTGTAGCCCACCGCCTGATCTTCCGGGTACCGGGCCCGCAGTTCTTCCAACACCCCCGGGGGGATGCGCTCCTGCGGACCGTGGCAGGTCACACACACTTCCCCCACAAGATGGGGCGCATGTACCTGACGGTGAGGCGATGGCCTTCCTCAAACACTTCCGTGACCTCTTTGCTCTGGCCGGTCTTTTCCAGTTGTGCGGCCATGGCTTGAAGCTGGCGTTCCTCAAAGGGATCGGGGCGATTTTCCGGGTTCCTGGTTTTGAGGGTAACCCGCCGCAGCTCCACGCCCTCGCCGGAGTGGGCCCGTGCCAGCTCCGCGGCCTTCACCGAGCACACCGCCACGGCCCGTTGGGGCCCACCCGCTTTCAGCTCCGCCAGTAGCGTCTTGAGGAGCTCCTGGGTAAAGGCGGTGGAAGCCGCTTTGGCCCGTTCCACAGCCCTACTCACCTCTTCCTGGCCTGCTGCCAGCTGCTGCCCCGCCGCTGCCATTGCCACGGCCGTGATCAAAAGGGTCAACAAGGCCCCAAACCCATTGCCAATGGACATAAAAGCCTCCCTCACAAAGCATACCCCGCAAAGACCACCACGCTGCCGTGGGGCGCGGCAAATCCCGGCAGCAACAACGCTGTTCTCCCAGCAAGCCCCGGCGTTTTTGCCCCCGCTGCGGGTTGGTAAGCTTTCACCATGGGAAGGGAGTGGAAGCCCACGGCGGAAGCCGAACCAACTCCGGCAGCGCTGCGAAAGGCCTTGTGCTTATGCGTGGGCTACATGCTGGCCGAGGTGATCGGCGGTCTTGTTTCTGGTTCTCTGGCCCTGTTGGCCGACGCGGGCCATATGCTCACCGATGCCGCTTCCCTGGCCTTAGCCCTGGTGGCCGCTCACCTGGCCGAAAGACCAGCCAACGGGCGGCTCACCTACGGGTATCGCCGGGCGGAAGTGTTAGCCGCCACCGTGAACGGGGGGTTGCTCCTGGCAGTGGGGGTCACAGTGCTCATCGAGGCCTTTCGCCGTCTGACAGATCCCCCCCCGGTTCGCTGGCACCTCCTGCTCCTGGTGGCTATCCCGGGTCTTTTCGTCAACCTGGCCATGGCCATGGTGTTGCACCGCGGCCACCAACAAAACTTGAACCAGAAGGCTGCCTTCCTGCACGTGGTGGCCGATACCTTTGGCTCGCTGCAGGTGATCCTGGCCGGCCTCTTGGTGGGCCTCTTCGGCTGGACTTGGGCCGATCCTCTCGCCTCAACCGTCATTGCCCTGTTGGTGCTCTACTCCGGTGGACGAGTGGTCATAGAGGGAGCGCATATCCTCATGGAGGGGGTGCCCAAGGGGGTGGATCTGGCTGCCATGCAGC
>JANXCP010000004.1:41479-54897 GCA_025060245.1 Thermoanaerobaculum sp. | reverse complement strand
TGGAGATAAAGTCGCCCTCATGCCAGTAGCGGCTGAAGAAGGTGTAGAGGTGGAGACGGCAGTTTCCAAGGCCTCGGTGGAGCGCGCCCCTTTCGCCCTTTCCAGCGCTTCCCGATATTCCCGTCCGACCGGGGTTTCACGATAGGTTTCAACCAAGTTGCCCTCGGCGTCCAACGCGTCCTTGCCCAAGGTACTGAGCACCCTTTGGCGCGCCTCCTCCAGCGCTTTCTGCGCCTGCCCCTGTTCCGCTAGTGCGCCACGCTGGAGTTCCTCGGCGATGGCTTTAGGTAGGTCTTCCGTATTAAATCGCTCAATGACCGCCCGCTTGTAGTTCATGATGCGGTGGATGCCAAAGTCCAGATCGGCGCAGTCAAATTGGAAAAGCTCGCGAAGAAGGTCTTGGAACCTTTCTAAATGCTGCATCTGGTGACCTCAACATGCAAGTATAGAGACCTTCTTACCACTAAAACCGCCCGGGGCAGTGGGCGTAAACTGGGGGAAACGACGGAGGTGTGTATGCCCAAGTTTCGTTTGACGGTGAACGGCAGGGAGCGGGAGGTGGAAGCGGCAGGGGATACACCGCTGTTGTGGGTACTGCGGGACCATTTGGCGCTCACCGGCACCAAGTACGGCTGCGGGGTGGGGCTGTGCGGCTCCTGCACGGTGCTGGTGGACGGGGAGGCGGAGCGCAGCTGCTCGGTGACGGTGGCGCAGGTGGCAGGGAAGAAGATCCTCACCGTGGAGGGCCTGGGAGGGGAGCACCCCGTTCAGCGGGCTTTTGTGGCGGAAGATGTGCCGCAGTGCGGCTACTGCCAATCGGGACAAGTGATGCAGGCAGTGGCGCTTTTGGCCCGTCACCCCAGGCCCACGCCGGCACA
The DNA here is from genome assembly GCA_025060245.1 of Thermoanaerobaculum sp. GTDB lineage: Bacteria > Acidobacteriota > Thermoanaerobaculia > Thermoanaerobaculales > Thermoanaerobaculaceae > Thermoanaerobaculum. Next base: position 54,019 of record JANXCP010000004.1, on the reverse strand, counting down.
GGTGGCAGCGGCGATGGGGGACATCCTGTGCCGCTGCGGGACCTACGACCGCATTGCCCGGGCCATCGCTCGGGCTGCTCAGGAGGTGCGCCATGGCCGGTAAGGGTCTTTCGCGGCGGGAGCTTTTCAACCTTTCCGCGGTGGTGGGTGGCGGCCTGGTGTTGGGCCGGTGGCTGCCGGTGTGGGCGCAAACCCCGCCAGCTTCCCTGCAACCCAACCCCTTCGTGCGGGTGGCGGCCGACGGCACGGTGACGGTGTGGGTTAACAAGTCGGAAATGGGGCAAGGGGTGCTCACGGGGCTGGCGCAAATCGTGGCCGACGAGCTTGGGGCTGACTGGGACAAGGTGGTGCCCGTGCAGGCGGAGGCAGACCCCAAGTACGGCAACCAAAACACCGGTGGCTCTACCGCCGTGCGTACCCAGTTTGAGGAGCTGCGCCGAGCGGGGGCAGCGGCGCGGGAGATGCTGGTGGCGGCGGCGGCCGCTCGCTGGCAGGTGGACCCGAACCGCTTGAAGGCAGAGCACGGCAAAGTGGTGGACCCCGTGGGCAAGCGCAGCCTGTCCTTCGGCGAGCTGGTGGGGGAGGCGGCGAAGCTGCCCGTGCCGGAAAAACCCAAGCTGAAAGACCCCAAGGACTTTTACCTCATCGGCAAGCCCTTGCCCCGTAAGGACAGCCGCATCAAGGTGACGGGGGAGGCGGTGTTTGGCTGCGACGTGCGCTTGCCGGGGATGCTCTACGCCGTGGTGGCGCGCCCGGCGGTGTTTGGGGCCAAGGTGAAAAGCTACGATCCGGCCAAGGCCCTGCAGGTGGAAGGGGTGGTGAAGGTGCTGCCCATTAGCTCCGGGGTGGCGGTGGTGGCGCGGGATACCTGGGCGGCCCTGAAGGGGCGGGCGGCGCTGACGGTGACCTTTGAAGGGGGTGAGGCGGGGTTTTCCTCGGCCAAGCTCTTGGAGCAGATGACGGAGCTGGCAGGAAAAGGAGGGAAGGTGGCGGCTTCCCAGGGGGAGCTGGCGGAGGCCTGGGAAAGAGCACAGCTGAAGGTGGAGTCGTTGTTTACCTTGCCCTTCCTGGCCCACGCCCCCATGGAACCACAAAACGCCACGGCGTGGTTCCACGACGGCGGGCTGGAGGTGTGGGCTCCCACCCAGGTGCCCATGCCGGCGCGGGAAGAGGCGGCGCGGGCGGCGGGTTTGCCGGTGGAAAAGGTGCGCCTGCGGGTCACCCTGCTGGGAGGCGGTTTCGGCCGGCGGTTGGTTTCGGATTTTGTGCGCGATGCGGTGGAGGTGGCCAAGGCCTTTTCCGTGCCGGTGCAGCTGCTTTGGACGCGGGAGGACGATATGAGCCACGACTTTTACCGCCCGCCGTCGGTGCACTTGCTGCAGGCCGGCCTGGACGGAGGGGGGCGGTTGGTGGCCTGGCGGCATCATCAGGTCACCTGCTCCATCGGGCAGCAGCGCAACCCGGCGCGGGCGGGACAGGTGGACCGCGGGGCGCTGGAGGCGGCGGAGCCCCCGTACACCATTCCCCACTGGGCGGTGGAGCAAACCTTGGTGCCCACGCCGGTGCCCCTGGGGGCCTGGCGTTCGGTGTACGCCTCGCAAAACCCCTTTGCCTCGGAGCACTTCTTTGACTACGTGGCCAGGCAGGCGGGGAAAGACCCCTGGCGCTTTCGGCTGGAGCTGTTGCCCGAAGGCCCCCTGAAGCAAGCCGTGAAGCTGGCAGGGGAAAAGGCCGGCTGGGGGCGGAAGCTGCCCGAGGGGTGGGGACGGGGTTTGGCTTGCTGCTCCTCCTTTGGCTCCCACGTGGCGGAAGTGGCAGAGGTGTCAGTTCAAGATGGCAAGTTGAAGGTGCACCGGGTGGTGGTGGCGATCCACTGCGGGCGGGTCATCAACCCACGCTTGGTGGAGCAGCAGCTGGTGAGCGGTGTGGTCTTTGCCCTCTCGGCCTTCCTGCGGGGCAAGATTACCGTGGAGGGTGGGCAGGTGGTGGAAACCAACTTTGACCGCTATGACCTGTTGCGCTTTAACGAGATGCCGCAGGTGGAGGTGCACATGGTTCCCAGCCAAGACCCGCCGGGGGGAGTAGGGGAGCCGGGGGTACCGCCCCTGGCACCGGCGGTGGCTAACGCCATTTTGGCCGCCACTGGCATGCGGGTGCACCGCCTGCCCTGGGAGGGGTGAAGCGGCAGGCAACGGTCCTGCTGCTCTTCGCCCGGCAAAGGTCGTCACCCCTGGGGAACTCCAGCGCTGCGCCGGCTAAGCCGTTCCGGCGGCGCGGAGAGCAGGGGTAGAATGAGGGTTGCACTTCGCCTCCGAAGTGCCGGGGGGAGGGTGCCGCGACGGGCAGGGCGAGGGGGCAAGACCGATGAATTGGCTGGGCGGAAGGGTCAAGGCGCTGCTTCGGCACTGGTGGGCGCCACGGCAGGCTGGGGGGCCATGGCTCTTGCGCGATCCTTTTTGGTCCCAAGCCTTGGAGGTTTCTGGGGTTGGGCTCTGGTTCCACGATTTGCTCACCGATACGGTGATCCGCACTCCCCAGTGGGCGCGCATGTTGGGTTATGAACCGGAGGAGATCCCTGCCACGGCGGCTGCCTGGCGGGCCCTCATTCACCCTGAGGACCTGCCCGCGGTGGACCGGGCAGCCAGGTTGCACGAGGCAGGCGAAACGCCGGCCTTTGAAGTGGAGCACCGGCTCCAGTGCAAGTCCGGTGAGTTCAAATGGGTGTTGAACTGGGGCAGGGTGGTGGAGCGGGACCCCTCCGGGAGGGCCTTGCGAGCCCTGGGAGCCCACGTGGATATCCACCGGCGAAAGGTGGCCGAGCTGGAGCGCGAGCACTTGCTGGCGGAGCTCACCCGGGCGCAGCGGGAAGTACGGCAGCTGAAGGGCATTATTCCCATTTGTGCTGCGTGTAAGCGGGTGCGCACCGACGCCAACTCCTGGCAGGCGCTGGAAGCCTACGTGCGCCAGCACTCTGAGGCGGAGTTCAGCCACGGCCTGTGCCCGGAGTGCATGGCAACGTACTTTCCCGGCTCTTTTGAGAAGCCTGAGCGGGGGCGGTGAGCCGGGCCCGCTAGGAAGACCAATAGGGCAGGGTGGATTCGCGCACCACGGGTTTGGGACGTGGGATGGGAGTTCGGGGTCGGTAGAGGGTGTCCCGCTCCACCGGTGTGCGCCGTGCCTCGCGGATCAATCGCTCCAGCTCGGCCCGCGGCATGCCCTTGCCCGCTTGTCCACCCGCCGCGTAGGTGATGCGCTCGTCGACCACCGTGCCGTCCAGGTCGTTGGCGCCAAAGTGCAAGGCTACCTGGGCCGTCTTGGCACCGAGCATGATCCAGTAGGCCTTGATGTGCGGGATGTTGTCCAGTAACAGCCGCGAGAGGGCAATGGTCTGTAGGTCCAGGCGACCTGTGGGACCGGGCAGGTGAGCCAGGCGGGTGTTGGCCGGATGGAAGGCCAAGGGGATGAAGCACTGGAATCCCCCCGTCTCATCCTGCAGCTGGCGCAGCTTCAGTAGGTGGTCCACGCGGTGCTCCGGCTTTTCCACGTGGCCGTAGAGCATGGTGCAGTTGGATCTAATACCCAGCCGGTGGACCGTCCGCGCCACCTCCAGCCACCGCTCCCCCGAGGTCTTATGGTCGCAGATCACCGCCCGCACCTCGGGGGCAAAGATCTCCGCCCCTCCCCCGGGGCAAGAATCCAAGCCCGCTTCTTTAAGCCGCAGCACCACCTGCTCCACCGGCAGTTTGGCCCGGTGGGAGAGAAAGTCCAGCTCCACCATGGTGAGGGCCTTGATATGTACCCAGGGGAAGCGGGCTTTGAGGGCGCGGAAGAGGGCCTCGTAGTACTCCACCCCCAGCTTGGGGTGAAGGCCTCCCACGATGTGCAGCTCGGACACCGTTTCGTCCACGTCGGCGGCGGCCACCTCCACCGCCTCTTCCACGGTGTAGGTCCAGCCGCGGGAGCCCCCGTACTTTTCGGCAAAGGCGCAGAGGGCACAGGAGGCCACGCAGACGTTGGTGGGGTTGAGGTGGCGGTTGACGTTGTAGTAGGTGATGTCGCCGTGCAGCTTTTCCCGCACGTAGTTGGCCAGCTGGCCGAGGCCCAAGAGGTCGTAGGTCGTTGCCAGCACCATGCCGTCATCAAAACTCAGGCGTGTGCCGGCAAGCACCTTGCTGGCGATCTCCTCCAGGCGCTGATCTTGAAACCGAAACACGATTCCTCCAGCCTTGCCTACTTTACCATGGGTTGTGGGCCGCTTCAGACGTGGCTGTGGGGGGCAAACTTCACGATCATCACCGGGCAGCTGGCCAAGTACATCACCCGGCGGGTGACCGATCCCAGGATGGCCTGTTGCAGGCCCGAAGTGCCGTGGGTGGCCATGATGATGAGGTCGCAGCTGTTTTCCTTGGCAAACTGCGCAATGGCGGGAGCTGGCCGACCGCGGATCACCGCAATCTCCACTGCCAGCTCCTTGGGCAGCGTATCGCGCAGTTCTTCCAGCGTGGATTTGGCAGCTTCTCGCAGGTGGCGGTAGTAATCGGCCCAGGGAAGCTGGAGGGAGAGGATGTCGGGATTGGGGAAGGAGTCGTCCACCACCGAGAGGAGGGTGAGCCTGGCCCCACAGGCCTGGGCCAGGTCGGCGCCCATGGACACGGTGTGCGGGGCGATGTCGTTGAAGTCCAACGGCACGAGGATGTGACGAAACACCGGCGCCTCCGTTTCTTTCCCTATCTTAGCGCTGCTCAGCTGCCCCCCAGGTGGACCAGGGCCTCCCGCACGTCGCGGTTTTGCGGGTCGTACTTCAGGATGTTCTCCAAGCAGCGCCGTTGCTTGCTGGCATCGCCGCGCAGGCCCCAGTAGTTGGCCAGAGCCAACCAGGCCGGGGTGAACTTGGGGTCAATTTCCAGGGCTTGTTTGAGGTGGGCCAAGGCCCGTTCCCGCCACAGGGGGTTGACCACCTCGGCCTCTGCCAGGCACACCAGGGAGTGGGGATCCGGCAGGATACTCACGGCGCGGGTGAGGAGGCGGATGGCCTGGCGTTCATCCCCCCCCTGGGCCAGCATGGCCAGGGCCTGCTCTTTGTCTTTTTGTGCTTGTTCCAGTTCCTCTTGGGTGAGCTCGCGGTTGCTGTCCACCACGGGAAGACCTCCTTCGCGACCAATGCGGGCGAGGCGTTCGCGCAGCAATGGGTTGGCCGGTGGGAACAAAGGTTTGGCGGCCGCTGGCCGCTCCCTCGCCTCCACGGGGACGAGAAAGCCGCTACAGGCCAGTCCAGCAAAGGCACGGGCCAACGCCTGAGCCTGCTCCGGCAGCAGCGATCGCAGCTGGCTTAGGGTCTTGGTCTGTTTCAATTGGTCCCAAACGAACGCTTCCAGAGGGGCCAAGGGGACGGGTGGGGTTGCCAAATCCGAGGCCCGCGTGAACGGTCGGTCGGTTCCCAAAAGTTCCAAGACCGGCGCCACGTCGTGGGTGCGGCGCAGGGCCTCCAGGATGACCATGCTCACGGGGACGGCGAAGGGGGGTTGCGCCGGGGATTCCCCGGGTCCCCGGCGGTACTCGCCGCTGGCTGTGACCAACCGTCCTAGGGCGGAAGCGGCGAGCAGGGCCGGCTCAAGGGAAGCCGTTGCCGGGCCTCCCTGCTCCTGTGGGTGGGTGGAGGTAAAGTCCAGGAGCACCCCATCGCGCACCAAAAAGCTCCGCCGGTGGCCTCCTTGGAGGAACTCCACCGCGGCCAGGCCCGATTCGGCCTCTTGTCGCAGGATCAGCGGCGCCTGCCCGGCGCGGAACGGCTCACCCACGCCACCCATCGGGGTTATTTTAAGCCCCCCAGCCTTCTCCCACTCCGTGGCGGTGTTACACTTGGCCGCCTGGTGGGCAACGGAGGGAAGGGGTGGTTCGCACACGGATCGCACCGTCACCCACAGGGGATCCCCATGTGGGGACCGCCTACGTGGCGCTGTTTAACTATGCCTGGGCCAAGAAAAACGGCGGCCAGTTCATCTTGCGTATTGAGGATACGGATCGGGAGCGCTCCAGCCGTGCTTCGGAGCAGATGATCTTTGACTCCCTCCACTGGTTGGGGTTGAGCTGGGATGAGGGACCCGATGTGGGTGGCCCCCACGCCCCGTACCGGCAATCGGAGCGCACCGCCATTTATCAGCAGTACGCTGAAGAGCTCATGGAGCGCGGGGGTGCCTACCCTTGCTTTTGTACCAAAGAGCGCTTGGATGCCCTGCGCGAGCAGCAGCGGCAGGCCAAAGCGCCGGTGATGGGCTACGACCGCCACTGCCGGGCCCTTCCAAAGGGCGAAGCGAAAGCCCGGCGACGGGCCGGGGAGCCCCACGTGGTGCGCCTGGCCATGCCCACGGAGGGCGTGACCCGGGTCCGCGATTTCCTCCGCGGGGAGCTGGAGTTTGACAATACCCTCATTGACGACCAGGTGCTTCTCAAGTCCGACGGGTACCCCACCTACCACTTGGCCAACGTGGTGGATGACCACCTCATGGGAGTCACCCATGTGATCCGCGCCGAGGAGTGGATCTCCTCCCTGCCCAAACATGCCCAGCTGTACCGTGCCTTTGGCTGGGAGGAACCGGTGTTCTGCCACCTGCCGCTGCTGCGTAATGCCGACCGTTCCAAGATCTCCAAGCGGAAAAACCCCACCAGCCTCAACTTTTACCGCCGGGCGGGGTATCTGCCGGAAGCCATGCTCAATTACTTGGCCCTCATGGGGTGGACCATGCCCGACGGGCGAGAGGAGTTTTCCTTGGACGAGTTTGTGGAGGCTTTCACCCTGGAGCGCATCGTCCTGGGTGGGCCGGTGTTTGACCTGGCCAAGCTCACCTGGCTCAACGGAAAGTACATCCGGGCCCTCACCCCTGAGGCCTTGCTGGCTCGCCTGAAGGCCGAAACCTTGGCCGAGGGGTACCTCCTCAAGGTGCTACCGCTGGTGCGCGAGCGCATTGACAAGCTGGAAGACTTCATCGCCTACGCTTCGTTTTTCTTCGTAGGCGAGGTGGCTTACGAAGCGGAAGTGATTCCCAAGCTCATCATGAAGCAACCTTCGGCGGTGGAGGCGGCCGGCATCCTCGAGGACCTGTTGGAGGAGGTGGTGGATCCCCTGCTGGAGTGGAACCAGGAAAACCTGGAAGCGGGCTTGCGGCGGTTTGCCGAGAGCCGGGGCCTGCGCACCGGCGACCTGTTCATGGCCGTACGGGTGGCGGTCACCGGTCGCACGGCCACCCCGCCCTTGTTTGAGACCATGGAGGTGCTGGGCAAGGAGACCTGTCGCCGGCGCCTGCGGGCGGCGGTGCGGCTCTTGCGAGGGCAACCTTTGCCTTGAGGAGTCCTGACCCATGGCGGAACGTTCTGTGCCCATCAGCCAGTTCCCCAGCGAGGGGAGCGACTTTATCCGGGAGATCATCCGCGCTGACTTGGCCGCGGGGAAGCACCGCACGGTGATCACGCGCTTTCCCCCCGAACCCAACGGCTACCTGCACATAGGCCACGCCAAGGCCATCTGCCTCAACTTCACCTTGGCCCAAGAGTTTGGCGGCCGCTGCCACCTGCGGTACGACGACACCAACCCCACCAAGGAGGAGCAGGAGTACATTGAAGCCATTGAGCGGGATGTGCGGTGGCTAGGGTTTGATTGGGGCCAGCACCTGTACTTTGCCTCCGATTACTTTGAGCAAATGTACCAGTGGGCGGAACAGCTGATCCTCAAAGGCCAAGCCTACGTGTGTGACTGCACGCCGGATGAAGTGCGGGAAAAGCGGGGAACCCTCACCGAGCCGGGCATCCCCTGCGAGCACCGCCAGCGCTCGGTGGAGGAGAACCTCAACCTGTTTCGCCGGATGCGCGCGGGGGAGTTCCCCGACGGCAGCCGGGTGCTGCGGGCCAAAATAGACATGGCCTCCGGCAACATCAACATGCGCGATCCCGTGATGTACCGCATCCTCCATGCGCCCCACCCCCATGCGGGGGACGCCTGGTGCATCTACCCCATGTACGACTACGCCCACCCGCTGGAAGACGCCATTGAGGGCATCACCCACTCCATTTGCACCTTAGAGTTTGAGGACCACCGCCCCCTCTACGACTGGTTCATTGATCAGCTGGAGCTGCCCGAGCCCCACCCCCAGCAAATTGAGTTTGCCCGCCTCAACCTCACCTACACCGTCATGTCCAAACGCCGACTCTTGGAGCTGGTGCAAGAGGGCTTCGTGCGTGGGTGGGATGACCCGCGCATGCCCACCATTGCCGGTCTGCGCCGGCGAGGGGTTCCACCGGAGGCCATCCGGTTGTTTGCCGAACGCATCGGCGTGGCCAAGCGCAACAGCGTGGTGGACGTACAGCTTTTTGAGCACTGCGTCCGCGAAGTCTTGAACCGCACCGCCCCCCGCCGCTTTGCGGTGCTGGACCCGGTGAAGCTGGTGATCACCAACTACCCGGAGGGGCAGGTGGAGTGGTTTTCCGTCCCCAACAACCCGGAAGACCCGGCGGCGGGGCAGCGGCAGCTCCCCTTTACCCGCGAGCTGTGGGTGGAGCGGGAGGACGTGCGGGCGTACCCCCTGCCAAAGTACTTTCGCCTGTACCCGGGGAACGAGGTGCGGTTGCGGGGGGCGTACCTGGTGACCTGCCGGGAGGTCCTCACCGATGATACCGGCCAAGTGGTGGAGGTGCGCGGAGAGATTGACCCGCAAAGCCGGGGCGGGCAAGCCCCCGATGGACGGCGGGTGAAGGCCACCCTGCACTGGCTGGCGGTGGGCCATGGGGTCGAGGCGGAGGTGCGGCTGTACGACTACCTCTTTGCCAAACCGGACCCGGATGATGTCCCAGCGGGGCGGACCTGGAGGGACAACCTAAACCCCAACTCCTTGACGGTTCGCCCCCACGCCCAGGTGGAGCCTGCGTTGGCGCAGGCGGCGGTGGGGGAGCGCTTCCAGTTTGAGCGATTGGGTTACTTTGCCGTGGATCCGGACAGCACCCCCCAACGGCCAGTCTTCAACCGCATCGTCACCCTCAAGGACGAGTGGGCCAAGGTGGCAAAAACCCTCACCCCCTCGGCTCGCTCCTGACCCCCTGGGAGGTCCCTCCACCGCGACCTACGGCGGTGGAGGGGAAGGTGTTCGGTGCGGTGGAGGGGAAGGTTCAAACCCTTGCGCGGTAGGCCAGAAAGCTGCGCGCTACCTTTTCGGGCTAAGGTTTGAGTTTTTGCACCAGCTCGTGCCAGGCTTCGGGGGTGTTCGCGGAAGCCAGGGCCCCGCCCAGCGGCTCCGGGACCGGGAGCAGGTGGGCCTTCTCGTGCTGCGCCAAGGCCCGGGGCCCCTGCCCCTGTTGCCAGCACTGGTCGGCGAAGGCCTGTATTTGCGGGCTGAGGAGGGCAAAGAGGGGCTCCAGCTCACCCGCTGGGTTTTTCAGCTGCACCGCCCACCACCCGGGTCGCTGGTGCTCGCGGAAAAAGCAAATCAGGGCTGGGCTGAGGGCAATGGCGTCGACGGGGACGATCAACCAGCGGGAGGTGGGTTGCCAGCGCAGGGCCGCCACCATCCCCGCCAGCGGTCCGCCAGGTCCCGGGGGGTCGGGGATTTGCGGGGCAGGCGGAGCATCGGCCGGTAAAGGGCCGGCCCCCAGGTAGGCCAGGCCGGCCACTTGGCTCGCCAGGGTGCGCGCCACCCGTGCCAGGGCCGATTCCCGGCCCACGGACAGCAGCTGTTTGGGCGTTCCCATGCGGCTGCTGTGGCCTCCCAGGAGGATCCCCCCCCACAGGGGAGGTTGATGGGCCGTGACCAGCCGCTGGGCCAGCTCCAGGGCGCGGGGAAGGCGCGCGCTGCCCCAGGGGAGCACCTCCACCAGCCCTTGTAAGGTTTCCGGGACCGAGGGGTCCTGGGGGTGCTCCAGCCACACCTTCGGCAAGGGGGTGTCCTTGTGGCCCTCCACCAAGATGAGGTCCACCTGCCAGGCCAACAGGCCCAGGGCCCAGGGGAGGTCGCGGGAGCTGGAGGGGTGCCAGCGAGTGAAGGTTTCGTTGGGCGCGCGCAGGCACAGCTGAGCGCCGGCGCGAAAGAGGCGGTCGGAGTCCTTGCCGGGTTGGTCCACCACCACCCCGTGGGCGTCGTGCTTGATCAGGCCCACCACCAGGCCCTGCTGCGCCAAAAGGGGGATGAGGGATTCCAAAAGCGTGGTCTTGCCGGAGCCGGAAAAGCCGCAAAAGGCGAGCACGGGCACGGGCAAGGCAGCCATCACTGTTTGCCCAGTGTACGCCACTTGCTTTTGCACCCTGCCAAGTCCTGCGCGGCGCTGGGGGAAGTTTTCCTTCCCGTGGCGGGGCCACGGCCCAACCGGCCGTTGGGGGGTTGACAACAAGAAAGTGGTCTCCTCAATGCACCCACGCCCGGGAGTGGGCAGGAAAGGAGGAACAAGGTATGAAGGGACGAGTTTTTTGGTTAGCCTTATTGCTGGCGGTGGTGACAGCTTTGGGTGCTGCCGTACCGCTAGAGGCTGGGGACTGCTACGGCTGGGATACCACCGTGGAGTGTGCGGCGCAAGCCACTACGTACGGTTCCTGCTGGGGTTGCTGCGGGATCGTCTTTGGTTGCAACGTGATGAAGCCTTCCTGCGGTGTGATGTGCAGACTGATCGCCCTTTCGGAGCGCCACGCCTGTTGGGGAACCTGTGCCGGGGTTTTCGGGTAAGCTGTTCCGGACTTTGGAGGGCGCGATGAGCAAAGTGCTTGGTTTGTTCCTCTGCCTGCTGGCCTTGGCGCCCCGCGGTGGGTACGGCCAGGGGAAGAAGGCAAGCGTTGACGGCACAAAGCCGGTGCGGTTGGAGGTTTTCCATCGCATCCTCGCCCCCAACGGGGAGGAGTTGGGGCGGGCGTTGGAGAGCAGCCGGCTGGTTTTGGATCCGCAGGTGCGGGAATGGTCCTTTACCAGGGTGCTTTTGGACTTTGCCGATGGGACCCGAGCCGCTTTTTACCTGCTGGTGGATTTTTCCTCCACACCGGGTCAGTCTCGGGTTTTATTGGTCAATGCCAAGAATGGGGAGTGGGTGCTCGTGCGCACGGAGCAGCGCACGAAAATGGCGGGGTGGCAAGCGGCTCGCCAAGCACTGAAGGAGAATTTGCCTACCTTCTTGGGGCTTGAAACGCGGCGGTTGCGGATCTCCCGGGAAGGAGAAGAGGCTTTCGCCGCCAGCAACCTGCCCCAATTGTTTGTCCAAGCGGAGCCGGAGCTGGTGGCGTGGCTCCAGGACCTGCGCCGGCGGTTCGGTCCTCCACCCCCTGCGGACCTTTCGGGTTGGGAGGGGTTGAGGGCCCTTCCGGACGAGCTCGCTCGTGTTCTCCAATTGCCGGAAGTGCCCTACTGTCAATGCCAGCTGGAGCGGGTGAGGCACCAGCTGGTGCAAGACCTCCCGGACCAGCCCGGCAAACCCCTGGCGCCGGACCTGGAAGATGCCTTTGGCCGGTGGGCCAGTTGGGGGGAGCTGCCCCGCCTGCGCCAGTGAGCTGGCCGGTGAGGGTGGGAGGGATCGTGAGAAACCGTTACCCCGCAGTGTAAAGGAAAAGTTCCCATACCTGCCGGCAGGTGAGCGGTTTTTGCCGGCAGCTTGGTCCAAGTCGCCGCAGACCACCCATTTGCAAGGGCTTGCCCTACCCTTCCCCCGGCCCCTGGGGCTGGGTACCTGGGGGTTTGGGGGTTGCCGGAAAAGGACAGATGCTGCAGCTGACCACGACAGGGTCTTAGACAGGGAGGACACAACTTCGGTCGTTCACCTTTTCTTTCGCCGCAGGCTTTTAGCAGCGCAGAGCCTGCCGCCAAGCCTGCGGCCCTCGGCGGCCATGGCTTTTCTGCCCTGGCCGGTCTTCCACGCTGAGACTTCTGCCGAAACCACCCGCGGCTGTCCGCTGGTAGGCCCTGCCCAGGTGGCGCCCGCTCAACCCAGGAGGGTCAACCGCAGGGTACGCCTCTTTGCCCAGGAGCAAAGAGCGGGGCAGGCCGGCGGTTTAGCGTGCAAGCCAGGAGGTGAGGTATGGATCCTTTGGAGTTGCCTGGGGGCGGAGCATGAGGTGATCCTGCAGGTGGCCCGCGTCGCGGCCGGAAGAGGGGCAGGGGGTGCAACGGGAACGGGTGAGCCAGATTCTGGACTTTATCCGCACCTTTGCCGATGCCTGCCATCATGGAAAAGAGGAGGACTTGCTCTTTCCCGCTTTGGAAAGCTGTGGGTTTTCGCGGGAGGTGGGGCCGCTGGCGGTGATGCTGGTGGAGCACCAGCGGGGGCGGGCCCTTGTGCGCCAGGCGGCGCAGGCATTGGAGGCGGCGGCGGGTGGGGATCGGCAGGCTGCGGGCGAGGTGGCCCGGGCGCTGGCCGACTGGGCGCAGCTCATTGAACAGCACATTGCCAAGGAAAACCGGGTGCTTTTCCCCATGGCCCAGGAGGTCTTGGGTGAGGGGACGCTGCGGGAGTTGGGGGAGGCCTTCAGCTGGCTGGAGCAGGAGCGGTTTGCCGGGGTTCACCAGCGCGCGCGTCAGCTGGCCC
>JANXCP010000004.1:0-41469 GCA_025060245.1 Thermoanaerobaculum sp. | reverse complement strand
AACGCCGCCAGGGCTTGCCGCAGGTCCTCCACCAGGTCCTCGGGGTCCTCAATGCCCACGGAAAGCCGCAAAAGCCCCTCGGTAATCCCCAGTTTCTGCCGCTCCTCGGGGGGCACCGAGGCGTGGGTCATGGTGGCGGGGTGGGCGATGAGGGACTCCACCCCCCCTAGGGATTCCGCCAGGGTAAAAAGCCGCACCCGGTTGCACACGGTCTGGGCCGCCTCCAAGCTGCCAAGGTCAAAGGCCACCATGGCCCCAAAGCCTCGCTGCTGCCGCTGGGCCAAGGCGTGCTGCGGGTGGTGGGGAAGGCCGGGGTAGTAGACCCGCTGCACCTTGGGGTGCTGAGCTAAAAACTGGGCCACCGCCCGGCCCCCCGCCTCGTGGGCGGCCATGCGCACCGCCAGGGTGCGGATCCCGCGCAGCACCAGGTAGGCATCAAAGGGGCCCAGGATGGCCCCCGCGCTGTTTTGAATGCGGTGCAGCTCCTGCCCCAAGGCAGCTTCCTTGGTGACCACCACCCCACCCACTCCGTCGGAATGGCCGTTCAGGTACTTGGTGGTGGAGTGCAGCACCACATCGGCCCCCAAGGCCAAGGGCTTTTGGAGGATGGGGGAGAGGAAGGTGTTGTCCACCACCACCAGCACCCCCCGCCGGTGAGCCAACTGGCTGGCCGCTTCCAGGTCCACCAAGGCCATGAGGGGGTTGGTGGGGGATTCCAGGAACAGCATGCGGGTGTTGGGACGGAAGCTGGCTTCCAGGAGGTTAAGATCGGTGGCATCCACGAAGCTCACCTCCAGGCCGTGGCGGGCGGTGATGGTGGTGAAGAGGCGGTACGTGCCGCCGTAGAGGTTGTGCGCCGCCAGGATGTGGTCGCCCACTTGCAGCAGATCCGTGAGGGCGTCAATGGCTGCCATGCCCGAGGCGAAGGCGCAGGCGTCGGCGCCGCCTTCCAGTTGGGCCACCGCCTGTTCCAGGGCCACCCGCGTGGGGTTGGCGGTGCGCGAGTATTCCCAGCCGCGGTGGCGGCCAAACTCGGCGTAAGCGTAGGTGGAGGTGGCGTAAATGGGGGTGTTGACGGCGCCGGTCTGCGGGTCCGGCCCGGGTCCCGCGTGCACGCACAGGGTGTGGTCCTTCATGCCTCCTCCGCAAACAGCTCCAGGATTTGCTTGGACAGGTACCGCTCGCAGGAGTCGGGAATGACCGTCACCACCCGTTTCCCGGCTCCCAAGCGCTGGGCCACCTTCACCGCCGCCGCCACGTTGGCGCCGGCGGAGGAGCCGGCCAGCACGCCGCACTCCTGGGCCAACCGGCGCACCATGGCAAAGGCCTCCGGATCGGGGATCATCATCACCTCATCGGCGAGGCCGGGGTCCATGATGGGGGGGATCTCGTCCATGCCAATCCCCTCCACCAGGTGGGTCCCCGGCTGCCCTCCCCCCAGCACCGAACCTTGCGGCTCCACCGCCACCGCCCACAGGTGGGGGATGCGCGCCTTCAAGTAGCGCACGGCCCCCATGAAGGTGCCCCCCGAGCCGCACCCCACCACGATGGCGTCCAGCTGGCCTTGCATTTGTTGGTAAATCTCCGGACCGGTGGTGGCTTCGTGGGTGCCCGGGTTGGCGGGGTTGGCAAACTGGTCCACGTACACCGCCCCTGGCGTGCGCTCGGCAAGTTGCCGGGCCCGCTGCCGTGCCCCCTCCATTCCCTCCTCCGTAGGGGTGACGATGACCTCGGCGCCCAGGGCACGCATGAGCTTTTGCTTTTCCACCGAGTACTTTTCCGGCACCAGGAGGATGACCCGGTAGCCGCAGCGGCGGCCGGCCAGGGCCAGCCCTATGCCGGTGTTGCCCGCGGTGGCCTCCACGATGGTCCCCCCGGGCTTGAGCTGGCCCGTGGATTCCGCCGCCCGCACCATGCCTAAGCCAATGCGGTCCTTCACCGACCCGCCGGGGTTGGCGGTTTCCAATTTCGCCCAAATCTCAGCCCCGCCGTCCTCTAGCTCCCCGAGCCGCAGCAGGGGGGTCTGGCCAATGAGCTCCAGGACCGAGGTGACCACCCGCATGCCTGCCTCCAAGGAGGGGATGGTACACCAGCTACACTTTGCCCCGTGGAGTCCTTCTTGCGCTACCGCGACGCCCACCACCCCCAGTGGGTGGTGGCAGCCTATGCCCTGGCCCCACCCGCGTTCCAAAAGCTCCTGGCGGAGGAACTGGCCTGGCTGCAACGGCTGGTGCAACCCCCGCTGGTGGAGGTGGGGTGCGGGGCAGGGCGCATCCTGGCTGCCCTGGGGGTGCAGGGCGGAAGCGTGGTGGGGTTGGACTTGGTACCGCGCTACCTGGTGGCGGCACGCCGCCTGAACGTGCCGGCCTGGTGGGTGGCGGGGGATGGCCTGCGTCCACCCCTTCGCCGCAACCACTGGCGCACGGTGATCTTTGGCCAGGCTACCTTGGGATCTTTGGGCAGTGAACCCCTTCGCCGCCGGATGCTCACTTCTCTTGCGGAACTGGTGGCTCCAGGAGGCAGGCTGTTGGTCACCGCCTACGGGCCGCAGGCCCGCCAGGCCCGCCGGGAATGGTACGAGGCCCAGCAGCGGGCAGGCCTTCTGCCCCCCTTTGACCCGGCGCGCACCCGGGAGGGCACCTTTGCCTTCACCAACGGCTTCGTCAGCCAAGAGCTCACGGCCCATGAACTTCAGGCCCACTGCCCGCAGGGGCTGGTGGGCGCGGTGACGGAGCTGCCCTCGGGGCTTTTGGCCGCTTCCTGGCGGCGGGTGTGAGCAACCCCACGGCGCAGGGGCGAGCCTGCCCGTAGAATGCTAGGGATGTTCGCCCTGTGCTTGCTGTGGGCCGTTGCAGCCGGTCTTGGGGAACCTGCCCCCACCATCGTGGCCATCCACATTGTGCGCCACGACGTCTTTGACCTCACCGATCCCCAAACCTCTTCCTGGCCTTACCGCGCCGCCAACGCCCTTCACACCCTGTCTCGGGAGCGCTTCATCCGCTCGCTGCTGCTGTTCCGCGAAGGGGACCCCTGGGATCCGCAGCTGGCGGCGGAAAGCGAGCGCATCTTGCGGGGAACGGGCTTTCTCAATCCGGTGCACATTTACCCCAAGCCCGTGGCCGGGGGTGTGGAGGTGTACGTGGAAACCCGCGACCAGTTCACCTTGGAGCTGGCGGTGAACTACGGGCGCCTGGGCCGACGGCAAAAGGCGGGGATTTCCATTTCCGAGGAAAACTTCCTCGGCTGGGGAAAGAACGTGTACCTGGACGCCCGCTCCGATCCGGAACGGGATTCCATCACCGCTGGCTACTCCGACCCCATGTTTTTCGGCACCCGGTGGCGCCTCTCCGCCGCCCACCGGGAAGCCTCCGATGGCACCGCCAACGAGTTTTCCTTGAGCTACCCCTTCTTTTCCCTGGCCACCCCGCGGGCGGGGGGGGTGACGGTGCGGCGGGAAAGCCTGGTGGAGTACCTGTGGGCCAACGGCAAGAAGGTGGTCTCCGGGGACACCCTGCGCCGCTCCCTGGTGGTGTGGGGGGGGATGCGCTTGCCCGGAAATGGTGACACCACCCGGCGTCTGGTGGCGGGGATTTTTGCCGAACGCGCTGCCTTTTCCCGCTGGCGCCACCGGCAGGGTTCCCCGTACCCGGAGCCGGAGGACCGGGAACTGGTGGGCTTGCAGGTGGGTTTTGAGAGCCAGGCCAGCCGCTGGGAGGTGGTGAAGGGTTTCCGCGGGTGGTGGCGGCAGGAGGACATCCCTCTGGGACCCAATGTTCAGTTGATGCTGGGGGTTTCTCTGCCCGCCCTGGGGGGGGATCGCCTGCGCCTGCCCTACGAGGCCCGTTACTTCCGCGGCTTTCGCCGTGACTCGTGGTACCGCTGGCTTTCTTTAAGCAGCAGCGGCCGCTGGGAGGAGGGCGCGGTGGTGGATGGGGTGAGCCGCCTGGAGGTGGGGGCGGCGCAGGTGGGGGAAGGGGGCTTGCGCCTGCGCGGGGTGTGGGAACTGGGACACCGCCTGGGGTTGGACCGTCAGCTCACCCTGGGGGCCAACACGGGGCTGCGGGGGTGGGACCCGGACACCTTTGATGGCACCTCCCGTGCCGTGGTGAACCTGGAGTGGCGCCGGCGTCTTACGGGTGAGGTGTTGCACGTGGCGGTGCTGGGGGTGGTGCTGTTTGGCGATGTGGGGAGGACCTGGGGGGCCAGGGTGGGTGCGGATACGGGTGGGTGGCGGGCAAATGCAGGAATCGGCCTTTTGGCCGAAATTACCCGCGCTTCGGTGTTGCGCGTGGTGCGTTTGGAGCTGGCCTGGCCGGACCGAGGAGGGGGGCCTATCCTACTGCTCACTGGAGTTTCGTTGTTTTAGGCCGCCCGGGATCGGCCAAACCCCGGGGGAACTCGGGGATGGAGGTCTTGACAAGAAAACGTGTTCTTATGCCGCCAGAGCCGGGCCGCGGCCGGAGAAGACGAGGCAAGCAAGGAGGATCTGTCCCAGCGGAAAGGGTTGTCGGTGCTGTTGGTGATCACCTTCCTGGGTCTGGGCAGCCCAGGACCCCTCTGGGGCTTTGCTTGAACCGCCGAAGCGGACTGGGGGGTAAGTTGCCACGCCCAGGGAAACCTTTCCGGCTCCTGTAGGGCCACCGCCACTGGGGGAACCTGTACCTCGGTGAATGTGGAGAAAAACACCCAGACCACGGCAACCTTGAGGGTTCAATGCCCAGAACCGAAGCTGTCGTAAGCTCTTGGCGGAGTTGACCGGTGGGGGCCACCATCCTTTTCTTGGGTTTGGTTCTGGCAGTGGGAGGGGAACTGCCCGCTGCCTTTGTGTTTGCTCGGCAGGTGACGGCGGTTTCCACCCCCGCTCCGGGGCCAGTTCCTTGGAACAGCCGTCTGCTGGTCGCCCGCGGCGGCGCGGTTTGGTGGGTCCAACCGTGAGGAGAAAATCCTCTGCTGGTACCGCCCCGACTTGCTCCCGCAGGAGCTGCCCTTTCCCCCCGGGTTGGCGCCCACAGTTTGGGAAGTGCAGCTGGCGGTGGTGGCGCCGGACCGGGCCTGGCTGGTGGATGGGCTTGGGCAGCGGGCGTGGCTGTGGGATGGGGGGAACTGGCGCTCCCCTTTGGCCCTGGGGCAGCCGGTTGGGGGGTGCCATGGCGCTGGAGGATGGCACGCTGGTGGTGAACGCCCCTTTGGGCACGGGGCTGTTCTGCCGCTGGACGGGGGAAGGGAACCGCCGCTGTTTTGGCCAACGACGACCGGCACCCCCGGGGGCCGAAGGGGAGGAAAACAGCTTCCTTTTGGCGGCGGTGGGTGACGGGTTGGTGGCCGCTCACCCCTTTCGCCCCCTGCTGCGCGGCTACAGCGGGGACGGGCAGCTGCGTTGGGAGCAGTAATTTCCCACTGCTCCCTGCGGTGGGACGGTCCCGTCCCTGGAGGTGCTGCCGGCGGGCAGCGGGTTTTGGCTGCGCACCGGCCAGCGATGGCAGCTGGCCCTGTTTGACGCCCAAGGTCAGTTGCAGCGGTGCACGCCCCTGCTCCACCCCGTCGGTGCGCCGCCGGAGGGCTTGCGCCGCAGCGTGGGGGGTGCCTTGGTGGGGGAGGTGTGGTGGCTGGCGGGCCTGGGGGAGGTCAGCGAGTTTGCCCTGCGGAGGGCTCTGGCCCTGCAAGGGAAAGTGGTGGACCGGCAGGGGCAGCCCGTCGCCGGGGCGCAGGTGCAGGTGAGCTTGGTCGGTGTCCCCTTGGCGCCCAGGAACACGGACCAGGCGGGAAGCTTTTCCTTGGAGTTGGCGAGCGAGGTGGTGGCTGGCACCCTGGTGGTGGAGGCAGCAGGCTACCGGCCCTTGCGCCTCACCGGACCGCTGGCGGAGCCTTTGGTGCTGGACCGGGCGGACCGGTACTGCGTTGCGGTGCGGGCGCGGGCCACTGGCCGCCCCGTGGCGCGCTTTACCCTCACCGCCCGCAGAGAGGTTGGGGGAGGGGGGCTCGGTGGCCCGCCACCGGGGGCCAAGCCGAGAAGTGGACCACCTACAGGGAGAGGGTTGCCTGGAGGTGCCTTGGCTGCCACCGGTGGTGTTAGAGGTTCAGGCAGAAGGTTTTGCCCCAGGGAGGGTGACGCTGGCCTCGCCGGGTGGCGCTGAGGTGCTCCTGGGCTTAGAAGCCGGGTTGGAGGTGCAGGTGCGGGGGGAAGATGGGCAGGGCCTGGCGGGCGCCAACCTGGAGCTGGCCCTTCCCGGTCCTCCGGGGAGCCCTGTCCGCCTGCTGGAGGCGCAGGCGTACACCGACGGGGAGGGCGTGGGGGTGATGGCCACCCTCACCCCTGGCAGCTACCGCCTCAAGGTGGGTCACACCCATTACCTTCCCCGGGAGCTGGAGGTGGAGCTTCCCGAGGGGGTATCCCGCCAGGAGGTGACCCTGCAGCGGGGTGCCACGGTGACGGTCCAGGTGCTGCGCGCGGGGGAGCAGGCCCCGGTGGCAGGACCGGAGGTGCGGCTGGAGGCCCTTGGGCAAGGGCGCGCCTTCCACGGTCCCACGGCAGAGGCGGGGGATTGCCGGCTCACGGGTGTGTCCCGCGGGAGTTATCGGGCCTCCGCCAGCATCCCCAACCTGCGCGCTCACGCCCAACGGCTGGTGGTGACGGGGCCAGGGGATACGCGATCCGTCTGCTGCTTTTGGGGCAGGTGGTGGTGGGTCAGGTGATGGGGCTGGAGCGCTGGGTTGAGGCGAAGCGGGCGGTCTTCGCGGAGCGCCCTGGCCAAAGCTGGGAAGTTCCGGTAGACGCCCAGGGTCACTTCCGCCTGGCGGAGGTGTCCCCGGGCCCCATTGGTTGTGGGTGGAGGAGCAGCGCAGCGGTGCCACCCTGCTGACCCAGGGGGAGGAGGTGCCGCCGGTGGGCACCCATCGGGTGGTGCTGGAGCTGCCCCCGGGGGTGGTGGTGGAAGGGGCCGTGCAGTTGGAGCAAGAACCCTGTGGCCATTGCACCGTCACCTTTCAACGCCAGGGGGCGGAGGTGGAAGCCAGCGCCGTGGCTGCCACGGTGACGGCAGAGGGGCGGTTCCGCGTGCACCTGCCGGGCCCCGGCCACTACCGGGTGGTGGCCAGCGAAGGCGGGAGCCTGGCCAGTGCCAAGGTGCGGGTGCCAGCGACACACCCCCTGCCCCTCGCCCTGCCGCGCCGCCCCACCCTCAACCTGAAGGTGGTGGATGCCCTCGCCGGAACCCCGATCCGGCGCTTGGCGGTGCGGGTCTTTGGGCCGGCCCACCAGACGGCTTTATGGGCTTCTTGGCAGGCAGACGAAGAAGGGGTGGTGCGGCTCCCCGCCTTTGCCCCGGCACCCCACACCCTGGTGCTGCAGGCCGCCGGCTATGCCCGTCTGATGGTGGTGCTGAGCCCGGGTGGGGAGCCCACCCTGGTGGCCTTGCCCCCTCCGGTCAGCTGCACCTCCTGTGGCAGCTGCCGGCTGACCCGTGCACCCTGGAGGTGCGTTCCGCCTCCGGCCAGTGGGCTCCCCTCAGTCTGGAGGTGCCCCCTGGGCCTGTCCCCCTGCACACCCGTAGCGCCCTTTTTGGATCTTTGGCCCCCGGTGCCTACACCGTGCGGGTCACCACCTGCCAGGGTGAAGGGCAGGCACGCCCGGTGCAGGTGGTGGCGGGGGAGGTGGCCACCCTGGTGTTTGGGACTTCGCCGTAGGAGGCAGGGAACTAAGCGCGGGAGATGTACTCGCCGGTGCGGGTGTCCACCACGATCTTGGTGCCCGCCTCCACGAACATGGGCACCTGCACCACCAACCCGGTTTCCAACTTGGCGGGTTTGGAGCCACCGGCGGCGGTGGCGCCTTTCAGCGGGGGCTCCGTTTCCACCACCGTCAAGGTGACGCTGTTGGGCAGCTCCACCGACACTGGGTTTCCCTCAAAGAAGTCCACGGTCACCACCGTGTCCGGCAGGAGGTAGGAGAGGGCATCGCCCAACACCTCGTCGTTCAAGGTGACCTGTTCGTACGTCTCCATATTCATGAAGTGGTGGCCGGCGTTGTCGGAGTACAGGTACTGCATCTCGTGGGTGTCCAGGGTTGCCTTCTCCACGCGGTCCTCGGAGCGGAAGCGGTGCTCCAGCTGCGTGCCCGTCTTGAGGTTGCGCAGCTTGCACTGCACCATGCCCCGCCAGTTGCCAGGGGTAATGTGCACCACGGTGAGAACCCGGTGCAACTGGCCGTTGTGGACGATGATGTAGCCAGGGCGTAACTCCGTGGCGACGATTTGCATGGAAAACCTCCCAGCAGGCGGCGTTCGCCGCCCCCCTATTCTAGCAAACCCCTTGTGGGAACACGGCCATTGGGCTACAGTTCGCCGCGGGGAGGAGACGCCAAATGGATTTACGCATTCGGGGCAAGCGGGCCCTGGTCACCGGTGCATCCCGCGGAATAGGGCGGGCCATTGCCTTGTCCTTGGCTGACTTCAAGGTGGACGTGGCGATCAACTTCTTCCGCCAGCGGGGGCCAGCGGAAGAGGTGGCCCGGCAAATTGAGGCCCGGGGGGCGCGGGCTCTGGTGATCAAAGCCAACGTGGCGGATGAACGGCATGTGACGCGGATGTTTGAGGAAATCCACCAGCAGTGGGGGGGGCTGGAGTTCTTGATCTCCAACGCTGCCTCAGGGGTGCTCAAGCCGGCCACCCAGCTCACCATGCACCACCTGCACTGGACCATGGACATCAACGCCCTTGCCCTCCTGCCTTTAGTGCAGCGTTTCCTGACCCTGCCCAGCAACGGCGAGAAAGTGGTGGTGGCGGTGTCCTCTCTGGGCGCCGTGCGGGCCATCCCCAACTACACGGCGGTGGGGGCTTCCAAAGCCGCCCTGGAGTCCATGGTGCGCCATCTGGCCTGCGAGCTGGCAGGGAAAGGTGTGCGCGTCAACGCCGTTTCCGCCGGCACGGTGGATACCGATGCCCTCAAGCACTTTCCCAATCGTGAAGAGCTGTTGGAGGAGACTCGTCGCCGCACCCCGGCGGGGAGGTTGCTCACGCCCCAGGATGTGGCCAACGCGGTGGTGTTCCTGTGCACTGAGTTTGCCTCCATGATCCACGGCCAGACCATCGTAGTGGACGGCGGCTACTCCATCCTGGCATGAGCCGGCCGATGATCATTGGCCACCGCGGGTTTGCCGGTCGCTACCGGGACAACTCCTTGCAGGCTGTGGAAGCGGCGGTGGCCTGTGGAGCCGACGGGGTGGAAGTGGACCTGCGCCCTTGCCGCGAGGGGGTGTGGGTGTGCCACCACGACCGAAAGCGCCACGGGCGGCCCCTCACCAGTTGGTCCCTGGCGGATCTGCGGCGGGAAGAGGTGCCGCCCCTGGCCCTGGTGCTGGAGGCTGTCCCGGAGGATCGTTTCCTTTTTTTGGAGGTGAAACCTCTCTCGACTAGAGCCCTTCTGCCTTTGGTGGATCCCTTGGTGCGCCTGGTGGAAGGGCGAGCCCGCCTGCGGGTGCTTTCCTCTTCCCTGGCGGTACTGGCCGTGCTGCGCATGGCCTTGCCCGCTGCCCCTTGTTCTTGGGTGGTGACACGGGTTCCGGAAAGGCTGCCACCTGGCCTGGAACTTTCCCCCCACCACAGGTTGGTGGAATCACTGCGCCATCTTCCCGTGCCGTTGCACCCTTGGACCGTGAACCGGCCCCAGCGTCTGCGGAACTTGTCAGCTCTCGGTGTGGCCTCCCTTACCACCAACTACCCGGACCGAGCCCTGGAGGTGCTAGGTGCTTGAGGTGGGCATTTGGGTGCCCAACCTGTTTCATTTTGCTGTGGTAGAGGCGGCGGTGCGCGCCTGTGGTGCAACCCCCCGGCGCCTTTCCGGCGGGGAAGGCCCCCTCCCCCAGGTGGTGGTGGTCGATCTGGAAGCCGTGGACCCCGAAGCAGTGCTGGCCCTCACCCATCAGGGGGTCCAGGTGCTGGCCTTTGGCCCCCACGGGGAGAGCAGCTCTTGGGCGAGGCTACGGCAGGCGGGCGTGGTGGTGCTAGCGAAATCCACGTTTTTTCGGGATTTGCCTGCGCTCCTCGAGGTGTACCTCAACCCGTAGCGGTGGTCCCCTGGCAGGGGATGAGGCGACGGTGCAGGAGGGCTTTCTGCGTTGGCGAGACCTTCCCGACCCCTTCCGGTGCGGCCCAGGCAGTGCAATCCTCAATACCACCAGGGGGCGGGGCTCCCGCGCCCTTGGGGTGCCGCCGGCAGCGGGGCCCGGCGATCAAAAAATCCGTTTGCCCAAAAGGGAGGCCGCCAGCTCCACCATAAGACTAGCGGTGCGGTTCCGGCGGTCCAAGATTGGGTTCACCTCCACCAAGTCCAAGCTGGTGACCTTGCCCCAGTCGGCCAAGAGCTCCATCAAGAGGTGGGCCTCGCGGTAGGAAAGGCCACCGGGAACCGGCGTTCCCACGCCTGGCGCTTCCTCAGGGTCCAGCACATCGGCGTCGAGGCTGAGGTGCACCCGCGGCAGGTGGGCCAACTTGAGGGTGATTTCGTGGGCAATGGCGGCGATCCCCAGACGGTCCACTTCTTTCATGGTGTACACGGTGATGCCGGCTTTCCGGAGATGCTCCCTCTCCCCGGGGTCCACGCTCCGCACCCCCACCAGCACCACCTCCTCTGGCGCCAACAACGGCCCCGGGGGGAGCAGCCACTCCTGCAGTCGCCCATCACCCAGGCCGCAGAGGGCCGCCAGGGGCATGCCGTGGATGTTCCCAGAGGGGGAGGTCTCTGGGGTGTTACAGTCGGCGTGGGCGTCCACCCAGATGACCCCTGTGGGTCCGAAGGTACGCACGCCGGAGACGGAGCCCAGGGCCACCGAATGGTCTCCCCCTAGGATGATGGGAAAGACGCGGGGTTCAAGAGCTCTGAGGGTTTCAGCGGTGCGTTGGCAGGCTTCCCGGATGGCCTCCAGGTACGCCATTCCCCCGCGCTGGCGACGGTCCCCTCCTCCGAGGCTTTCCACCACCGGTACCGGCACGTTGCCCAGGTCGGTTACCTTATGGCCAAGGGCTTCCAAGCTTTCCGCCAGGCGGGCGTAGCGTAGGGCCGATGGGCCCATGTCCGTGCCCCGCCGCGATTGGCCCAAATCCATAGGCACCCCGAGGATTGCCACATCACCCACGGGGTAAGCTTACCAGCCGAGTTTGCGCAGGGGAAAAGGCTCAGGCAGGGCGAATCCCGGTCCATTGACCCGACGCGCTGCGCAGGTGCACTTGGTTTCTGCCGTTTTGCTTGGCTCGGTACAACGCCTCATCCGCTTCGGCGAACAGGCTAGTCACCGGCACCCCTTCCACCGGCTTGCCCACCGCCACACCGCAACTGACGGTGACGTACGGGCTCACGGGGGAGGCGGGATGAGGCCAGCAACAGGCCTCTACGGCACTGCGCAGCTTTTCCGCCATGTCTCGGGCTTGGTGCAGGTTCACACCGGGCAGGACAAGAACGAACTCCTCGCCCCCATAGCGCGAGGCCACATCCCCAGGTCGGCGACAGACCTTGTTCAGCTCTTCGGCCAAAAGCTTGAGGAGCTGATCGCCCTCTTGGTGCCCCCGGGCGTCGTTGTACGCTTTGAAGAAGTCCACATCCACCACGATCAAGGCCAGACTGCTCTTTTGCCGGTACGCCCGCCGCCACTCTTGATCCAGGAGCTGGTCTAAGGCCCGGCGGTTCGCCAGTCCAGTGAGGGGATCGGTGAGGGAGCGCGCCTCTGCCTCGGCTTTTTCAAAGCGCAGATGGCGAATCTTGTGGCCGAGAGCAAAGGCCAACAGCACCATTTCCGCTGCCGAGCCCAGTTGCGCCGCGTGACGGGTCACCGGTGTTTCCGGCAAGAGCTGGAGGAACGTGGCGATGTACACCAAGGTGCCCACGGCCACCAACCCGGTGGCGGCGAGGAAATAGGGTGCTTCGGGGCTTTTCTGCCACCAGCGGGTGGCTCCGACGGCGAGGTACAGGGTGCACGTGATCAGCGCCAACAGGGCGAGCGGTATCTGGATAAGGGAGAATCGGTGGAAGGCCACACCCACCAGGGTGAGGATGGCCCCGTAGCTCACCAGCTGCAGGAGCCTGGCCAGCCTCGGGGTGGCACTGGCCAGGTTCAAGAAGGCCCTGGTGAAGGTGTTACCGAAGACGATGGCCAGAGCCACGAAGACGTAATGAGCTTGGGCGTCCCACCTTGGCCAATCTGGCCAGAGAAAGACCAGCGCGAAACCTGAAAGGACCAGCCAAATGAGGCCAAAGGAGGTGGCATAGGCAACGTAGAGGATGTAAAGCTTTTCCCGCAAGGAAAAGAAGAGGAACAAGTTGTACAGCACCACCGCCAACATGATGCCGCCGTAGACCCCCTGGGCGTGGTCTACGCGGGTTTGGTCTCTTGCCCACCGTTCCAGCGGCATAGCGGTGATACCCAAGCTCTCGGTGACGAGCGGTGCGTCTTCAGGAACCCACAGCCGGAGGCGAAAGTAGTTGTCCCCCGGCGCCACCACGGCCGGCAAGAGCGGGTGTGGGTACTCCATGGCCCGATCCCGCAGCGGGAGCTGCCACCCGCTGCGGGCTGCAGGCTCGCCCTCGCCAGGCTTGAACAGCTCCACGAGAGCCGCGTAACGGTCTGGAATGAGCAAACAAGTGCGGTCGCGGGTTTCCCAGTTGTGGACGACCAGGGTCAGCCAGTAGTTCCCTGGGGCCACCCGCTCGCTTGGAGGCGCGCGGAAAAGACGCGCAGGGGTAGGCTGCGCCGGCGGGGCCGTAAGGGCAGGGTCAGAACTATACCGAACCTCTAGGACACGCAAATGACAGCTGTCCTCAAAGCGGCGTTCCGTTGGTCCATCGCTTGGTGAGGGTGTCAGCCAGAAGAGCACGCTGGCAAAGAGCACCAAAAGCCGCCCAGGCACCACCGGCGTCTTCACCCCTGACATAGACGAATGGTCAAGGATATATAACCGCATCACAGGGAGCAATATTTCCTCATGTGCTCACCACCCCCTGGTGACGGGGCTCACCCCGCGGGTCGGTTGTTGGGTATGCTTGGGTGGTGCGCGGGCTTCGCTGGACTTTTCCTCCAGGATCGGGGTGGGTGGTGGTGCAACTGCCCCTATTGATGGTGGCTACCCTTTTGCCTCCTTGCACGGGGGATTGGGACCCCGTCCCAGGTTGGAACAGGACCGGAGGGGGTATGGCCCTCGTGTTGCTGGGCTTGCTGCTGCTGTTGGGCGGAGCGCGGCAGCTGGGGCGCGCCCTCACGGTTTTTCCGGTGCCCAAGGCCAACGCCGTCTTGCGGACTTCCGGACTGTACCGCAGGGTGCGCCACCCCATGTACGCGGGCGCGGTGCTCACCTTTCTGGGTTGGTCCTGGTGGTGGGGTTCCTGGATGGCCGCCCTGTGGTGCGTCGTGGTGTTTTGGTTTTTTGACCGCAAGGCCGCAGCAGAAGAGCATTGGCTGTTGCAGCGTTTCCCCGAGTACGAGGCCTACCGCCGCCGGGTATCCAAGTTCCTCCCGGGTATCTATTAGAGGTTTGGGCACCCGAGCTTGCGGCTGTTGGGGAGGAGGTGCAGGCGGCAGGTTCCCCTTGGGAGGGCTATCAGAAGAGCTTGCAAGCTCTTAGCCTTCCGGCAAACAGGGTTGCCACCGTAGGACCTTCAGGTTGACCCCCGATCCCAGCTGCCCGATGGATCGAGACTTCGCAGAGGTATAGGAGAAGGTCTATTGGGTGGGCCAAGGCCCTGTGAGGGTGCGGGGCCAAAACTTCTGCCGTGAAGTCTTTTGGCGGTAACCACGATGGGCTGGTGCAGTGGCAGTTTCTTTCCTTGGCACTTCTTTCTGTCAGGCGAAAAAACTGACCCTCGCGTCCTGCGCCAGAATTCGGTGAAGCGTGTACGGTGAGCAAGGTGATGGCCAGCTCCCCGGCAAGGGAAGGGGAAGAGGCGCGGGTGGGGGAGCCCCGGCAGCATCGGTTGTTTTTCCAAGGTTTGTTGCCTCCTCAGGGCACCCGCGAACTTGTCGCCGTGGTTTATAGGGTGGTTTGAGATGCCAGTGGATTGGGATGAGATGCGAGGTGCTCTCGCCTTGCCTTCCCGTTCGCAGCCGATGGAAGCCCGAGCCATTCCTGGCTTCCCAGATTCTCTTGGTATGTTCTCTCACTGGCCCCGAGGCACCATGCGGCGGTTCAAACCCTTGGGAAGGTTGAGGGTCCTACGGCTCCGGCCTTGGCACTTCTTGGCTTCGTTGGCGCAAAACCAATCCGGCATTTTTCGTGTCCCCGGCGAACAGGGTAGGCTTTGCCTGGGGAGGTTGCACTGGGATTTCCAGCTATCCTCGCCATGCCTCATCTCGCCCTACCAACCGTCCTCCGATCATGGGCCACAGATTGCCCCCTCCTCCCCCTGCCTGTATATTCTTATTCGTGAGAGTCGTTGCAAGACGGTTTTCGAAGCACCAATTGGGCCCCGCCCAAAAAGGGAGGGAAGCTGCCGCGGCCAAACGGCAGCGGCGGCGGAACGCGGGCAAGGCGGCGGGCACGAGTCTCCGCGTAAGCCTGTTGGGGCTTTTGGGCTGCATCGCTTCGGTAATTGGTGCAGAGGCCAACACGCTGCTCCCCGCGGCCCTGGGAGCTCCAAACCTTTGCTTTTCGGGTACAGCCAAGACGGGGACTGGGCCAGCTCGCCCTACAGCTGCTGCCACAGTCTCCTGTGGCAACACCTCCCGTGAGGCGGGAGCCGCCGGGCCTTTTTCCGCGGATTTCCGAGCCGCCGAGCTGCTGCACCCTCAAGGGTGGAAGCGCTCCCTGCCCCTCAGGCGCAGGGTCGATTTGTTTGCTCTGGCGCCCCGCCAGGTCCCAGCCGGGGGTTACCCGGAGGAGGCAACCGTTTTGCGAGGCGCCGATACCCGCCTGGTTTTGAGGGAAAACTTCCCGAAGGAGGAGGCACTGGGGGGGCAGGGAGAGGGCGGAGTGCCGGAAGAGTCCTTCGTGCGAGGTCAGCCACATCGGATTTTTCCGCGCCTGCAGCGGCCGCGGGACTGCCCACCGGGAGTGGTTCGGGTCCGGCCCTTGGAGGACACCCAATCCCTTTACGCCAACCCGGGCATGGGGTGGCAGACCTTTTACCGGGCGGCGGATCGAGATGAGCACCGAGCCCAACTTCCCAGCACCACCCTTTACGCGCGCCTCACCTGGCACGAGCTGGAGCCGGAGGAGGGGAACTTCGCCTTTCGCGCCATGGAGTACTGGTTGGGCGAAGCCCGGCGCAGCGGACAGCGACTGGCTTGGCGGCTGATGGTGGCGGGATCCGAAGCCGCGCCACCTTACACCCCGCTTTTGAGCTACGCCCCCCTTTGGCTTAAGGATCAAGGGGCTGCTGGCTACATCTACTACTTTGACGGCAACGAAAACGACCGACAGGATGCGGATGAACCGGACCTTTGGGCGCCCGACCTAGCCGATCCGGTGGCTCGCTTTTATCACGACCGTTTGGTGGCGGAGTTGGCTCGTCGTTACCAGTCCCATCCGTTCATGGACTCCCTGGACATTGGCTCGGTAGGACTGTGGGGAGAGTGGCACTTTTGGCGGGCGGTGATCAAGCAGGTGGTGGGGCGGCCGCCCAGCGGCGGCACCGTGGGGCAATGGGTCCCCATGCCATCGGAAGAAGAGGTACGCCGCAGCATCGTGGACACTTGGGTGATGGCTTTTCCCCGTTTGCCCAAGGTGATGCTCATTGGGGACGCGGCGGGGATGCGCCACGCCACGGGTTGGCATCGCGCCGGTTGGCGGGCCGACTGCTGGGGGGACATGCGCTGGCACATGCCCCATTTCTACGACCACCAATTGGAACGAACTGGGGCTAGCCATGCCTGGCGGGTGGGGCCGGTGGCCTTGGAGCCCTGCTGGACCATGGAGTATTGGCAGCAGCAGGGATGGGATATTCGGTTTATCCTAGACTGGGCCTTGAGCCGGCACGCCAGCTACCTGCAAAACAAGAGCGCCCCGATTCCCCCCCAGTGGCTGCCGGAGGTGCAGCAAGCCCTGCGGCGGATCGGCTACCGATTGGTGCTGCGGGAGCTGTGCCACCCAGCCCAAAGCTCAGGTTCTTCCTTCACCATCACCATGACCTGGGAAAACGTGGGCGTGGCGCCGCCCTATGGGGATTACCTGCTGCGGGTACGTTTGACCCATGGGGCATTCCGTTGGGTCTCGCCTCCTTTGCTTTCCGTCAAGGGTTGGCAACCGGGGCCGCGTACGGAGACCGTGGTGGTGAACTGGCCAGCTTTCTCGCCCCCAGGGGATTACGAGCTGGCCCTAGGGGTTTTCAGCCCTGAGGCCGCGCACACCCACCCTAACTTGAGGTTCGTGAAGCTGGCGATTCAAACCCCTCACGACTCCGAGGGCTGGTACGTATTGAGCCGCGTGACCAGGTCTGCTCCCTAAGGGGACCGAGGCCGAAGCGTCGTTTTTTGGATGCGCAACCGGGAACTAGGAGAGCGGGTTGCCCTGCTACCCGCAAAGCAAGGGTTTCACGCGGCCGTGGCCAGACCGGTTTAGCCTTGGTGGAGGGTGCGGGAGAAGGTGTTGTAGGCCAGGGTAAAGGCGAGGGCCAGGCAGGCCGCTGCCACGCCTAAGGCGGCGTTGAGGATGGGAGGTGCCACCAAGGCAAGCCGCAC
Organism: Thermoanaerobaculum sp.; assembly: GCA_025060245.1. Classification (GTDB taxonomy): domain Bacteria; phylum Acidobacteriota; class Thermoanaerobaculia; order Thermoanaerobaculales; family Thermoanaerobaculaceae; genus Thermoanaerobaculum. The sequence goes on along the minus strand of JANXCP010000004.1, from coordinate 24,815 downwards.
CAGCACGGTGGTGGCAGCAAAGCCGGAGTTGCGGAACACCACCCAGTAGCGGTTGCTGGAGCGCAGGGCCACCAGCACCAGCAGCACGTCGCTGAGGATGAGCACGGTGTAGATCACCTCGAAAAAGCCGTAGGTGGTACCGGTGGCCAGGTAAACCCAGCTGTGGTGGAGGCCGACGGCAGCAAAAAGGCCCAGCAGCGCCAATGCAATGAGCTTCTTGGTGGCCACAAAGCTTTCCTGGTCTTCCCGGCTGGGGGTAATGGCTTGGTGGCGCTGGGCGCGGTAGTAGAAGGCCAGGAGAGCAAAGACCGCCAACGCCCCCGTCATGTCCGCCAACATGGCTGGGATGTGCGGTGCCACCGCCGACCAAGTTACCGGCTCAGGGAAAGCGGTGAACTGCTTAAAGGTTTCCCGTAGCAGGATCAAAGAAAAGATTTCCAATTGCTTGCCCACCGAAATGGCCACGGAGCTGGCCAGGGTGAAGACGAGGCTTACCACCTCTACTAACAGCAGCAGGGAAAAAGCCAGGTTCACGGCGTAAAAGTGGTTTTCCGGCACTAGGGCCGAGAAGGCTGCCGGCAGCAGGTGCCGACGTCGCCGCTCGATGGCCACCAAAGCGGCAAGAAAGGTAATCACCAGAGCGCTGCCTACGCGTGGCCAACACCTGGTCCCTTCCCAACGAAGGGCCATCCGGTCGTAGAGATGGGTGGCAGACCTCAGCAAGCGGGACACGGCCACGAGTGTAACCAAAAGCGGCGGGCCCGCGGCCACGGGCGAAATTACCGAGCACCCGTTAGCTTGCCAGAGCGGCGGCATTGGTGAGCAGCGGCGCGAGGTAGCGGCCGGTCCAGCTTTGCGGGACGCGCGCCACCTCTTCGGGTGTCCCTTCCGCCACCACGTACCCCCCTTCGTCGCCGCCTTCAGGCCCCAGGTCCACGATCCAGTCGGCGGTCTTGATCACGTCCAGGTTGTGCTCAATGACCACGACCGTGTTGCCGCGGTCCACCAGGGTGTGCAGGACATTCAAGAGCTTCTTCACGTCGTCAAAATGCAAACCGGTGGTGGGCTCGTCCAGGATGTACAAGGTTGAACCGGTAGCGCGCCGGGCCAGCTCGCGCGACAGCTTGATCCGCTGGGCTTCCCCTCCCGAAAGGGTCGTTGCCGGCTGGCCCAGCTTGATGTACCCCAGGCCCACGGCCATGAGGGTATCCAAGATGCGGGTGATCTGGGGGTGGGCGGCAAAGAGCTCCCGCGCCTGCTCCACCGTGAGGTCCAGCACATCGGCAACGGAAAGGCCCTTGTAGTGGACCTCCAGGGTTTCCCGACTGTACCGGCGCCCCTTGCACACCTCGCAGGTGACGTAGACGTCGGGGAGGAAGTGCATTTCAATTTTGATTTGTCCGTCGCCGCTGCAGGCTTCGCACCGACCCCCACGCACGTTGAAGGAGAAGCGCCCGGGCTTATAACCTCGGGCCCGCGCTTCGGGGGTGAGGGCGAACAGCTCCCGGATGGGGTCAAAGACCTTGGTGTAGGTGGCGGGGTTGGAGCGGGGGGTGCGACCGATGGGGGACTGGTCAATGGCCACCACTTTGTCAATGTGTTCCAGGCCGGTGAGGCGGTCATAGGCCCCTGGGGTTTCCAAAGCCCGGTACAGGTGCCGGGCGCAGGCCTTGTACAGCACTTCGTTCACCAACGTGGACTTTCCCGAGCCGGAAACCCCAGTGACGCAAATGAAGGTTCCCAAGGGAAAGGCGACGGTGAGGTTTTTTAAGTTGTGTTCCCGCGCTCCGTAGAGGATTAGCCGTTTTCCGTTGCCACGCCGCCGCTCCTTGGGCAGGGGGATGACGAGTTTTCCCGCCAGGTAGCGGCCGGTGAGGGAGCGGGGAAAGGTGGGGATTACCTCCGGCGGACCCTCCGCCACCACCTCCCCGCCGTGGATCCCCGCCCCGGGGCCTAGATCCACGATCCAGTCGGCCTCCCGCATGGTCTCCTCATCGTGCTCCACTACCAGCACGGTGTTTCCCAGGTCACGCATCCCCTTGAGGGTGGCGAGGAGCTTGCGGTTGTCCCGCTGGTGCAGGCCAATGGAGGGTTCATCCAACACGTACAGCACCCCCATGAGCTTGGACCCAATTTGCGTGGCCAGGCGGATCCGCTGCGCCTCCCCACCGGAGAGGGTCCCCGAGGTTCGGGAAAGGGTCAGGTAGTCCAAACCCACCGCAGCCAAAAATTCCAGCCGATCCCGAATTTCCTTGAGGATCTTCCCGGCAATTTGCTGTTGACGGGGGGTGAGGGAGAGCCCGGAAAACCACGCCAAGGCCTCCCGCACCGAAAGCTCCACCACCTGGTGGATGCTCTTGCCGTGTACCTGTACCGCCAAAGCCTCCCGGCGCAATCGCCGACCTCCGCAGGCGGGACAGGGTTTTTGCGACATGAACCGCTCCAGCTCCGCCCGCACATCTGCCGAGTGGGTCTCGCGGTACTTGCGTTCCAGCGCCGGCACCAGCCCCTCAAAGGGGGCGCGGTAGGCCCAGTGCGAGCGTTCCCCCACGAACTCAAAGTGCAGCTCCTGGGTGGTGCCGTACAGCACCGCTTGCCGCACCTTCTCCGGCAAGTTCTGCCACGGGGTGTGGAGGGAAAAGCCCATGGCGCGCGCCAGGGTTTGTAGCTGGCGCCAGCGGAAAGAGCGCCCTGACTCCACGATGCCGGCCACCGCACCGGCGGCCAGGGAGCGTTGAGGGTCCAAGACCAGCTTGGTCGGGTCAATTTCCTGGACGGTCCCCAGGCCAGTGCAGGAGGGGCAGGCTCCCTGAGGGGAGTTGAAGGAGAACAGCCGCGGTGACAGCTCAAAGAGGGAAAATCCGCACTGGGGGCAGGCATGGCGGCTGGACAGCACGAACTCCTCGCCTTCCCGAGGGGCGATCCGCACCAGGCCTTCCCCCACGCGTAGGGCCGTTTCCAGGGAATCCGCCAGCCGCCCCAGGAGATCGGGGCGCACCTCGAGGCGGTCCACCACCACCTCCACCGTGTGCTTGCGCTTCTTATCCAGCTCCGGGGGGTTGGCCACCTCCACCAGCTCGCCGTTGACCCGTGCCCGCACGAACCCCTCGCGGGCCATCTGTTCAAACAGGCGGCGGTGCTCCCCCTTCTTCGCTTGGGCCAAGGGGGCAAGGACCAGGAAACGGGTGCCGGGGGGCAGGCTGGCTATGCGGTCCACCATTTGTTGGACCGTCAGGCCGGCAATGGGGATGTGGCAGTCTGGGCACAAAACCTCGCCAATGGAGGCAAACAGCAGGCGGAGGTAGTCGTAAATTTCCGTCACCGTGCCGACGGTGGAACGGGGGTTCTTGGAGACGCTTTTCTGCTCAATGGAAATGGCAGGGGAAAGCCCCTCAATCACGTCCACGTCGGGCTTGTCCATTTGCTCGAGGAACTGGCGGGCGTAGGCGGAGAGGGATTCCACGTAGCGGCGTTGCCCCTCGGCAAAGAGGGTGTCAAAGGCCAGGGAGGACTTGCCGGACCCCGAAACACCGGTGATCACCACCAGCTTGTTTCGGGGGATGTCCAGGTTGATGTTTTTCAGGTTGTGCTGTCGTGCCCCGCGAATGGAAATAACGTCCCTCATCCCTTTCACCCAGAAGGGCTATCTTAACCCTTGCTGGCCCCACTGGGCCAGCCCCAGGGGGTGGGTATGGAGCGGAGTGTGGAGTGCCGCGAGGTTTTTTCCGGCAAGCTGTTGCGCCTGGAGGTCCACCGCGTGCAGCTGGAGGGGTGCCGGGAGGCGGTGCGGGAGGTGGTCCGCCACCCCGGAGCGGTGGTGGTGCTTCCCCTGCTGCCCGACGGCAGGATCGTGTTCGTGCGGCAGTACCGTTTTGCGGTGGGTGAGCAGCTCTTGGAGCTGCCCGCAGGTACCCGCCAAGAGGGGGAGCCGCCTGGGGAGTGTGCAGCGCGAGAGCTGCGGGAGGAAACGGGCCTCACGGGGGAGCTGGTACCCTTGGGGGAACTGTACTCAGCCCCCGGGTTTTGCGACGAGCACTTGAGCTGCTTTGCAGCGCACATCTCGGCGGCGGAGCAGCCCCAACCTGACACCGATGAAGTGGTGGAGGTTTGCCCGCTGACCTGGCGGGAGGTGCAAGAGGCGCTGGGCCAAGGGGTCTTACGCGATGCCAAGACGGTGGCGTGCCTGTTCCTCGCGCAGCAGGCCGGACTCTTGTTAGAGCAGGTGGGTGGCGAACGGTGCTGAAGCCTAGCGGTAGCGTTTCATCGCCGCTTCTGCTTCCCGTTCCAGCTGCCGCCGCTTAATCGCTTCCCGTTTGTCATGGACCTTTTTCCCTTTGGCCAAAGCCAGCTCAACTTTGATCCAGTTCCCTTCCAAACCCAGGGCCAAAGGGATGAGGGTCAGACCCTTTTCCTGCACTTTACCCGCCAATCGCTTCAGTTCGCGCTTGTGTAAGAGCAACTTACGTGGGCGCAGGGGATCATGGCCGGCGTAACCGGCGTTGGCGTAGGGGGCAATGTGCACGTTAACCAAGAACGCCTCACCGCCGTCAAAGGTGACGTACCCGTCGGTCAAGTTCACCCGACCCTCCCGCACCGACTTGACTTCGCTACCGGTGAGGACCAGCCCAGCCACGAGGCGTTCAATGAGCTCGTACTCAAATCGGGCCTTGCGGTTGTGCGCCAGAACCTTCACGCCCCGACCACCTTGGCCAAAACCGGCACCAGATTGGGGTCAAACTGCTTTCCCGCCTCCCGTTCAATGGTTTGTAAGGCCTGGTCGCGGGTGACGGGGCGCTTGTAGGAGCCCGGGGAGGTGAGCACGTCAAACACCTCGGCCAGGTGCACGATGCGGGAAGCCAAAGGGATGGCGGTCCCGGCCAGACGTTGCGGGTACCCTCCCCCGTCCCACCGCTCATGGTGGTGCCGCACCGCCTCAGCCAACCCCGGGTAGGAGGTCTCCTCCAGAATGCGCGCGCCCACCACCGGGTGGCGCTGGTAGAGGCGGCGATCCGCCTCCTGGGGACGCTCCAGGCGGTAGACCCGTTGGTAGTCCAGCTCGCGCATGCCCACGTCGTGCAGGTACCCTGCCAGCGTCACCAGCTCTTCCTCATCTTCCCCGAGCCCCAGCTCCTGGGCCATCTTTTGGGCAAGCTCCGAAACCGCTTGACTGTGCTGGCGCAAATGGGGGAAGGTGAGGTCTCCGGGCTCCAGCAACACGCGGGCCATGTTGCGCACGCTCCGCCGCAGGACCTGTTCACGCTGCGCCAACTCCCATACCCCTTGCACGGCGGCCAGCAGGTTCGTGGCGGCGCTCCCCGCAGGGCTGAGGAGGGAGACCACCACGGCCATCCCGTCCCGGCTCAACAGCAGCGTGCGAATTTCTTCCCGCCGTACCTCCCGACCCAGCGAGGGACGTTCAGCAAAGCTCCACCGCTCCACAGGCGGCAAAGCCACGCCAGCTTGTGAGGCCACCTCCAGTTGGTGGCGCGCCAAAGCTTCCCGCTCGGTGCTCTCCATGGGGGTGGAGGTGATGAGGAGGCAACGGACCGTGGGCCCGTCGGCCACCGTGAGCCCGAGGGCGGCCACACCTTCGCTGGGCGCCAGCGCGCCACAAAACCCCACCAGCTTTTCCAAGGCCGGCGGAAATTTACCCGCCCGCGCCGGGGTCGGGGGTACCTCTTCAGGCGCTGGCGCGGGCAGCCCTGACACCAAGCCCACCTCCCGCAAGACATCCAGGAGGGTCTCAGCGATGCGTTTGGCTTGCTTCAATTCCTCCGGGCCGTAGGCTTTTCGCCCCGCCCGGTCGCGGGCATCCACAAAGCCCACAAGGTTATCACCGCTGATGAGGGGTACCGTCATCAGGGTGCTGCTGCCGGAAAGTCGGAGCATTTCCCCCAGGGCCGTTTCACTGGCCGCCTCTGCCAGGACCGCGGGCGCGGTGCGGTGGCGACGGATCCAGTGGTGCAAGGGGTGGTCGGGAGAGACTTCGGCATGAATGGCTTCCCGGCGGCCAAAGCCAAAGCTTTCCACCAGCTCAAAAGCCCCGCGGTTTCCCAGCAGGTACAACGCTGCTTTGGTGGTCTGCAGCTCTTCCATGAACCGGTAGAGCACCTCCTTGATGCGGCGGACCGCCACGGGATCCAGCGGTGGCAACATGCGACCTCCGGCGCCAGTGTAGCACCCTCGGGTGTGGCAAGAAAGCCACAGATGTGCGCCAAAGCCACACCTGGCTGCACTGGCGAAATGGTTTCATCTTGGCACGGATTTGGCACGGCTCCAGCGCGGGAGGCGAGGATGGGCTGGCAAAAAACCCTGGCTCGTGCGGTGGAGGCGGAAGGGGTAGGCATTCACAGCGGTGCACAGGTCAAAGTCCGGCTGCGCCCCGCTCCTGTGGGGACGGGGGTGGTGTTCGTGCGCACCGATTTGGGGGTGGCGGTCCCGGCGCGGGCGGAACACGCCCGGGACTTTTCCTTTGCCACTACCATTGGGGTTCGCGGGGCCAATGTGGGAACCGTTGAGCACCTGATGTCCGCCCTGTACGCGTTGGGGATCACCAACGTGTTTGTGGACCTTTCCGGGCCCGAGGTGCCGGTGATGGATGGCTCGGCCTTGCCCTTCGTGCAGATGATCCAACGGGCCGGGGTGTTGGAGCAGAACCGCTCGTTGCCGGAGGTGCGGCTCTTGCGCTCGGTGCGGGTGAGCCACGGGGACCGTTTTGTGGAGTTGCACCCGGCCGAGCATTTCTCGGTAGATTACCGGGTGCGCTATAGATCCCCGGTGGTGGGGGAGCAGCGCCTGACCCTCACCGTAACCCCGGAACGCTTTACCTCCGCCATTGCACCGGCCCGCACCTTTGGCTTTTTGTCCGATGTGAAGCATCTGCGAGACCGGGGGTTGGGCCGGGGAGGGAGCCTCAATAACTGCGTCATCGTGGACGAGTACCGCGTGCTCTCCGGACGGTTGCGGTTCCGCGACGAGTTTGTGCGGCATAAGATCTTGGACCTCATCGGTGATTTGGCCCTGTTGGAGTACCCGCTGCGCGCCCACGTGGTTGCCCACAAGGCCGGTCATGCCTTGCACGTGGCGGTGGTGCGCGAGCTCTTATCCCAACCGGAAGCTTGGGAGCTTTACGAACCGGAACGGGTGGCGCCTCTTTCGGTGCACCCCTTTGCCCTGGAGCCGGTGGCACACGCCGTAGCCGGCTAGCCTCGCCCAACAAGCCCCGTCCCTTCGCCTTTTCCCTTCTGCTGTGGTAGTTTTGCCACACCATGGTGTTGGCCTGGGTGCTCTTGGCCGCGGTGGTTGCCCCGGAGCTGGAGGTGAGCCTCACCCCGGCTCCTGGTCGGCTGTTGGTCCAGATCACCCTGCATAAACCCATTCCTGAGGACTGGGTGGAGGGCCTGGAAGGTGGGGCCCCGGTGGCGGTGACCTACCGCCTCAAGGTGTTTCGTAATCGCCGCTTCCTGTGGGACCAACGCTTGGCCAATCACGAGCTGGTGGTGCGCGCACAGCGAGAGCCGGTGAGCGGGGTGATCTCGCTGCAGGCGGAGTTGGATGGGGAGGTCTTGGCCTCCTCGCAAACCGCCGCGCTGGAGCAGGCCTTGCAGTGGGTCAGTCGCCCACCAACGGCGGAGCTACCCATTCCCCTGCATCACGAACCCCTGTGGCTGTTGGTGCGGGCAGAATTTCTGACCCGTTACAAGCTCTTGGTCATCCCCGTGACCGAAGGCACGGAGTGGGTTACCCGGGCCGTGCCGGAGGCGCCGTGAAGCGTTGGCGACGCTCTTGGTTGCGTTGGCGCCGACAGGCCCGCTTCCTCGTGGGAGTCTACGTGGTCTTGGTGGCTCTGGGGGCATCCCTTTACGCCCTCATCGCCAAGCTGCAACGGGTTCCGGCGGAAGAGCTGACCAACCGGCTCTTGGTGCTGCTCCTCACCGTCTTCGACCTCACCCTGATGGTGGTGGTGGTCTTCGTGCTCCTGCGCAGCCTTTTCAAGCTCTTGGTGGAACGGCGGTTGGGCATCATTGGCTCACGCTTCCGCATGAAGCTCTTGCTTTCCTACCTGTTGCTCATCCTGGTACCGGCCCTGCTGATCTCTGCTCTGGCGGCATCGCTGTTTTCCCACTTGGCCTCTTCCTGGTTTTCCCCGCCGGTGGAGGCGGTGGTGGAGGCGGGGGCTCACCTGGCCGAAGGGGTACGACGCGAGAGTGAGGACCGGGTTCGCCGGTGCGCCCAGGCCTTTGCCGCGCGCCTGGCAGCGGTAGAGGGATCGCGGCGGGCAGCCGAGTTGGAGCGCCTGCACTTTGCCTGGCACAGCCACCTGACGGCTTTGTTGGAGGGTGGAACCACGTTGGTGGAGCTGCAAGATCCCAAAAAAACCGCCGCCCTGCTCCTCCCCCCCCTCACCGGGGCCGAGACCGTTCACCCTGGGACTCGGGTGGATCGGCTCTCTCGTCGGGTGGTGGTGCGGGCCTGGGTGCCTTTGCTGGAGGGAAGCGTGGTGGTCTGCGGGGAAGTGTGGCCGGAAGAGGTGGCCTTGGCCCAGGGACGCTTGGCCCAAGCGGCCGCTTCGTATCAGGCGTTGAAACTCCAGCGACCTGCCATCACCGCTACCTTGGTCCTGTCCTTTGCGGGCATCGCCCTGGTGGTGGTTTTTGCCGCCGTGTGGACGGGGCTGTACCTTTCCCGGAGCTTCACCGAACCTCTGTTGGCTTTGGCGGCAACGACGGCAGCGGTGGCAGAAGGAGCCGAGCTCTCCGAGGTGCCGGTCCCTGGGGAAGACGAAGTGGCGCTTTTGGTGGCCTCGTTCAACTCGATGGTGCGGCGGCTGCAGGCGCAGGAGCGAGAGCTGCGGGCCACCGTGGCCCGCCTGGACGCGGTGCTGGCCTCCATCCGCGCGGGGATCTTATGGCTAGACCCGGACAAGACCCGGGTGCGCGGCAACCCCGCCGCGGCCGCGATGTTGGCCTGTCCTGCCTTGGCGGAGCAGGAGCTGCCCTTGCAGGCGCTGGCGGAGGGAGGCCTGGGGAGACTGGTGGAGGTGCTGCGCTCGGCTGCTTCGGGGTTTCGTGGCTCTCTTACCGTCCAGGCGGGAGGCATCCTCCGCCACGTGGAGGTGACGGTTCAGGCCTTGGGTCGGGGAGCGGAACCTGCCGGCTGGGTGGTGGCCTTGGAAGATCTGACCCAGCTCTTGCGGGCGCAGCGGCAAGCGGCGTGGAGCGAGGTGGCTCGGCAAATTGCCCATCAGATCAAGAACCCATTGACCCCCATTCGCTTGGCGGCGGAACGGATTGCCCGCCATTTTGCGCAGAACCGCCCTGACCTGGATGAGGTGATCCCCGCCGGTTGTCGGGCAATCGTGGATCACGTCCGCGCCATGCAGGAGCTTCTAGATGCCTTTGCCCGTTACGCCAAGCTTCCCGCCGTGCAACGGCGGCCGGTGGATGGGGGGGAACTGTTGCGGCAGGTGGTGCGCCTCTACCAAGGGGTCAAGCCGGGGGTGGAGGTGAAGCTGGAGGCAGATTTGGACCAGGGCCAAGTATGGCTGGACCCCGAGCTGTTCCGCCAGGTGCTCATCAACCTCTTGGACAACGCGGTGGAGGCTTCCACCCCGCCGGCAGAAGTGACGGTGAGGGCTTTTTGGGAAGGGGATGAAGTGGTGGTGGAGGTGCTGGACCGCGGGCCAGGCTTGCCGGTGGAGGACCCGGAACTGCTCTTCCAGCCCTTTTTTTCCTCCAAGGGCCGCGGCTCGGGGGTGGGGTTGGCGGTGGTCCTGCGCATCGTCACCGATCACGGTGGCACGGTCCGCCTGCTGCCTCGGGATGGCGGGGGTGTACGCGCCGTCGTGCGGGTCCCTGGGGGTGAGCCGTGAGGCGTGGTGCGGTGTTGGTGGTGGATGACGAGCCCGGCATTCGTCAGCTTTTGAAGCAAATCCTCAGCGACGAAGGGTTCGTCGTCACCGCCGTGGCATCGGGGGAGGAGGCGCTCGCCGCGGTGGCGCGGGAGATCTTTGACGTGGTGTTGCTGGACGTGAGGCTGCCCGGGATGGACGGACTGGAGGTGCTGCGGCAACTGAAGGCAGGGGGGCACCGCCTGCCGGTGATCATGATCTCGGGGCATGCCACGGTGGAGCAAGCCGCCCTGGCGGTGCGCGAGGGAGCGGCGGATTTCTTGGAAAAGCCGCTGGGTTTAGAGCGGGTTCTGGTGACGGTGGAAAACGTGCTGGAGCGGGCTCGCCTGGTGGAGCGACTGCGGGAGGAAGAGGAAGAGGTGGAGCTCACGGGGGTCTCCCCGGCGGTGGTAGAGCTGCGCCGACAGATCCTCCTTGCTGCCCCAACTGACTCGCGGGTGCTCATCACCGGTCCCAACGGGTCGGGAAAGGAGGTGGTGGCGCGCCTGCTGCACCGGCATTCCCGTCGCGCCGGCGGACCCTTCGTCGCCCTCAACTGCGCGGCGATTCCAGCAGAGCTCATTGAGAGCGAGCTCTTCGGCCATACCAAGGGGGCTTTTACCGGTGCTTACGAGGCCAAACGCGGCAAGTTTGAGCTGGCAGACGGGGGCACGCTGCTGCTGGACGAGGTGGGGGACATGAGCCTGCTGACCCAGGCAAAGGTGTTGCGGGTGCTTCAGGAGTCGCGGTTCACCCGCCTGGGAGGGTCGCAAGAAATCCGGGTGGACGTGCGGGTCATCGCCGCCACCAACAAAGACCTGGAAGCGGAAATAGCTGCCGGCCGCTTCCGCCAAGACCTGTACTTTCGTTTGGCGGTGATCCCGATTCGTGTTCCCCCGTTGGCCGAGCGCCCGGAGGACATTCCCCTCCTGGTGGAGGCGTTCATGAACAAGCTGGCGTTCCGCATGGGAGTGCGACCCAAGCGGGTGCACTCCGAAGCGATGGCCCTGCTCAAGCGCTACCCATGGCCGGGCAACGTGCGAGAGCTGCGTAACTTGGTGGAGCGGTTGTTGATCATGGTCCCGGGGGAAGAGGTGACGGCGGCAGACATCCCCCTGCGGCGCGAAGGGGTGGAAGGGTTCCTTCCCGGTGGTCCGATCCCCCTCCGGGAGGCGCGGGAGGCCTTTGAGCGGGAGTACATTGCCCACGTGCTGCGCCTGTGCCAGCACAACATGTCGCAAGCCGCTCGCCTGCTGGGTCTGGAGCGCTCGCACCTGTACCGCAAGGTCAAGGCGCTGGGCCTTAAGGTTGACGGGCCGGCGGGAGAAAGCTAGCATCAGGCGATGTCATACCCTGGCTCACCGGACAAGGACCCAAGAGTACAGCAGAGGATCTTGGCCGCCTTCCGGGAGGCGGTGCGTTTGTACCAGGATGGGCATCGGGAAGAGTGTCAAACGGTGCTCCATTCCATCCTGGAGGTGGATCCCGCTTTTCGCCCCGCGCAGCGCTTGGAAAGCGCCCTGATCCAGGGACTCCCCGTGGACTTGGCTTCGCTGCTCGGGGACGTGGCCGGCCAAACCCCCACCCAAACCGATCAGTGGGTGGGCCAGGCCCGCCAAGCCCTGGGTCAGCGGAACTTTTCCCGGGCCGCCGAGTTAGCCCAGGCGGTCCTGCGGGAGCTGCCGGGACACCAGGAGGCGAGGGCGATCCTGCAACAGGCGCAGGCGGCCCTGAAAGGGGACACGGAGGTGCGAACGCAGCTGGCGCGGGCGCGGCAAGCCCTGGCGGCGGGGCTTGTCCACGAGGCCAAGGGTTTTTTGGCCTTGGTGCGGCAGCTGGACCCCAATCACCCCGAGCTGGCGGAGCTGGAGGCGCAGTTAGCCTCCCAAACCCCGTCCGAAGGATTTTCCGTGGAAATTGAGACCTTTCAGGTTCCCCATGCAACCGTTCCTGCCAAGGGGGGAGGGGGTGCCCAAGGTGGGCGGGGTGAAACGTCGTGGGGCGGGGATTGGCAAGTCCCGGCGGGGGAGTTGGCCTTTGAGTCGGTGCCCGAAGCCCCCGCCTTTGGAGGTGGGGAGGAGGTGCAGTCCTCGGGCGGCGAGGACCGTGTAGCCATGCTGTTGGCTGAGGGTCAGGAGGCCTTTGATCGGGGTGATTACACGGCGGCCGTGGACGTGTGGTCGCGCATTTACCTCATTGACCCCCATAACCAAGAGGCGGAGCGGCGGATTGAACAGGCCCGTCGTCGTCGTGAGGAGCTGGATCGGCAGGCGGAAATGAAGTTCGCCGAGGCCATGGAGGCCTTTGAGGCGGAGCAGTACGAACGGGCACGGGAACTGCTCCATGAGGTGCTGGCCCTGCAGCCACAGCATGTGGATGCCAACGACCTGCTGGCGCGTTTGGAAACCCCTCAAGCTCCCCCTCCTCTGCCAGCGGATCTGCCGGTGGTGGAAGAGGACTTGTTCCGTGACGATTTTGTCCCGCGGGAAATCGCCTCCGGTGAAAGCATGGCAATTCCGGCGCCCGAGGTGGAGGTGCGGCCCACACCACGCCCGCGGGCGCGCGCCGCTGCCCCGCGATGGTCTCTGCCCATTCCCTTGCCGGTGCTGCTGGGGGTGGGATTGGCGCTGGTGGTCTTGGTGGTCTTGGGGTTTACTTTGGGCGGCAAGGTGTTCCAGTCAGGTCCCTCCCTGGAGGACACGCTCCAGGAGGCGGAGCGACTGGCCCAGCAAGGGCAATTGCAGGATGCGATCAAGTTACTGCAGACCTTGAACCTAGAGGGGTCGGAAGCGAATGAGGTGCAGCAACGCATCTTGGAATACCAACGCAAGCTCAAGGTGCAGACGAGGCCTGCACCCTCGGTGGACTTGACCCCGGCCCGCGAGGCGCTCGCTTCCGGACGGTATTTCAAGGCGCTGCGGCTGCTGCGGGAGGCGGCCAAGCAGTTGCCGCAGGATGAGCAGCTGCGCCAAACCATGGCCCAAGTGACGGCGTACGACGCGAGCCTTCCCGCCCTGGCTGATGCCTGGGAGCGTGGCAACTGGGAGGGAGCGGTGCGCCTGTTGACCAACATGGTGGAGGCGCACCCGCAGGACGGGGAGCTCCAGCAGGCCTGGCAGGTGGCGCGGTACAACTGGGCGTTGGTGCTCTTGCGGGGGTTTGAGGTGGCCGAGGCGGCGAGGGTCCTCGAGGGTTTGGCCAAGGACAGCAACGACCCGGAGGTGGGTCGGCTCCACGAACTGGCCCGCAGCTACCTCTCCCGTTCGGTGGATCCGCGGTACAAGATTTTCGTGAACAACCTGAACTTTCGCGAGCTGCCGTAATGGCCAACCCGCGTTTGCCTTTGGACGTGGAGCTGGCCTGGGGCACCCCTCCCCCGGAAAAGGGGGAAGAGTTCAGACCGCAGGTGGGGTTTGTCCGCCTGCTGGCTGCTCTTTGGTTGGATTTTGGCTTTGCCACCGGCTGCGTGCTGCTGTTGCTGGCCGCTGTGAGCTTGAGCTGGCAGGTTTCGCTTACCCTCCCCCAGGTGCTCATCGTCGCCGGTGTGGGCTCGGTGGCGGTGGCTGGAACGGTGGAGTTTGCCTTTCTGTGGTGCTTTTCCGCCACATTGGGCATGCGCTTGCTCCACCTGTCACTGGACAAGCCAATGCCGCCCCGGACTGCTTGGATTCTTTGGCTGGCTGTGCTCTTCGCCCTCCCCACGGCGGGATTGCCGCTGGCGGTAGGCCGTTCGCCTTCGCGGTGGCTGGAAAGACTTGCCGAAGGGCGCCTTAAAGTTGTCCGGACTCCTTTTGCCGCTTGAAGACGAGGCTGATATGATCCGTCGCCCCGGTTTTAAAGTTGATCGCGGCAATTCCCACCAGCTCCCACCCCTCAGCCCCCAGGCGGTTGAGCTCGTCTTCGTAGGAAATGGGCAGTTGGTAGTTTCGCGACTGAATGTTGAGCACCTTGTATTCCCACCTAGTCCGCCCCATACTTTTCTCCCCCGTCTTCGAACGCGTCCTGCGCGAGGCGTCGCGCAGTATAGCACGGGTTCCTGACGGGAATGCACGCACCCCGCCTTTCCTTGGTGATTCCCGCCTTCAACGAAGAGCACCGTTTACCGCAAAGCCTGGCACAATTGGGGGAGTATCTGGTCAAGCACCCGCAGCTCTTGCCGGCGGAAGTGGTGGTGGTGGACGACGGATCAGAGGACCGGACCGCGCAGGTGGTGGAGTCGTGGCAGCCACCCCCTGGGGTGGCGGTGGTGTTGCACGTGCTTCCGCAAAATCGGGGCAAAGGGGCGGCGGTTCGGGCCGGTCTGGCCCTGGCCGCGGGGGAGCTGGTGCTCATCACCGATGCGGACCTGGCCACGCCCATTGAGGAGCTGGAAAAGCTCTTACCTTTTGCCCCGGGTGCGGTGGCCTGTGGATCCAGGGCGGTGGACCGGCGGCTGATTACCCGTCGCCAACCCTGGCTCCGCGACCGGTTGGGGCGGCTGTTCAACCTGCTGTTGCGCGGCTTGCGGTTGACGCACATCGGCGACACGCAGTGTGGCTTTAAGCTTTTACCCGGGACCCTGGCACGCCGCGTAAGCAGCCAGCTCCTCTTTGATGGCTTTATCTACGACGTGGAGCTGCTGGCGCGAGCCCAGCGGGCGGGGTTTCCCGTGGTCGAGGTACCGGTGCGCTGGGCCCACGTGGAGGATTCCCGTGTGCGCCCGCTGCGGCACGGGCTCGCCATGGTGCGGGATGCCCTGCGTTTACGCTGGCACCTCTGGTGGGAGGGGCTTAGAGCTGGCCGTAGAGGGGGAAAGCCCGGGTAAGGGCTTCCACTTCCCCTCGCACTTGAGCCCACACCCCTTCGTCCTCGCTGCGCAGGACCCGATCAATAAGGCGGGCAATGAGGCGCATTTCCTCGGGCCCCATACCGCGGGTGGTGACCGCGGGTGTTCCCAGGCGAATCCCAGAAGCAATGTACGGCTTGCGGGTGTCAAAGGGTATCGTGTTCTTGTTCACTGTAATACCCGCCCGCTGCAGCCGTTCCTCGGCCTTTTTTCCGGAGATGCCATCAGGTCCCAAGTCAAGTAACATGAGGTGGTTATCAGTGCCGCCGGAAACCATCCGCCAACCCAGGGCTTGGAGTTCCTCGCAGAGCGCTTTGGCATTGTCCAGCACTCGGGCAATGTAGGCCTTGTACTCCGGTTTTAAAGCTTCCGCAAAGGCCACCGCTTTGGCGGCAATGACGTGCATCAGCGGTCCCCCCTGCACCCCGGGGAACACCGCCTTGTCTAGGGCTTCGGCGAACTCTGCCTTACACATTACCAGGCCCCCTCGTGGTCCGCGCAGGGTCTTGTGAGTCGTCGTGGTGACGAACTCGCAGTGGGGGACCGGCGAGGGGTGAAAGCCGGTGGCCACCATGCCGGCGATGTGGGCGATGTCGGCCATGACGTAGGCGCCCACCTCGTGGGCGATTTCGGCGATGAGGGCGAAATCAATGAGGCGTGGGTAGGCCGAGGCACCGCAGACGATGAGCCGTGGTCTTTTTTCTTTGGCCAATTGCCGCAGGAGGTCGTAGTCAATGGTTTCCGTGTCGCGGCGGACACCGTAGGGAACCACGGTGAAGGTCTTGCCGGAAAAGTTCAGGGGGTGGCCATGGGTGAGGTGGCCGCCGTGGGTCAGGTCCATGCCCAAGAACACGTCCTGGGGTTGCAGGACCGCCAAGTAAACCGCCATGTTGGCCTGGGCACCCGAGTGGGGCTGCACATTCACGTGCTCACAACCAAACAAGGTTTTTGCTCGCTCCCGCGCCAGCTCTTCCGCCACGTCCACAAACTCGCACCCGCCGTAGTAGCGCTTGCTGGGGTAACCCTCGGCGTACTTGTTGGTCATGACCGAACCCATGGCGGCCAGCACGGCAGGGGAGACGAAGTTTTCCGACGCGATCAGCTCCAGTCCGTGGTTTTGCCGCGCCCGTTCCTGACTCAAGGCTTGTGCTACCTGCGGGTCCACCTGGGCTACGGTTTGCTCAAGGAAGGAGAAGAACTGTTCACGCTGGTCCATGGTATGCCTCCAGTTTGGCCACGCGGCCACTGTGCCGACCCCCGTCAAAGGGCGTGGCCAAGAAGATCTCCACCATTTGTCGGGCCACCGCTTCACCGGTGACTTTTCCCCCTAAACAGAGGATGTTGGCGTCGTTGTGCCGGCGAGCCATCTCAGCGGTATAGGCGTCGTGGCAGAGGGCTGCCCGCACCCCGGGGTGCCGGTTGGCGGCCATGCTCATCCCAATACCTGTGGCGCAGATGAGGATGCCGCGGGCTCCCGGTTCCCGTTGGATCTGTTGCGCTAAGGCGTGAGCGAAATCGGGGTAATCCGCAGGGTCGGCGGAAAAGGCCCCCAGATCCACCACCTCATGCCCCGCCCCTTGCAGGTGAGCTTTGAGCGCCTGCTTGAGGGCGAAGCCAGCGTGGTCGGAGGCGATCAGGACCTTCATGGGTTTTTGCCGGCTCACCAAGAACCGGCTCGAGGATGGTACAACGATTCGTACTCCGCCAGGGCAAAGCGATCCGACATTCCAGCCAAGTGGTCCACCAGGACCCGCACGAAAAGGGGGTTGGGCAGGTAGTGCTGCTGCACTTCTTGGCGGGTCTCTGACAAGGGCACGTCGCGCAGGTAGGGGCGCCCCGAAAGTTCAGCAAAGCGGCGCAGGACGTAGGCAGGCAACGTGAGGGGGTTGAGGTAATAGGCGCGGAAGAGCCCCGTCACCACCAGGTGGGCGCGGTGATCCTGCAGGTTGACCTCCTGGTGGTTGATGATGAACTGGTAGATAAACCCTCGCAACTCTGCGAACAGGGGCTCCAACTGGGGCGAGAGGCCCACCGCGAGGGGCCCCTCGTCGGCGAGGAAGGCCTGCCAATCCTCCCGGGAACGTAGGCGATGCCGTTGGGCCAGGTGGGTCAGTTGGCCGGCGCTATGGCGCACCGTGTCGGTCACCAGTAAGTGGATGAGGGTCCGTTGCAGCCCAGCGGCGCGGCGGAAGGCAGATGGCTCCTTGGCGTACGTGGCCCCGAGGACGGCAATGGCCCGTTGGATGAGTCCTAACCGCTCCACCGCTGGCAGGTTCACCGCCTCGTTGGCCAGGCCGTCTTCCAGGTCGTGGGTCTGCTGGGCAATCTCATCAGCCAGCGCCACCACTTGCCCCTCCAGGTGGCACGGGCGATCCCACCGTAACCCCTCGCGGTTGGGCAGGGGAAAGGGCAAATCGGGGGTCCACGAGGTGTGCTTGAGGATGCCCTCCCGCACCTGGTCGGTCAGGTTGAGGCCGGGGGTGGGGTAGCGTTGCTCCAGCAAGTCCACGACCCGAAGGGAGTGGTAATTGTGCTTGAAGGTACCCACCTCCGCCACCAGCGCGGGCGGCAGGGGACAGGTGGGCTCTTCCCCGCGGAGGATGCGGGCCAAGACTTTCTCACCGGAGTGGCCAAAGGGTGTGTGACCCAGGTCATGCCCCAAGGCAATGGCTTCCGCCAGGTCCTCGTTCAAGCCCAGGGCACGGGCTATGGTCCGCGACAGCTGCGCCACTTCCAAGGTGTGGGTGAGGCGAGTACGCGGGTGATCGGCGGTGTGAGGGACGTACACCTGGGTTTTGTGCTTGAGCCGCCGGAAGGCCCGGGCGTGGAGGATGCGGTCGCGGTCGCGGGCAAAATGGGTGCGGTAGTCCTCTTCCGGATCCGGGGTGGACAGAGGGTGCCTCCGCGTGGCGTGCCGAGACAAGGTGGCGTAGGGGGCCAGCCGTTCCTCTTCCTGCGCCTCCAGGAACGCCCGCAAGCGTGGCCTTACCCGGTCCATGGGTCCGCCTGCAGCACCGCGAGGGCCTCTCCCACCAGGCGCAGGGAGCCGGTGATGAGGGTGGGGCGCTCCGGGGAGGCTTCCTCCAGGGCCTGCCTCAGGCTCGCTGCCGCGCGTGAGCCGGGGAAGGCGCGTTGGAGCTCGTCAAGATCCCGGCCCCGGGGGGAGTCCACCGGCACCACCTGCACCTGGCGCACCACGGGCAGCAGTCGGCGGGCCATGGCGGCCAAAGGCTTGTCGGCCAGGCAGGAAAAGATCAGATCCAACTCCCCCGCCAGTTCGGTTTGCCGTAGGCTGGTCACGAGGGCCCCCACCGCTTCCAGGTTGTGCGCGCCGTCAAGGAAAAAGCACTTTCCCCGCCAATGAAGCGGCTGCAGTCTTCCGGGCCACTGGGTGGCCTGGGTGCCGGCGATGAGGGCGGCCACCGAAGGGGTAGGGATCAGCCGGTGGTGGCAGAGGGCTGCCAGCCCGGCCAAGGCCAACCGGTAGTTAGCCACTTGGAAGCGGCCGGCCAAGGGAAGCTGCACGGTCCAGGAGCTGCCAAGGGCCTTAGCCGTGACGGTACAGAACAGCCCTTGGCGGCGCTCCCGTGCCAGGCGGACCTGCGCCCAGGCTGTGGCCGGGGTGAGGGGTGTGGCGGGGTCGGCGTGGGCTTTAATGATGGGAAGCAGCAAGCGATCCCATTGGCCGAGGATGCCTTCACAACCGCGGATGGCCGCTGCCTTTTCCGCGGCAATGTGGGCGCGCGTGGGGCCAAGCCACTCCCGATGGTCAGTGCCCACGTTGGTCAGCAACGCCACCTCGTGCCGCTTGGCGTTGGTGGCGTCCCACCGCCCACCCAGACCGGCTTCCACCACCGCCACATCCACCGCGTGCTCGGCAAAGGCGGCAAAGGCCACGGCGGTGAGGGTTTCAAAAAAGGAAAGCTGCGGCCAGGACTCCAGCTGCCGTACCCAGCTGAGCACTTCCTGGGGTGCCAACGGCTTGCCGTTGATGCGGATGCGCTCCTCCACCCGCACCAGATGGGGGGAAGTGTAAAGACCCACCTTCAGTCCCATGGCCTGCAGCAGCGAGGCAAGGAACGCGCAGGTGGACCCCTTCCCGTTGGTCCCCAAGACCAAGACGGAAGGGTAACGGGTCTCGGGGCTTCCTAGGGCAGCCAGCACCTGCACGATCCGCTCAAGGCCGGGGACGACCCGGGTCTCCCAACGGCCTGCCAGCAGCGAATCCAGCTCTAGTCGCTCAACAGAGCGAGACACTTCACGAGGGTCTCCTTCAGCTCGCCCCGAGGGACCACGCGGTCCAACATCCCATGTTCCAGCAGGAACTCCGCTCGCTGGAAGCCTTCCGGGAGCTTTTGCCGGATCGTTTGCTCAATGACCCGTGGGCCAGCAAAGCCAATGAGGGCGCCTGGCTCACCGATGTTGATGTCGCCCAGCATGGCGAAGGAAGCGGTGACACCGCCGGTGGTGGGATCGGTGAGGACCGAAATGAAGGGGACTCTAGCCTGGTGCAGCTTGGCTAAGGCGGTGCAAATCTTGCCCAGCTGCATGAGGGAGAGCACACCTTCCTGCATGCGGGCGCCGCCAGAGCAGGACACCGTGATCAGCGGGGTGCGGGTCTTCAGGCAACGTTCAATGGCACGGGTGAGCTTTTCCCCCATGGCCGAGCCCATGGAGCCCCCCATGAAGGCGTACTCCATGGCGCCAATGATGACTCGGCGCCCGCCCATTTTGCCCAAGCCGATGAGCATGGCGTCGTGTCTCAGCCCTTTTTCCTTAAGGGCCTTGAGCCGCTCCCCGTAGGGCTTGGAGTCCACGAACTCCAGGGGATCGGTGGAGTACACGTTGCCAAAGAGCTCTTTCCACTCGCCGTTGTCAAACAGTTGGGCCAGGCGAGTCCGGGCGGAGATGCGGTGGTGATGGCCGCAACGTGGGCAGACAAAAAGCGAACGTTCCAGCTCCTTGCGGTAAAGGATTTCCCGACAGCCCTCGCACTTCACCCACAAGCCCTCGGGCACGCGACTGGCCGGGCGCTCCTCTCGGTTGGTTCGGCGAAACCAAACCATAGTGCAAGCTTACCCGAAACTTGAGCAAAAACCCCCGCAATGGGGGTTTTGCCCAAGTTAGGCCGCCGGGCTTTCCTCGAGGTCGTTGGGAATCCCGAGACGCTGGCAGGCCGCGTCGTACATTTGCCGGGCCGCTTTTTGCGCCGCCTGCAGTTCGGCAATGCGTTGCTTCACCCGCTGGAGCTCTTCCTGAATTTGGTTTTCCAAGTCTTGGATCTCTTGCTTGGTTACCTTTAGGGTTTCCTCGTAAAACTTACGCTGTTGTTCCGTCAAAACCGGCATGGTCGTTCCTCCTTCGCTCTAGGGCCTAAACTGGATGGGTTGCGTAAACCAAGTCTTCACTCTAACCCCGTCTTTAGTGGCGGGTCGGTACCGCCAGTTCTTTACCGCTGCCACTGCGGCCGCGTCAAGACCTAAATCCGGGCGAATCCCCCGGGCTACCTGAACATCCCGCACGATGCCATTTTCATCCACAAGCACGCGCAAAATCACCGTGCCCCCTTGGCGTTGCCGTGCCGCCAAAGGCGGGTAGGCAGGTTTGGGCATGACGATGGCCTCGGGCCACACGTCCGGAACCTCCACAAAATCACCTTCCTTCACCGTGGGCCCTGGAACCTGGGCCACCACCGGTGCTGGAGTCGGGGAGGGTCGCGGCGTGGCTGTGGGTTCAGGGGTTGGCTCGGGTTCGGCGGCCACCGGGGGAGGTGCCACTGCCGGGGGGGAGGTGGGGACCGCCACGGGGGCTCTGGTGGGCGCCGGTGTGGGAGCCGCCGTGGGCCGAGTGACCGGAGCGGGGGTTGGGATTTCCTGTACCACAGGGGTGGCCAACGCAGGCTGGGGGATGGGAGTGGGTACCGGCTCCTGCTCGGAGGCCATGGGTTGCTCCCCTAGGGGTGCAGGTGTTGCCTGTGCCACCTGTTCCGCGGGGATTGGGGGTGCCAGCGGCGCAGGCGGGGCCTGTTGCCGCTGGGTGAACAACCAGTACCCTGCCGCGGCGAAAAGCAAACCCAAGGGGACCGCCCACACCAAAGGCGAGGGTGCCCGACGTTGAGGGACCGCGGGCTTCAACTCGGGAATGGGCGCAGGTGCGGGAGCCGGCCGCGGGGCTGGCTTGGCTTCGGGGACCGGC
Source organism: Thermoanaerobaculum sp. (assembly GCA_025060245.1). Taxonomy (GTDB): domain Bacteria; phylum Acidobacteriota; class Thermoanaerobaculia; order Thermoanaerobaculales; family Thermoanaerobaculaceae; genus Thermoanaerobaculum. The sequence continues at coordinate 3,906 of JANXCP010000004.1, read as the reverse complement.
GGAGCTTCCGCTGGTCGCGGGGTCGGCGCCGGCGTCGGGATGCGCACGGTCGCTGCTTCGGTGGCCAAGGCGGGGCGCTCGCGCCCCTCCAGGTCGCAGACGAAGGCGGCAAGCTGAGCGGCGCTGGGCGCTGGCTCAAAAGCGCGCATGGCCGCTTCCAGATCTTGCGCCATGTCGGCGGCCGACTGGTAGCGCTCCTCGCGTTTTTCCTTCAGGGCTTTCAGAAGGATTTGTTCCACCTCCGGGGGAATCGTGGGATCGAGCTCCCGCGGTGGGGTGAGGCGGGGACTGCGCACCTGCTCCAGGATGGATAGCTCCGAGTCCCCGCTGAAAGCCTTGCGACCTACCACCATTTCGTACAGCACCAAGCCCAAGGAAAAGATGTCCGAACGGTGATCCAGGTCTTTGCCCCAAGCCTGCTCCGGGGACATGTACTGCAGTTTGCCCTTGAGCGCGCCGGCGCGGGTGTGGGAGGCCTTGGAAGCGGCTTTGGCAATGCCGAAATCGCACAGCTTGATTTCCCCTTCGTAGGAGATCAACACGTTTTGCGGGGAAACGTCGCGGTGCACCAGCGCCATGGCTTGACCTTTAAAATCCCGCTTTCGGTGGGCGTAATCCAAGGCATCGGCGAGGCGTGCACCCACGTAGAGGGCGAGGGGCAATGGGAAGCGCTGTCCTTTGGCCTGGAGCCGCATCAGGATGGAGCGCAGGTCCAGGCCGTCAATGTACTCCATGGCAATGTAGTAAGACCGGTCAATCTTCCCGAGGTCGTAGATATGGATGATGTTGGGGTGTTGGAGCTGGGCGGCCAGTTTGGCCTCGTCCACAAACATGGTGACGAACTCATCGTTGTCGGTGAGGTGGGGGAGGATGCGCTTGATGGCCACGATCTTTTGGAACCCTTCCAGCCCTTTCATCCGCGCTTTATAGACCTCCGCCATACCTCCGGTGGCTATGTGGGCGATAAGCTCGTACTGGCCGAAGGCGGTGCCAGTGGTGGCGGGAGGGGTCGGGGTCTCCACCTGCGGAGGCTGGGGCCGTGCCGTCGGGGTGGGTGGAGCCGGGGAGGTGGGAGGCTTGGGGGGGGCCGCGGGTTTGGGTTTGACCGGGACCTCGAGCCCCGAGAGGGTTTGGGACAAGAGCTCTTCCACCCGTTTGGTCCCGGTATCCTCAACCGGTTTTTGCCGCTTCTCCTCGCCTTTGAGGACGTCGGCGATGGTAGCCTCCAATACCCGCTCCACATCCTCCACCACCCCCTTGGGAGCTGGAACCTGGCGCGGCGGCGAAGCGGGCTGGGCCGGGACGGCTGGGGTGGAAGGTGGCTGGGGAGCGGTGGCCTCTGGTGACGGCACTTTCTTCACCACCGGTGCTTTCGGCTCCACGCGAATCCGTTGGGTGTCCGCGGGGCTAGGCCCCTCTTCTTCCAGAAGATCGCCAAACAGCTCTTGGGAGGTGATCCCCCCGCCCTGGGCACCCTGTTGCTTGAGGGCTTCCAAGATCTCCACTTTGGTTTTTTCCGACAGGCTGGCACCGCGCGCACTGCTTTCTAGCCAAAAGCGCACGCAATCCCGTAGTTGCTGATCGGAAAAGGGCTTTGGGAGAATATCTTGCGCCCCTAGGCGTTCGGCGTCGGCCCTCGTATCCCTACCGTTGTACCCGCTCATCAACACCACAAAGGGGGTGGAGCGCAGACCGGCGCGCGCGCGCAACTGGGTAATAGCATCCTCCACTTTCACGCGGGGCAGCACGGAGGTCAGCAGAACCAGGGAGGGTTCCACCTTGCTGCAGTGCGCGACGGCCCCATCCACATCGGTGGCGGAGAGGAACTCAACTCCCAGGGAGGCTAGAGCGGCGGCGTACCGGGTGGCGTTACGGGGCTCGTAATCAACGAGGAGGACTGTTGGTTTCATGGGACCATCCCACCTCTCGCTCCAACTGGGATCATTGTCCCCCACAGCTGGCGGTCACGTCAAGGGAACGCCGTGGTTGTAGAATATAGCAGACAGGCCTGATCAGGCCGGGAGCGTCTTATGTCAGGGCACAACAAATGGAGCACCATTAAGCACAAGAAAAGCAAGCTTGACGCCAAGAGGGGCAAGCTCTTTACCAAGCTGATCCGCGAGATCACCACCGCTGCCCGCCTTGGGGGCGGAGATCCCGAAGCCAACCCGCGACTGCGCACGGCCATTCAGGCGGCGCGAGCAGCGAACATGCCGCAGGAAAACATCACCAAAGCCATTCAGCGCGGGACCGGTGAATTGCCTGGGGTCACCTACGAAGAGGTAATGTACGAAGGGTACGGCCCGGGAGGTGTGGCGGTCATGTTGCAGGTGTTGACCGATAACCGCAACCGCACCACAGCCGAGATCCGCCACCTCTTTGCTAAACACGGGGGAAACTTGGGGGAAAGCGGGTGCGTGGCGTTCCTGTTCAAAAAGCAGGGCTACTTGCTGGTTGCCAAGGGTTCGGGCTCAGAGGACGCGGTGATGGAGGTAGCTCTGGAGGCGGGGGCAGAGGATTTCTTTGCCGACGACCCGGAGTTTTACGAAATTTATACCGCCCCTGAGGACCTCCATAAGGTCAAAGCCGCCTTAGAGTCCAAGTCGTACGTGGTGGAGCAAGCGAAGATTGAGATGGTGCCGACGACCCAGGTGCGGTTGGAGGACAAGCGAGCGGAGCAGATGATCCGCCTCATGGAAGCCTTCGAGGATCACGACGACGTGCAAAACGTATGGGCCAACTTTGACATTGACGCCCGCCTGCTGGAAGCCCACTGAGCCTCTGCGTGTGCTGGGGGTGGACCCAGGCACCCAGGTCACGGGTTGGGGTTATCTTGAGGCGTTAGAAGGACGGGTCGTGCGGGCGGCCTGGGGCGGCCTCAAGGGCAAGAGAACGAAACCGCGGGCCGAGGTCCTGGCCGATTTGAGTGGGCAACTGCGCAGCGTTTTGGCCACCTGGCGCCCGCAGGTGGTGGCGGTGGAAACCCCCTTTGTCGCTAGGTTTCAAAAAGCTAGCCTTCTCTTGGCTGAGACGCGCGGGGCGCTGCTGGCGGTGGTGGGGAGCCAGGGATGTGCGGTGGTGGAGTATGAACCTGCACGGGTGAAGGCCTGGGTGGTGGGAAATGGACGGGCGGAAAAGCAACAAGTGGCGTGGTTTGTCCAGCGGTTCCTCTCCTTGCCCCAGCCCCTCCCCCCCGATGCCGCCGATGCGTTGGCATTGGCGTTGTGCCACCTGCTGGAACTGCAAGTCCTGCAGCCCCTGGGGTGACCAGTGCGGCTGGCCCTGGTCGTTGACTCGGCTTTTGTTCCTGTGCTAGCCTCACCAAGCCGCGGGCAGGTGGCCCCTACCCGGCAAAACTGACGGAGCTTACGCGAATACGCGCAAGCCCGGGAAAGTGAGGAGGAAGCCGTGTTCGGAGATCTCGTGCTTTATTTTCAACAAGGCGGCATTGTGATGTGGCCTCTTTTGGTCTTTTCGTTGCTGACGGCCACCTTTATTGTGGAGCGTGGGTTGGCACTGCGCAAGGCCAAGGTGAACGTCAACGAGTTTCTCTCCAAGGTCCGCAAGGCGTTGCTGGTGAACCGGGATGTGCGGGGCGCCATGAAGGTTTGCGAGGAGTATCAGGGACCGGTGGCCTCGGTGGTCAAGGCTGCTCTGGCGCGTTACGGTCATCCAAAAGAGGACATTGAGAAGAACATTGAGTCGGCAGCGGTTTTTGAAAGCGCTCGGCTGGAGCGGGGGCTCATGGTGCTCGCCACCTCGGCCAACATCTCTCCCATGATGGGCTTTTTGGGGACGGTTACCGGCATGATCAAGTCCTTTGCCACCTTGGCCCAGGCGGGTCTATCCAACCCCGGGGCGGTAGCCGCGGGTATTTCTGAAGCCTTGATCACCACTGCCACCGGC
>JANXCP010000049.1 GCA_025060245.1 Thermoanaerobaculum sp. | reverse complement strand
GCCTCCGCGCAAAAGCCACCCCTGGAGGAGGGTGGGGAAAGGAGGACACGATGGTGCATTCCTGCCAGTCAAAGATTGGGGACGCTGGGAGGGGTTTACGGTCGCCCAGGCGTGCGCTGAGCCTTCGTATGTCGCCCTTGACCATTGGGGGTTCCTCGGCCAGCTCGTTGGCGGGATTTTTAATTGGTGGCAAAATCTTTCTTGGTCGTGGTGCTTAAGTTCTCAATACTATGCATGCGAGTGGGAAAAGAGCCTGGGAGAGATTTGGTGCTGGACCGAGTTCACGTTCTGTGTCGCCAACGGTGGAGGGGTTTGAGGGTGTGGGTTGGCCTGGGGGTGCTGCTGTGGCTGGCCACCGAAGGGCAAGGGGCGGGGGTTTCCCCCCGCCCCCCGGCCCGGGCCAGCGCCGTTTGGGGGGACACCTTCGTGACGGTGGACGCGGCCGGCCAGGTGTTGGCCTTTCGCCAGGGGCGTTGGCAAGCCCTCCCCGTGGCGGGGGCTGAGGGGCTGGCGGCTTTTGGCGAACGTCTGGTGGTGTTGCGGCGGGGTGAGCTTTTGGAGCTGGATGGCGCTGGCCAGGTGCGGGGCCGCCGGGCCACTCCTCCAGGGGCCTTGGCTGTGGCGCTCCATGAGCATGTCACCTTCCTCGCCGTGGTCACCAAACCTTGGCACGCGGGGGTGGTGGCTTGGAACCACGAGGGGCAGAAGCTCTGGGAGCGCACCTGTTCGGTCCCGCCCAACGAGACGGAAAACCACCTCCTGACGGCGGGAACGGCCCATGATCGCCTGAACCTATGGGTGATGCAGGTGGTCCGGGTAGCGTATCAGGGTGGCGCGGTCTGGTTGCTCTTTCCCAACCGCAACCTGTGGGTTCGCGTGGGACCCCAGTCCTGTGAGCCCGTGCGTTGGCAGTCCCCACGCTGGACGGCCGATCCCGAGGAGCGGCGCTGGCGCGAGGCCAAGATGCCCGGCCCGCTGCCCACTGCCCATTTTCTGGGGGCGGCCGCAGTACCCCAGGGCTTTGTCATGGTGCCCTTTGTTTCCGTGCCGCAGTGGGGCAACCGGGGCCTCGCCAACGCCCTTCTGTTCGTGGATGGGAGCGGGACCCTGCAACGGGTGGTGCCCCTGGTCCGGCTCGGGGTGAAGGGGTTTGGCGGTTTGGCGAGCCAAGGGGAGCTGCTGTACCTATGGGATGAAGAAGGGGGGGTGTACCGGTGGAGCTTTGGCGAGCTTTTGGCCGCCGCGCAACCATAATGGGCCGCTTGGCCGTTTGGTCGGTGCGCAGGGGCCTCACGGTGGGAAGGTCCTTGGCCTTCCCCGCCGTGGTGGGTCTGCTGCTGGCAAGGCCGTTTGTGGCTTCCGTGACCTCCGATGCTTGGCGACCCGACACGTTGTTGGGCCCCCTGCTGTGGATTTGGGTTGTGTGGCTGGGCAGCTCTGTGTGGGCGGGTGAGGATGAGCGTGCCCTGCGACAGCTCCTCTGCCCCATGCGCCTGGGTACAGGCCCTTGGTTTCTGGCGATGTGGGCGGGGCGTCTGGGGTTGAGCGCGCTACCAATGGTGCTTTCCGTGGTCACCGCCGGTTTCCGTCACGGTTTTGATCAGTTGCACCTACGCCTGGTTTTGGTGGTGGCCTGGGTCGGTGCCCTCTCCGCCGCCGCGGCCTTTTGGTCGGTGGCCACCAACTCACCCCTGGGAGGGGTGGTGGCGATGCTGCAAGGAGTGGGCTCAGCAGAGCATGTCCTGCAGTCCCTGGGGGTCTCGGGCAAGCTCGTGCTGGAGCTGGCGAGTTTGGTCTTTTTTGTTTCCGCGGCCCCTCGCTGGTCGCTGGAAGGGGGAGCGCCGCGGATAGTCCAAGGCCTGGCAGCGGCTGCTCTCCTCTGGGGCGTGCTGGGGTTTCTGGTGGCGGCATGGCGGAAAGCCTAGCCTCTTTGGTCAACGTGTCCTACCGCTACCCGCGGGGCAAAGGAGGGTGGGCCTTGGCGGAGGTGACCGTGGACCTCCCCAGGGGCGTGGTGGTGGGTGTGTTGGGGGCCAACGGGGCGGGGAAGACCACGCTCTTGCGCCTGTTGGTGGGGCAGCTCCACCCCACCGGCGGCCTGCTCCGGCGCCTGCCCGGTGCACGATGGGGGTGGTTGCCGGATCTCCCCTGCGTGGCGGGGCCGTTGCCCGCCGCTGCCTACGCGGGCGTGCTGGGTTGCCAGGAGGACCAGCTGGCCCACACCCTGGAGCGGTTCCAGGTGCAAGACCTGTGGCGCAGGCCAGGCTCCCGCCTTTCCACCGGCCAGCGGCGGCGCCTGGAGCTGGCCTTGCTCGTGGCGGGGGACAGCGAGGTGCTGGTGTTGGATGAGCCCGCCTCGGGGTTGGATCCCCTCCAGGTGAATCGCCTAGGGGCCCTGCTGCGGGACCAACTGGCGGTGGGGCGGAGCGTGGTGGTGAGCAGCCACTGGGTGCGGGAGCTGGCGTCGTGTCTTGACTTCCTGCTGGTGCTGGTGGGGGGCCGGTTGGCTTTTGCCGGTTGGCAGGAGCAGTTGCGGTCCCAATGGCCGTTGGCCGAGCCGCTGGCACCGGAAGCCGAGGAGTTTTTGGCGAGGGTGGTGCAACCATGAGCGGATGGCTTTTCCTCCTGACGGTCGCTTCCCCCATGACCACCATCACCTTTTCCGGCCAGGGGTGTCAACCGCCAGTGGTGGCGGTGGTGCGGGAAGGAGAGCATACTCAGGTGGTGCGGGGGGCAGGGGAAGGCTGCACCTTCCGCCTTCCCCTTGCTCAGGCGCAGCTGGCCGGTGCCTGGGTGCGGGTGGCTCCCTGCGCCGCGGTGAAGGTGCCGGAGTCCTGGCGCGGGGCGCCTTTGCCCTGTGAGCCCAGTTCGCAGCTGGTGCTGGGGGTTTCGGTGCCGGTGGAACGGCTCCCCAAGCCCCAATGGCACCTGCGTCTGCGCCCCAGTCAGCGGGAGATGCGGGAGCTGGCCAGCCAGCCGGGCGAGGTGGTGCCGGTGGAGGTGTTGGAGGTGGTGGCGGCGGGTGATGGCTGGCGCCTGGGCGGGTTGCCGCGCGGGGCCGGGGTGCTCTTGGATGTGGAGCTGGGCCTGGCCGGCTACGCGCCGGCGCGCCTGTCGGGCCTGCGCCTGTTGGAGGGGGAGGTGCGCCGGCAGGTGAGCCTGGTGCCCGCGGGCACACTCTGCGGGCAGTTGCACCCCTTCCAGGAGCGGCCGGCGGACGAGCAGCTGCGCGTGCGCATCACCCAGGATGGGCAAAGGGTTGCCGAGGTGCCGGTGGGGGAAGATGGCCGGTTTTGCGCCGACCGGGTCCCCGTGGGAGCCCCCTTGACGGTGTGGGCGCTGGGCTTGTACGGCGAATCGTCGCCGGTGGTGGCCTTTGCCGACGGTCCGCCCGTGACCTTGACCCCACCGCCGCTGGCCAAGGTGCGTTTTTTCGTGCGGGACGGTGAGCGCCGTGAACCGGTGCGGCAGTTTCAGGTCACGTTGCGGGTGGGGGGGTCCCTGCCTGCCGGTCAACCTGTTCCTCTGGCCCTGCCCACCCGCCAGGTGATCGGCAAGGACGGGGAAGCGGAAGTGGTGCGTCCGTTGGCCGCGCTGCCCGCCTCCTACACGGTGCAGGCGGAGGGGTATGCCCCGGCGCGCGGGGAGGTGGCGCCGGACCAGGGGGAGGTGGAGGTGCTCTTGACCCGGCCGCAGCAGGTGGCGGGTCAGGTGCGGGATTCCCACTCCGGCCAGGGTGTGGCGCAGGCGGAGGTGAGTGTGCGCTGCGAAGGGCAGCTCTACCAGCAAACCCTCACCGACGGCGAGGGGAACTTTACGCTGTGGGTGCCGGCGGGGGCTCGCTGCACCGCGGAGGCGAGGAAGCCAGGGTTTTGCTGGCAACCGCCCGTTGCTCTGCCGGCGGAGGGACAAGCCGCCACCCTCACCTTGGAGCCGGCGGGGGTCATCCAGGGTCAGGTGGTGGAGGCCGACCAGCGGCGCCCCATCGCCTCCGCGAAGGTCAGAATCTTGGGTGACTGGGGGCCAGAAGTCACCACCGATGCCAGCGGGGCCTTTACCTTGGCCGGCCTCTGCCACGGCTTTGCCACGTTGACGGTCTCCGCCGAAGGGTACACCCCCCTCACCTTGCCGGTGCGCCGGCAGGACAAGGTGGTGGTGGCCCTCAGGCCCAGCAAGGTGGTCAAGGGGCGAGTATTAGGCCTGCCCCCGGGGCGGGGTGCCCAGCTGTGGGTCCTGGGCAGTACCCCTTGGGTGGTGGACGTGGATGAAACCGGCGGGTTTTTCCTGGGCGCTGGGGTGCCGGAGGAGTTTTCCTGGATCGTGCGGAGCCCGGGCTTTGCCCCGTGCAGCGGCCGCAGCCGGTTGCCGTCGCAGGGGGAGCTGGTTTTGGACTGTGGCGGCGGGAACCTAACCCTGCGTGGGCGCCTGGTGGCCCCCCAGGGCCAGGGGGTCAAAGGCCGAGTCTTGGTGTTGGAGGGCACGGAGGGTGAGCCGCGGCGGTCGCACACCACGGTGGGGGAGGACGGAAGCTTTGCATTCACCAACCTGCCGGCGGGCACCTACCGCCTCATCACCCTCATGGGCCAAGGAGTCCCCTTGCCCGTGACCCTGTGGCAGGGATCCTTGAGCCACGACCTGCGGCTGGAGCTTTCCCTGCCCGCCGTCCCGCACCCGCAGGCGCCGTGAGCCCAAGGCAGGGCAGCGGCGCAGGGGTGTTAGGCGTGGCCTCCCCAAAAGGGGTAAAAGCAGTACCACTGGTGGGGGTACTGCTGCACGTAGCGTTCCAAAAGGGCCACCCATTGCTCCAGGTACGGTCTGAGGGTGGTTTCGCTGGTGTCTTCCGGGACCTCCATGGGGGTTTCGTACACCACCCGGAACCGGCGATCTGGCTCCACCAGGAAAAAGGTGGGGATCACCAGGGCGCGACCCCGGGCGGCCAGGTAAAAGGGGCCAGGGGGAAAAGAGGTGGGCTTACCAAAAAAAGGGACGAGCCACCCTTGGTCGTTGAAGTCGCGGTCGCCGTGGCAAGCGAGCACGCCGCCGCTGCGTAGCACGCGCAGGGCCGGCACCACCGACAGGGGAGAGGCGTCCACGGGGATCCCCCGCACGTTGCCCAGCTGGCGCAGGCGCGCGCGAAACTCCTCCGCCTTGGCAAAGCGGTCCCGCCAGTAGAGCACGTGCACCGTCCCCAGGTGCTTGCCGAGGGTCACCGCCCCCACCTCGGGGTTGCCCATATGGGCGGTGAGCAGGAGAACCCCCCGCCCTCCTTGGCGGGCTTCGGTGAACCGTTCCCACCCCTCCAAGACGGCGATCTGCTGCCGCAGCTTCTCCGCCGAGGCGGGGGCGTAGCGGAAAAAATCCACCCAGTGGTAGGCGTGCTCCCACATCATGCGCCAGGCGGTGCGCCGCACCTGCCGGTGGTGAGGCGGTAGGCCTAAGATGCGGCTTAAGTTGCTGCAGACTGCGCGCATGTACTTGGGGCGCACCAGGGCAAAAGGGGCAATCACCAGCCACCGGGCCATCCAGTACATGAGCCCCAGCGGCCACCAGGTGGCCGCCCAGGCGAGGGCAGGGATCCAGAAGGCGAAGTAAGCCCGGTAAAAGGCTTGCAGCCAGCGGGGCGAGCCTGCCATCTTGTACTGCACGGCTCCATGCTACCAAGGCAAAAAGGCCAACAGCACCCCACCTTCCACTCGCACCCGAACCTGCGGGGCGTCAGCACGGTTGGAGAGGCTGGTGCGCTGGAGCAAGGTGAGGGGCTCCCCGTGGAGGGGCCAGTGCAACCCCTCGGTCCACACCTTGGGGCAGGGGTCCAGGGGCATGAGGGAAACGGTAGCCCCGGGGGTCACGGCAAAGCTGGCTTCCTGGACCACCGCCACCACACGCTGCTGGGGCTCGCAGATTTCGCAGGCCAGAAGGTGGGCGAAGCGGCCGAGGATGGCCAAATTTTCCAAGGTGTGGTCCAGGCGCCCACCAGTGGCCGCCACCACGCGCACGGTTTTGGCCCCGCGCTCCTGCACGAAGGCCAACGCCTTGTGCAAATCGGGGAAGTCCTGGTTGGGGCGGGGCACTAACCGCTCTTCCCCGACCCATGCCCGCACCTCCGGCAGGATGGAGTCCAAATCCCCGACCACCGCATGGGGTCGTAAGCCCACGCGTGCCAGGTGGTTGGCCCCCCCATCGGCGGCCACCAAGAGGGAGGCCTGGCGGGCCCACCGGAAGGCCTGGGGCCAGAAGGCGAAGGGCGCGTTTCCCACAACCACCGCGTCCACGGTGCCGGCACCTCGTCAGGAAAACAGTATCATGCACGCATGGAGGATCGCTTCCGCCTGCGCGAAGCCATGGTGGTGGGGGACGAGGTGGTTTGTCTATGGGAGGACGGCCACGAGTCGTACTTTCCCGGGCCCCAACTACGGCGGGCCTGCACCTGTGCCTCGTGCAAGGGGGAAGCACACCTTTTTGGTCGCAGGACCCTCCCTACCCTGCGGCCGCTGCCGCCGGAGGCTTTTGTACCGGTGGCGGTGCGGCGGGTGGGCCACTACGGGTTGCAGGTGGTGTGGGGGGACGGGCACGATTTCGGCATTTACCACCTGGAAAGCCTGCGCCGAGCCTGCCCCTGCGGTGAGTGTACGGCGCAAGGAGGGGGTAGCTATGCACCCATGGCATGACGTGTACGTGGACGACCACATTGTGGAAAAGGCCTTTCCCGTGGTGATTGAAGTCCCCATGGGGAGCAAGAACAAGTACGAGCTGGATAAGGAGTCGGGGTTTCTGCGCCTGGACCGGGTGCTGTATTCTGCCGTCTACTATCCCGCCAACTACGGCTTCATCCCCCGCACCTTTTGCGACGATGGGGACCCTCTGGATGCGCTGGTGCTCATGCAGGAGCCGGTGCACCCCCTCACGGTGGTGCAGGCCCGCGCCATTGGGTCCATGCGGATGCGCGACGAAAAGGGACTGGACGACAAGATCTTGGCCGTGGCGGTGGACGATCCGGCGTTTGCCGACTACACCCATCACGGCCAGCTGCCGGCCCACACCCTGCGGGAGATCAAGCGCTTCTTTCAAGACTACAAGGCGTTGGAGCACAAGGAAGTGGTGGTGGAGGAGTTCATGGGGCCGGAGGAGGCCTTGACCATCCTACGGGAGGCCTTGGAGCTGTACCGCCGCCTGCGGCGCGGGGAAATTGGGCGCAAGGTTTAGCAGGGGCGAACAACCGCCCTGTCCACCGGCCGGCGGGGAAAGCAAGCGCCAACTGTGTCTCAAGCGGTCCGTGGAAGGCGGAAAAGTAAGGAGAAAAAACCTGAGCTGGAGCTTTGGTGCCTCAGACCCGAACCTACCCGTGGGTGAAAACCCCGTCCATCCCCTTGGGGGGCGAGGCGGGTGTGCTGAGCGCAAGGAAAAGCGGCCCGGGTCAGTAGGCGTGGCGGTGGCGCCAGAAGCGCACCAAGGTGAGGAAGAGGATCTTGAAGTCCAAGGCTAAGGACCAGTTATCAATGTAGTACAGGTCGTAGGCGATGCGCTTGCGCAGGGAGGACTGGCCACGCAGGTCGTTGACCTGGGCCCACCCGGTGAGCCCTGCCTTGACCCGGTGGCGGGCCATGTACTCCGGGAAGCGCTGGCGGAACCGCGCCACGAACTCCGGGCGTTCCGGGCGGGGACCCACGAGGGACATCTCGCCTTTCAAGACGTTCCACAGCTGGGGAAGCTCATCCAAGGAGTAGCGCCGGAGGAAAGCCCCCACGGGGGTGACGCGGGGGTCGTTAGGCTGGGCAAAGCGTGGACCGGTGAGCTTTTCCGCATCCACCACCATGGTGCGGAACTTGAGGATCCAAAAGGGGCGCCCATCCAAACCCATGCGCAGCTGGCGGTAAAAAATGGGCCCGCGGTCTTGCAGGTAAATGGCCAGGGCAATGACCGCCATCACCGGCCAGAGGAACAGCAAGCCGAGAAAGGAGAGGGTGAGGTCCACGGAGCGCTTGATGAAGCTGTTCCAACCCGCGAGGGGGATGGCGGTGAGGTTGATGACGGGAATGCCATCCAGGTCCTCCACCCCGGCGCGCAGGGCGTAGTACTGCAGAAGGTCCGGCACCACCCGCACGTCCAAGAGCAAGGCTTCCGCCACCCGCAGGATCTTGGTGACCTTGTGCTGGCTGCGCAGGGGCAAGGCCACGTAGAGCAGCTCCACCTGGTGGTCCCGCACCAGCCGCTCCAGTCCCCCCAACCCGCCCAGGACCGGCCATTCCCCTACCTTTCCCCGTGCCCCCCCGTTTTCTTCCACAAAGCCCACCACGTCCAGCCCCAACTCGCGGTGCCGGGAAAGCTTTTCCGCCACCGCTTTGGCCAGTTCGCCGGTGCCCACCACCACCGCTCGTTGCCGGCGGTGTGGGGCAGCCCACACCTTCCCCATGGCAAACCAGAACAGGAGGCGGCCCAAAGCTACCAGGGCGAAGTCCAGCGCGGCGAAAAGGGCCAACGTCAGCCGGGAGTAGCTAAAGCCCCGGTAAAACGCCAGGCCGGCGTTGAGCACCAACATGGCCAAGGCCACAGCGGTGAGCACGGCCAAGACCTCGTCAATGCGTGAACGTCGCGGTCGCCCTGTGAGCAGCCCGCGAAAGTAAAACACCACGGGCCACACCAAGGTGATGATGGGGATCAGGGCCAGGTAGGGTTCAAAGGGGGGCACACCCTTGGTGACGGGTACGATTTCCCAAGTAAAGCGCAGGTGGTACGCCAAGATGAGAGCCAGGTAGGTGAGGGCCAAGTCCAGGCCCAGCACCAGGGTCCGCTGCAAGCGGAGCTTGTGGTAGATCATAGGGGCACACCCACCCGTTCCAAAAGGTAGCGGAAGCGTCGGCGGAAGCGGCTGCGGGAAAAGCTCTCCGCCCGCTCTCGGCAGGCGGCTGGCGAAAAATGGCGCTCCAGAGCCTGCTGACAGGCCTGCGCCAGGGCTTCCACCGAGGGATCCTCGACCAGAAGACCGTGTTCCCCATCCACCACGATATCTGCCGTTCCCGATCCTGCCAGGCCCACCACCGGTGTGCCGCAGGCCAAGGCCTCCACGGTGGCCATACCGAAATCCTCCACGTTGGGCACCAACAGCAGCGCCGCCTGACGGTACTCATCCCGCAGTCGCTCGTCACTCACCCGACCTAAAAAGGTAACCTGTTCCGGACAGGAGCGGGCCAGGTGGCGCCGTAGGTGCCCTTCCCCAACGATCCGCAGTTCCCGGCGCAAGGCTTTCGCCACGGCGATGCCCACTTCCACTCGTTTATACGGAACCAGGGCCGCCACCATCAACAGGTGCTTCCCCTTGCCGTTGCCCGGGGTGAAGAACTCGGTATCCACCGGTGGAGGGATCACCTCCGCGTCCCGGCGGAAGTAGTGCCGAATCCGCCGCGCCACCAGCTGGGAGTTGGCGACAAAGTGGTCCACCCGCGCTGAGGAGACCACGTCCCACAGACGAAGGTAGGCCAGCCGCCGTTTCACCCACCCCCGCAGGACCCACGGCACCCGGCGCAGGTAGGCATCGCGTTGGTCCCAGGCGTAGCGCATGGGGGTGTGGCAGTAGCAGATGTGCACGGCACCTGGGGAAGGAATGACCCCTTTGGCCACGCAGTGGCTGGAGGAGATGACCAGGTCAAAACCGGAGAGGTTCAACTCCTCCACCGCCCGTGGCATGAGGGGGAGCAGCGGCCGGTAAAAGCGGCCGCCAAGGGTCCACCTCTGCAGCCAACTCACCTGGATGGGGTGCCTCGCCAACTCACCCGAGATGCTGCCCTTGCGGTACAGCAGGGTGAAGATGGGTGCGGTGGGAAAAAAGCTGGCCACCTCCGCCAACACCTTTTCCCCACCGCGCATCCCCGTCAGCCAGTCGTGAACCAACGCCACCTTCATGCGGTTGCTCCAAGCACCTGGCGGTACACCGCCAGGGTGGCTTGAGCTGTTTGCTCCCAGCGAAAAGCCGCAGCCCTTTGGCGGGCAGCGCTGGCGAGCTGGGAGCGGAGCTGACCATCCTCAGCCAGGCGGGCCATGGCCTGGGCTTGCTCCACCACGTCCTTGGGGTTCACCTTGAGCACGGCATCCCCCAGCACTTCCCGCACCGCGGGGATGTCCGAGGCCATGATCGGCACCCCACAGGCTGCCGCCTCCAACACCGGCAGCCCAAAACCCTCGTACAGGGAAGGGTAAAGGAATGCCAGGGCGCCGCGGTAGACGGCCAAGAGCTGCCAGCGGGGAAGAAAACCCAGGATCCGCACGCGCTCTGCCAGTCCCAGGGCGGCAATGCGCACTGCCAGGGGCCCAGTGGCGGCGAACCCGCCTGCCAACGCTAAAGAGGGTACAGCGCCACTGCGGTGGTGGACCAGGAGCTGGTAGGCCTTGAGGACCGTTTCCACGTTCTTGTGCGGCTTGTGGTTGCCCACGAACAGAAAGTACGGCTGATCCAGTCCCAGTTGCCGCCGTTGCCGCTCCTCCTCCTGGGGATCCTGGGGGGAAAAAAAGGCCGCCTCCACACCGTTGGGGATCACCGTAACCTTGTGGCTGACCGCCCCGAAAAGCCGCACCAAGTCCTGGGCGGTGGTTTGGGAGACGGCAATCACCCGGCTAGCCCGCGACAGCGCCCTGCGGATCATGGTGGTGGCGTAGAAGTAGCCGGCGGGGTGGGGCAAGAACTGGGGAAACAGCACGTGGATGAGGTCGTGAACCGTGACCACCATCTTGCCCACAAAAGCCCACGGGATCACGTAATGGGGGATGTGCACCAGTCGCGGAGCCAGAGCGTACAAGGCCCAGGGCACCCGTACTTGCTCGCGCAGGGAGTACCCCTTGGCCTCCACCACCACCACCTGCGCGTTTTCCGCCAAAGGGGGTAACAGGTGGCGACCCTCGGAGGTGACCAAAAGGGCCCACCGCCATTGGGGTGTCAAAGGAGGCAGGTGGTGGATGAGGGCGGCGAGGTAGCTGCCGATGCCGAAATCCGGCAGCTTGCGCGCGTCTAAGGCCACCGTCACCATCCGCGGGCATTCTAGCCCCCCCCTTCGGCCACCTCCAGGAGGAGCTGCAGCCATTTGGGCCATACCCGCTGCCAGCGCAACTGGGGCGCGCGCCGGCGGGCCTGTTCCTGCAGCGCTTGGCGGGCTTGGGGCTGCAGGGCCTGCTGGAGGATCTGGGCCAGGGCCTGGGCATCGCCGCGGGGGGCATGGAGCGCCGCCCCTGCCGCCACTTCCACCAGGGCCTCCTCGTCGGAGGCGACACAGGCCGCCCCGCAGCAGAGGGCCTCGGCCAGCGGCAGACCAAAACCTTCTTCCTCCGACGCTAGCACCACCACCTCCGCGCAGCGGAGCAGGGAGCGGGCTTCCTGGCGGCTGACGTAGCCGGGCAGGTGCACGCGCTGGGGATCGCGGTGGCGCCGGAGGGCTCGCGACAAAAATGCGCCGCCCCACCCACGACCCCCCGCTAACACCAAGTCGGGAGCCTGGGGGTGGGAGGCCACCAGGAGGTCGTGGGCAGCGATGAGGGTGGCCACCCCCTTGCGCGGCTCCAGGGTGCCCAGTTGCACGATGAACGGTCGCCCCTGGGCGAAACGGCCGCGCACTTGCACCGGGTCTTCCGGTCCGGGTGAGAAAAACTCGTCCACGGCCAAGGGGATGACCTTGACCCGCCGGGCCCGTCCTGGAAGGAGCCTGGCCAACCGGCGGGCGGTGGCGTGGCTGTCGCAGACCACCACCTCCGCCTGGGCCAGGGACTCTTCCACATAAGCGTTGAAGCAGAACCGGTTGAGCAGCCGGTGCTGGTGGGGGCGGGTCCATGGGGTGAGGTCGTGGAGGGTGAGGATCGCCGGTACAGGCAAACGCCGCGGTAAAACCCCCAGCGTGCCGACAAACAGCGTTGCACCCGCCACTTGCGTCGCCGCGTAGGTGAGCAGCCACAGGGTTCCCGGCAGGGGGAGTGGGGGGGCCAGCTGGGACAGGGAGGCGAGGGGGGGTGGCAGGTGCAGCTCCTCCCGGCGCGGCAGGTGAAGCTCCGCCTGGAAGGGGGTGGTGTTGACCAGCTGCTGCAGCAGCCCTTCCAGCCATACCCCCACACCGGTGCGGGGACCCACCAGGGGTCGGGCGTCAAACGCGATACGCATCGGGAAAATACGCCGGCTGGCCGGCGGCCTGGTGCAACACCCCAGCGGTGGCTTGCGCCGCCAGCTCCCAACGGAACAGTTGGGCGCGCTGGCGGCCTAAGGCGGCCAGCCGTTGGCGCAATGGGGGGTCGTTGGCCAGGCGCAGGATGGCAGCGGCCAGCTCCTCGGGTTTGGCTGGGTCCACCAGGAGCCCCGCTTCCCCTGCCACCTCCGGCAGGGAGGAGGTGTTGGCCACCACCACCGGCACACCGCAGGCCATGGCTTCCACCACCGGCAGGCCAAAGCCCTCCAGCCAAGAGGGCATGAGGAGCGCCTCGGCCTGGCGCAGCACCGCCGTGAGGGTCCCTCGGGGCAGGTAATCCAGGTGGAGGATGCGGCCCCGCACCGGTGAGGTGGCCAGCTCGTGCTGCGCCTCTTCTGTGCGCCACCCCCACCGGCCCACGAGAACCAGGTGGCCAGGGTAACCCGCCTCCACCGCCAGGCGAAACCCGCGGAGCAGCCCCAAGAGGTTTTTCCTCGGCTCCAGGGTGGACACGAACAGCAGGTAGCGTTGGGGAAGATGGGCAGGAGGGGCGGCCTTTTCTTCCAATAACCGCGGATCCACCCCTTCATGGATCACGTGGATCCGACTTGGGTTGACCCCCAGGAGGTGGATCAAGTCCTCAGCCGTGGCCTGGGAGACGGCGATGATCTTGGTGGCTTGGGCAAGGGTTTCGGGCAGCCGCCGGCGGAGGTTGTCCAGGGTTTCCTGTTGCACGGTGGCAGGCAGACGGACGAAACCCAAATCGTGCACGGTCACCACCAGGCGGCGGATGGCCGCCTGGTGCCGGCGTGGCGGAAAAAAGTTGGGGGCAAAGAACACATCGTTGCCATCCAAGAACATCAGCAAGGGTTCCACCACGCTGCGCAGGAAGCCAATGGTGGCGGGAATCGGCAACAGGAACCCTGCGGGAATGTGGTGGAAGCGGAAGCGGGTGCGCGGCGAAAGGGGCAAGGGTGGAGGAGCTGGCTCGTCCGGGGCAGCAAAGGCGTGGGCGTAGAGGTTTAGGTAAAGGTTTGGGTCTGCCTTGGGAAGCTGTTCCAGCAGGTTCCAGGCGTACCAACCCACACCGGTCATGCGCTCAAAAAAGGGGAAGATATCCACCCCCACCACGAGGCTTTGTTCGCCGTACACCACGCGGCGAAAGAACCGGCGCCACCGAGCCAGGAAGGTGCCCACCAGGTCGCGCAGGAGGTGCGCCCAAAAAGCCACGGTCACACGCCAACGACCCATGGCCTGGAAGCCTACACGAAAACCAGCGGTGCTAGCATGCACCCATGGAACCGGTTCGTCTGGAGCGGCGTCACGCCTTGGCCTTTCTCGAGCTGGTCCAACCACGAACGCGCAACGCCCTGTCCCGGGAGGTGGTGGACCTGCTGACCGAACACCTGTCGCGGCTGCGGGGGGAGAACCTCCGCGCCCTCATCCTCGCCGGCAGCGGCGGTCATTTCTGCGCTGGCGCCCACCTGGGGGAGCTGGCCGAGTCGCTGTCCCATGCGGCGGAGGCCCTGCGGGAAGCCAACCGCTTGGCGGCGCTGTTCGCCGCCCTGGTGCACTTTCCCCACCTCACGGTGGCGGCGGTGGAGGGCTCCGCCTTTGGGGGTGGCGCGGGCTTAGCCTGCGCCTGCGACTTTGTGGTGGCTTCCCCCACGGCGGTGTTCCAGTTTTCCGAGCTCCGGTTGGGGTTCGTGCCAGCCCTGATCAGCGTGCTGCTCCTCCGCCGCCTGCCCAGCGCGCGCCTCGCCCAGCTGTTCCTCAACCCTCGCCCCCTGCCGGCAGAGGAGGCGAAAGCATTAGGCTTGGTGGACGAGGTGGTTGCCTCACCGCGGCAGCGAGCGGAGGAGCTGGCGTTGGAGGCGGCGCAAAAGACCGCACCCTCGGCAGTGACGGCCACCAAGCGCATGCTGTTGGAGTTGGCCCACCCGCAGCTGGAGCAACACCTGGCGCGGGCTGCTCACCTCAACGCGACCCAGCGGCAACAGGAGGACTTTCGCCAGGGTGTGGAGTTCTTCCTCGCCCAGAAACGCTTTCGCGACTGGCTCACCCCCTAATCACGCGGCACGTCCCCCACCAGGTACAGGGAGCGCTGCTTGAGGCAAATGTGCACTTGGGAGCCTGCTTGGAGCTGGCGGTCCAGGGCGGTACAGAGGGGCAGGCGGGCCACCACCGGCAGCCCCTCGCGGGTGCGCAAGTGGACCTGCGCTTGGCCGTCCAGGAACACCAGGTCCTGCACTTGTGCGGCAAAGAGGTTTTCCCGCACCTGCGGGCCCAAAGGGCGCTGCGGGTCAATCAAGGCCACCTCTTCGGGCCGAATCCCCACGTGGGAGCCGTGGCCTGGGTCCACCAGGCGCAGCTCCACCGGCGGGTCGGCAAGGAGTACCCGGGTGAGCTGCTGTTGCTGTTGGCGTGCCTGTATTGGCCAAAGGTTTTCCGGCGCCAGGAAGCGGGCCACGGCGAGGTTGGCGGGGTGGCGGTAGAGCTGCTGAGGGGGCGCCACCTGCTGCAGGGAGCCTGCCAGCAAAACGGCAATGCGGTGACCGAGGAAAAAGGCCTCCTGCCGATCGTGGGTCACGTGCACCACGGTGCCCCCTAACTGCCGGTGCAGTTGGCGCAACAGCTGCCAGAGCTCGGGCTTGCGGTGGGGATCCAGGGCGGTGGAGGGCTCATCCAAGAGGAGCAGCTGGGGACGAGTGAGAAGCGCCTGGGCCAGGGCCAGCCGTTGCTGCTCTCCGCGGGAGAGGGTGGCGATGTCCCTCCGCTTCAGGCAGTGGGTTAGGCCAAGAGCCACCACCAGGTGGTCTTCCAGGTGGGGATCCACCGATTCCCCGCGGCAGGCTACGCCGAAGCGGAGGTTCTCCACCACCGTGAGGTGCGGCAAAAGCGGTACGTTTTGGGAAAGGAAGGCGCAGCGGCGGGAGGTGCGGGGGATGAGGGCCAGCTCGGTGCCGTGCCAGCGGAGGCTGCCGCGTGCGGGCGAGTGCCAGCCGGCGAGGGTTTGCAACAGGATGGTTTTGCCCGCACCGGAGGGGCCCAAGATCACCAAGTATTCGCCGGGGGATAGGGCCAGGTTGAGAGGGCCGAGGCGAAAGGTGCCGCGGTGCACCTCCAGCTGGCATAGCTCCAGGGCGGGGGTCACCGCCCCTCCCAGCGCCGCACCAGCAGGAGCACCAGCGCCGCGGCGATCACCAGCAAAAGGGCCAGCTGCGCCGCCAAGCGCAGCTCCCCCGCCGCCAGCGCCAAATAGAGGCCGGTGGCCAGGGTTTCGGTGCGCCCAGGGATGGTTCCCGCCACGGTCACGGTGGCGCCAAACTCCCCTAGGGCACGGGCAAAGCTCAACACCAACCCAGCCAAAAGCCCCGGCTTGGCGATGGGCAACGTCACACGGGTGAGCACGAAGAAGGGTTGCGCGCCGTAGGTGAAGGCGTGCTGCTCCCACTCCGCCGGCACATGGGCAAAGGCGGCAGTGGCGGTGCGCACCATGAGCGCCAGGACCACCGTGAACTGGGCCAACACCACCCCGGGAAAGCGAAACGTGAACCCCACCGCCGCCTCCAGCCACGCTCCCGGGGGCTCGCGGAGGAACAACAGCAGTGCCGTGCCCAAGGCCACTGGT
>JANXCP010000048.1 GCA_025060245.1 Thermoanaerobaculum sp. | reverse complement strand
GGTGGCGATGGCGTGTACTCCCACCCGTAGGTTGCCCCACGGGTCCTTCATGGGTCCACTGACCTCCGTCTCAAGTACCACCGGCTTGGTCACCCCCTTGATGGTCAAATTCCCCGCCACCTTAAACTTGCCCGTCCCAGCAGGCTCAACGCGGGTTGAGGTGAAGGTGATGGTTGGAAACTTTTCCACGTCCAAAAAATCCGCCGAACGGAGGTGCTTGTCCCGATCGGCGTTGCGCGTATCAATGGAGGCCGCATCCACGGTCACCGAAACCTCAGCGGTTTGTGGCTGCACCCCTTGGGTGGTGACGGTGCCGGAGAACTTCGTAAATTCCCCACGCACGTTGGCCACCATCATGTGGCGCACCGAAAACGCCACCGAGGAGTGCGAGGGGTCAATACTCCACACCTTTTTTGCCTCGTCACCTGACGCCACCGCGGCGAACGCCAAAAAACACAAACCACCCAATGCTCTCCTCATCTCGTCCTCCCATAAGAATGTCCCGTTCACACCGACCGAAACCCCGACTGGCCGCGGGTTATTTCCACCCACCTTTGCCGGTACACCTGAGCCAGCGCGATGGCCACGCAGGAGGCCAGGTTCAGCGACCGCACCACACCAGGCTCCAGGGGCACCCGGACCAGTCGGGAAGCGTACTCCTGGCGAAGTTCTGTTGGCAAGCCCACCGATTCCCTGCCAAAGATCAGCACCGGAACACCCTCAAACCGGAGATCAAACAGGCAGAGCTCCCCTTCCGCCGTAAAAAAGTAGGGCTCTCCCAGTTTCCACAATCCGGCCGCCAAAGCCGCCCAACTTTCCCAAACCACCGGCTGAACATGCTCCCAGTAGTCCAAACCGGCCCGCCTCAGGGCCGATGCCGCCAGGGAAAAACCCAAGGGTCGCACCAGGTGGAGCTGAGCTCCGAAGGCCAAACACGTGCGACCGATGTTGCCGGTATTTTGCGGAATTTCTGGGCTGAGCAGCACCACATGCGCGGTTACCATACCGTGCTTAAACTACTCTTCAAACCGCCCGGTTTGGGACGTTGCTTTGGTCAAAGGCCCGGCGAGGTTTCCGCATCCCGTCGCAAATCAAGCACTTCGCGCACTTTTCGGGCCAGTGCCTCCAGACCATAGGGTTTGGTGATGAGGTGAATGCCCGGTTTTTTCTGGAAGTTCTGGTGCACGGCGTTTTCCGAATAGCCGGTGGAAAACAAAAAGCGCACCCCGGGAGCACGCGCCGCGATTTTCTCGTAAAGCTCCCATCCCCCCATGTGGGGCATCACCACGTCGGTCAGGACCAGGTCCACGGCAAAACCGTGCCTCTCAGCGACGGCCAGAGCCTCAACACCGTTGGCAGCCGTGAGCACCCGGTAGCCAAACCCGGCCAGAGCCTCTGCCAGCACCCGGCGTACCGCCTCCTCATCCTCCACCACCAAAATGGTTTCCGTGCCACCCACCAACGGCCCTGCCAATTTACCACCCACGTCCACCGCCCGTCGCTGGACGATGGGAAGGTATACCTTGACCGTTGTTCCCTTACCCGGCTCGGAGTAGAGGTGCAGCAACCCTCCATGCTGTTTCACGATGCCATAAACCGTGGAGAGGCCCAAGCCAGTTCCCTTGCCGGGTTCCTTGGTCGTAAAAAAAGGCTCCAACGCCCGATCCAAAGTGGCCCGATCCATCCCCACACCGGTGTCGCTGATGGACAGCAGTACGTACCGTCCCTCTTTGGCCCAGGGGTGTTCCCGCACGTAGTCCCCGTTGATCAGCACGTTTTCCGTCTCCACGGTTAAGATGCCACCTGCCGGCATGGCGTCGCGGGCATTGACCACCAAGTTTAAGATCACCTGGTCCAATTGACCTGGATCGGCGTACACCGTCCCCAGGCGCTGGCCTGGGATGAAGTCCAGTGCGATATTTTCCGGCAGCACCCGGCGCACCATCTCCAGGCTGTGGGATAAGTACGCGTTGAGGTCCAAGTCTTGCGGTTCCATCACCTGACGCCGGGCAAAGGCCAAAAGTTGCCGCGTCAGGGCTGCCGCCCGCTGCGCCGCTTCGCGGATCACCCTCACATCACCCGCAGCCGAGGAATCGGCGGGCAGCTTTCCCTGCAAGAAATCCACCGAGGCGAAGATGGCCGTGAGGATGTTGTTGAAGTCGTGGGCTATCCCACCTGCCAGTTGACCCAAGGCCTCCAGGCGTTGGGCAAGGCGTAGCTGCTCTTCCAGCTGTTTTTGGGCGCTCAGGTCCGCCATGGCACCCACCATGCGCACTGGGACACCCTCCGGCGTTCGCTCCACCTTTCCCCGGTCCAGCACGTGAGCGTAGCTCCCGTTGGCTCGGCGGAAGCGATACTCCGTCTCAAACGGCACGCCTTCGTAGACCGCTTGGTGTAAGAGCTTGAGCACCCGCTGCCGGTCCTCCGGGTGAATTCGCTCCTCCCAACGGTCAATCCCCCCCATCTCCTCAGGGGTCAAGCCAAAGGCACGTTCCACGTTGCGGTTCCAGTTGATCTCACCGGTCTGAATGTTCCAGTCGTAAACCACCTCACCGGTGGCCTCCAGAGCCGCCGCTGAGCGGGCCCGCTCCCGCTCCAGCGCCACCTGCGCTTGCCAGGCCTCGGTGACGTCCAGGAGGTACCCATCAAACGCCACCACCTCCCCGTGGGCGTTCCGCACCACCACCGTACGGTCAAAAATCCACCGCACCCGACCGTCGGGGCAGAGGAGCCGGTAGCTCTGTGACCAACTCTCCGCACCGCTGGCAAAAAACCCTTGGGCTTCCCGTTGCACCCGTTCCCTATCCTCGGGGTGAGCCCATTTGTAGAACGAATCCGGGTCAGCCAGCAATTGACGACGATCAAAACCCCATTGGGCGATGTTCTCCGAGACGAGGATCACGTTGCGGGCAGGTGCGGGACGCCAGCGGATGAGCACCACAGGTCCCTGGGCGAAAAGGGCTTCCGTCGCCGTCTCCTGCGCTTCCCGTTCCTTTTGTTCGCTCATGTCCGCGCAGACCCAAAAGATGGCCAAACGCCCCTGCCACAGGCCGCGGTGCCGCCGCAGCGCCACCCAGCGCGGGCTGCCATGGGCTCGCTGAAAACGCACCTCCACGCGCAGCGTCTCCGAGCTGGATGTGGCTTCCAACTGCTGCAAGGTCTGCCGGTCTTCAGGGACCAGGAAGTCCTGCAAGGAGTGCTGCCGACACACCCAGTCCTCGGCGCCCACCAGCTGACAGAAGGAAGTGTTCACGTAGGCCAGCTTGTCCTCCAACTCCACGGCCACACCCACGGGCAAGCGCGACAGCAGCTCCGCCAGCCTTACCCGCTCCTCGTTCGCCTCCCGCTCGCCCTCCTCGAAACGCGTCCACTGTTTCACCCACCGACCCAACCCACGGCCCACCAAACCCACCGCCAACAGGGAAAAAAGGGCAAGCCCGGAGGCAATCAACACATCCCAAGTGGGCGGCTTCCGCGCCGAGGGGTCAACGAGGCCGGGTCCGAAAACCAGTAGGTTGTGCAGCGCTATGAACCCCAGGGAGATGGCCCAAAAGGTCCAGCCCAGGCCTTTTCCTGTCCGCCGGAGAAAAAACAAGGCTAAGCCCGTCGCCACTAGCTGCCCGAGCACGCTAAACCAAGCCAGGAAGAACATAGTTGCTCCTTAAATCCACACTGCGCTCTTGCTCCTTTGCCGGAAACCACGAGGTAATCCTATCAAAAAACCAGCGCCTTGGCTCCCTAAACTTTTCTAAAACGGGCTGAAAAGTGCGGCAACACATCGTGGCGCTGCACAAACGTCAATCCGCGGATTTCCTGCCGCTTCCGGTACAGCTCACCAATGGCCTCCACCACGTAATCCATGTGGCTTTGGGTGTAAACCCGACGGGGAATGGCCAACCTCACCAAATCCAGCGCCGGCCATTGCCAACTTCCGTCAGGTTTCCTCCGGCCGAACATCACATTGCCGATTTCGCAAGCACGGATCCCCGCGTGCTCGTAAAGCGCCACCGACAGGGACCACCCCGGCAACTGCTCATCTTGTAAATGCTCGCAGAACTTCCGCCCGTTTAAGTAAATGGCGTGCCCTCCAAAGGGCTTCAACAACGGCACCCCCTCCGCCTCCAAGTGCTTGCCCACGTAAGCGGTGGAAGCAATGCGGTAGCGCAGGTAGTCCTCTTCCAGCACCTCTTCCAACCCAATGGCCAAAGCTTCCAGGTCCCGACCCGCCAAACCCCCATAGGTTACGAAACCCTCGGTGAGGATCAGCAACGTGCGGATCTTTTCCGCCCAGGAGTCAGAATTGAGGGAAATCACCCCGCCAATGTTGCCAAAAGCATCCTTTTTCATGCTCATTAAGGCACCGTCGGAATAGGAGAACATTTCCTTGGCAATTTCCCGGGGGCTTTTATCCTGAAAACCCGGCTCCCGCAGCTTAATGAAATAGGCGTTTTCCGCAAACCGAGCCGCATCCAGAAATAGAGGCACACCGAAGCGCTGGCAAATGCTCTTGGCCGAACGCAGGTTTTCCATGCTCACCGGCTGTCCGCCCCCTGAATTGTTGGTGACGGTAATCAGGACAAAAGGAACACGATGGTGCTCTCGTTCCAGAACCTGGGCAAGGCGATCCAGGTCAATGTTCCCCTTGAACGGGTGCAGGTTTTCTGGGTCGCGAGCTTCGGCAATCGGGATGTCCAGCGCCTCCGCATGGGAAGCTTCAATATTGGCGCGGGTCGTATCAAAATGGGTGTTGCCGGGGATGAGATCTCCCTGTTTCACTACCGCGGCGCAGAGCAACCGTTCCGACGCGCGGCCCTGGTGGGTAGGAATCACGTGCCGGTGCCCAAAAACCCCGCGCACCGCCGCTTCAAAGCGGAAAAAACTACGAGCTCCCGCATAGGATTCATCCCCCTCCATGATCCCTGCCCATTGCCGGGTGGACATGGCGCCGGTTCCCGAATCGGTGAGCAGGTCAATGAGCACGTCCTCTGCCCGCAGCCTAAAGGGGTTGAAATCCGCCTGGGCCATCTTTTGCTCGCGTTCTTCGCGGGTGGTCATGCGGATGGGTTCCACCACCTTAATGCGAAAGGGCTCAATGATGGTCTTCATGGCCAACGCCTCCGCCGCTCATGGTAGCGCTCTTGCCGCGTTCTTGGCCCCTCTAGCGGAGCTTGGGGGCAGGCCCTTTCCTAACCTCAAAACCCTTCGCGGCGGCCAAGGCGGCGCATACCTGTGACTTGTGCGGGCAGGGTTGTTCGTGTAACCTTAGTCGGCTTGGAGGTGGCTATGCGCCGACACTTGCTTTTTTATGGCTTGCTGCTTTGTGCCGCCTCGGTCGGTTGCGGCCGACCGAAGCCGGTGGTTGCCCCAGAGGTGGGGCGGTCCCCGGCGGCGCCAGCTGTCACCCCAACCCCAAGCGCCCAGGCGGGAAAGGAAGTGGTGCCGGAGCCTAGGGTCCAGCCGGCCTCCAGACCGGAGGGAGAGGTGGGCGCCACCGACCTGCCCGCCGATGTGGAGGCCATCAACAGGGCTGGGTTCTTGAAGGACATCTTTTTTGACACGGACAAAGCAGACCTGCGCCCCGACGCGCGGGAGGTGCTGGCGCAAAACGCCCGTTGGCTCCTCCAGCACCCCAACCTCAAAATCCTCATTGAGGGCCACTGTGATGAGCGCAACACCAACGAGTACAACTTGGCTTTAGGTTGGCGGCGTGCTCATGCGGCCAAGGATTACCTGGTTTCCCTCGGGGTCAGTGCGGAGCGCATTTCCACTATCTCCTATGGGGAGGAGCGGCCCTTTGCCACCTGTCATGAGGAGAGCTGCTGGTGGCAAAACCGGCGAGCTCATTTTGTGGTGGTGGCCAAATGAGGACGAACCGCTTCTTGGCCTTCGTGCTGGCGACCGCACTGGCAGCCCTGGGATGCGTGTCCAGTGGGGACGTGGAGTTGTTGCACCGGGAGATCACCGATGTGGGCAAGAGGGTGGACGACCTGGCCCGCGCTACCAGCGGCAAAGAGGACGTGGCGGCCCTCTCCCGAACGGTGAGCCAACAAACTTCCCAGCTTCTAAAGTCCAACGCTGACATTCAACAGGAGTTGCGGGCACTGCGCGAGCAAATGGAAACGCTGCAAGCGGCGCTGGAGGCGACCAACCAGCGCTTGGGACAGCTCTCCCAGGAACTGGCCGCCGCCCGGGAAAAGCTGCAAGCAACCTCTGCCCCAAGCGTTCCCAGCCCCGCCCCCCAACCTTCTGAGCCAGCCCAGCTGTACAACAGCGCCTACGAGGATTACATGCGCGGCAATTACGATTTGGCCATTCAGGGGTTTTCCGACTACCTGCGGCGCTACCCGGACACCGAGCTGGCAGATAACGCTTTGTATTGGATTGGCGAGTGTTACTACTCCAAGAAGGATTTTGACAAGGCCATAGACGCCTTTACCCAACTGCTTAACACTTACAAGACCTCCGACAAGGCGGCAGCGGCGTTGCTCAAGAAGGGTTTCGCCCTGCAGGAAAAGGGCGATCGCTCACAAGCGGTGATCAACTTGCAGTACGTGATCTTTGAGTATCCAGCAAGCCCAGAGGCAGGCCTGGCTAAGGAGCGGCTCGCCAAACTGGGCGTCAAGATCAAATAATAAGGGAGTTTCCATGGCCAAGAGGATTAAATCTGGGTTGAAACGGAAACGGCAAAACGAGGTGCGTCGGCTGCGCAACCGTGCGGTGCGGACACGGGTGCGCAATGCCGTCAAGGCCTTGCGCCAAGCCATAGGTTTAGGGGAGCCCAAGGCGGTGTCAGCGCTCTTGCCCAAGACCGTCTCGGTGATTGACGTGGGTGTGCGCAAGGGCGTGTTCCACAAGAACACGGGTGCACGCCTCAAGTCTCGCTTGTTGTCCCAGGCCGCAGCGCTTCTCAAGAGGGCTTAAGATTTATGGTGCGCCAACCGTACGAGGCCCCCAGCTCCTTACAACCATACCTTTTGCGTCAGGGCAAAGTTCGGGACATTTACGGCGCGCCCGAGGGTGGCCTGGTGCTCGTGGCCACCGACCGGATTAGCGCCTTTGACGTGGTGCTCAGTCCGGGAATCCCTGGCAAAGGTGTGGTGCTCACGCAGCTTTCCAACTTTTGGTTTGCGCGGTTTGCCCATTTAGTCCCGAACCACCTTTTGGCCACCAGCCGAGAGCAGCTGGGTTCCCCTTTCGCCGCCGAGCCAGCCTTGGAAGGGCGGGCGGTTCGGGTGCGCCAGCTGCGCATGGTGCCCGTGGAGTGCGTGGTGCGGGGATACCTGGTGGGGACGGGGTGGAAGGAGTACCAAGCCACGGGGGCGGTGTGTGGGATCCCGCTACCCGGCGGTTTGCGCCTGGCCGAGGAACTCCCTGAGCCCATTTTTACCCCTTCCACCAAGGAAGAGACTGGCCACGATCAGAACATCAGCTTTGATCGCGTGGTGGAGCTGGTAGGGGGACCGCTGGCGGAACGCTTGCGCGATCTCTCCCTGCGGATTTACCGCGAAGCCGCCTCCTATGCTCGCCAGCGTGGGGTCATCATTGCCGACACCAAATTTGAGTTCGGGCTGGATGAGCACGGGGAACTGGTATGGGCCGATGAAGCCCTGACCCCGGATTCCTCGCGGTTCTGGCCCGTGGAGTCCTACCAGCCGGGGGCCAACCCTCCATCCTTTGACAAGCAGTTCGTGCGGGATTTCCTGGAAGCGGTAGGTTGGGATAAGAACCCTCCCGCTCCGCCTTTGCCGGAGGACGTGGTGGCGGGGACTCAGGCGAGGTATCTGGAAGCCTACAAGAAGCTCACCGGTCATGAGCTCAAGGTGTGAACAGTAACCCCAAGGGTTTGGCCCTGGGCGTGCGGAGGTGGTCATGGCGGAAAAACCCTTTGCCACGGAGCAAATACGCAATGTCGCGGTAGTTGGGCACTCCTCCACAGGGAAAACCTCCTTGGTCTCGGCCATGCTCTTTTGCGCCAAAGAGACCCCCAAATTGGGCAAAGTAGACAAGGGAACGGCGGTCACCGACTTTGACGATGAGGCCATTGAACGAAAGATCACCATCGCCGCCGCCGCCGCCTTTGCCCGCTACAAGGGGCACAAGCTCAACCTGGTAGACACGCCCGGCTACGGCATCTTCTTGCCCGAGGCGCTGCAGGGTATCGCCGTGTGTGAGGCAGCCCTGGTGACGGTCTCAGCCGTGGCAGGGGTAGAAGTGCAAACGGAAAAAATGTGGAAGGTGTGCGCGGAGGCCGGCAAACCGGTGCTCTTCGTGGTCAACCTGATGGACCGTGAACGCGCCTCCGCCGAGCGTACCGTCTCCCAGTTGCAAAAGCGCTTTGGCCGGGAAGTGCTGCCGCTGCAGGTGCCCCTCGGGGAGGAGGCGAGTTTTGCCGGAGTGGTGGACCTGTTGGCCATGAAAGCCATCACCTCCCCCGCCGATGAGAGCGGCACCGTGGCCATAAGTGAAATCCCTCAGGAGGCCAAGGACGCCGCCGAAACCGCTCGTGCCCAGTTGATTGAGATGGTGGCGGAGCAGGATGAGGCACTGCTGGAGCGGTTTTTCGCCGAGGGAACACTCACTTCGGATGAACTCACGGCGGGTCTTAGGAAGGCCTTCCATCAGCGGAAGATTTTCCCCGTTCTCTTTACCAGTGCCCTACGAAATCAGGGAGTGACAGCGCTGATGGATACCCTCATCACCTTGGTCCCCTCACCCCTGGAGGCCCCCGTGCTCCTGGTGCGCGACGATGGCCAGGAGGTGATGCGCTCGGTGAGCCCTGATGAGCCCGGCCTGGGCTACGTGTTCAAGACCATTTCGGACCCCTATGCTGGGCGGATTTCGCTCATCCGGGCCTACATGGGGGCCTTTAGCCCCGACGCCACCTACCAGAACAAGAGCCGAGACTTGGCCGAGCGTTTCGGAGCGGTGAACTGGATCCAAGGGAAAGAGCTGGTGACCGTGGAGAGGCTCGTGGCCGGTGACATCGGGGCTGTCGCCAAGCTCAAGGAAACCAAAACCGGCGATACCCTGGCGGCCAAGGAATCCCAATTCCGGGTTCCCCCAGTGCGGATTCCTGAGCCCACCATTGCCTTTGCCATCACCCCCAAGTCCAAGGGGGATGAGGACAAGATTGCCAGCGCCTTGGCGAAAATTCAGGACGAGGACCCCTCCCTCCACGTTTCCCGTGATGCCCAGACCAAGGAGCTCCTGCTCTCCGGCTCGGCGCAGCTGCATGTGGAAATTGCCGTGGCCCGCCTTTCCAAGCGCTACAAGGTGGAGGTGACCCTGCAACCCCCCAAGGTTCCCTACCGGGAAACCATCACCAAAGTGGCTGAGGTGACCACCCGGCACAAGAAGCAGACCGGCGGACATGGACAGTTTGCCGAGGCGAAGATCCGCATGGAGCCGCTGCCCCGCGGGACGGGGTACGAGTTCGTGGACAAGATCTTCGGTGGTGCCATTTCGCAGAACTTTCGCCCCTCCGTGGACAAGGGCATCCAGTATGCCGCGCAAACCGGTCCTTTGGCCGGCTACCCCGTGGTGGACTTCCGCGTGGTGCTGCTGGACGGGAAAGAACACCCGGTGGATTCGTCGGATATGGCGTTCCAAATCTGCGGGCGGAAGGCTTTCCGTGAGGCGGTGAAGCTGGCCGCGCCCACCCTCCTGGAGCCGGTGATGCAGGTGGAAATAACCACTCCGGACGAGTTCCTGGGAGATGTGATGGGCGATCTGAACTCCCGTCGTGGTCGGGTCCAAGGGATGGAGCCCTCCGACGGTCAAACGGTGGTCAAAGCCCAGGTGCCGCTGGCGGAAATGCTCACCTACTCCCAGACGCTGCGCTCCATCACCGGCGGTCGGGGTGACTTCCACATGGAGTTCTCCCACTACGATGAGGTACCGAAGCAGCTGCAAGAAAAGATCATTGCCGCCGCCGGCGCGGTAGCCGCGGAAGAAGAGGAAGAGGAGTAACAGGCCTGGGCCAGCTGCGGCTTGTGGGGACATCCGAGCGAAAAACGCTTCGAGGGCCAATTGGTCGGACCACCCCAAAACCTACGGAACATCTCCCCGAGCATTTTCGGTTTTGCCGACAGGGGCAGATTTCCACGCTGGTTGATGGGCGAACCTTGGTGATGCTTATTGATGGGATTTGGCAAGCAAAGGTGGTGAAGCGGTGAACTACGTCCTCCGTTTTATTGACTTTTTGGTGCACCTGGACGTGCACCTGGACGCCCTCATCCAAACCCACGGTAGCTGGGTACACGGGATCCTGTTCTTGATCGTCTTCTGCGAGACTGGCTTTGTGGTGACGCCGTTTCTCCCAGGTGATTCTCTCCTTTTTGCCGTGGGCACCTTCAGCGCTCGAGGCAGCATTGACCTCTTCACCTCCATGGTCGTGCTTTCCACCGCGGCCATTCTCGGCGATACCGTCAACTACTGGATCGGGCACTACGTGGGCCCACGGGTGTTCCGTCGGGAGGACGTGCGCTGGCTCAACCGCAAGCACCTGGACCGCACCCACGAGTTCTTTGAAAAGTACGGGGCCAAGACCATTATCTTGGCCCGCTTTGTCCCCATCGTTCGTACCTTCGCCCCCTTTGTGGCCGGCGTGGGGGCCATGACCTACGGCAAGTTTTTCCTTTACAACGTGGTGGGTGGGATCCTGTGGGTGGTCAGCCTTACCTTGGCTGGTTACTTTTTTGGCAACATCCCCATCGTGCGCAAAAACTTTAGCTTGGTGATCCTCGGGATCATCGTGGTTTCGGTGCTCCCCGCCGTGACGGAAGCCCTTCGGCACCGTCGTCGCTCCTAAGCCCGACGGCGGGAAAACCCCGCACCACAAAGCGCAGGGGCCAAAGGGCAGCGGCTCCGGCGTACTCCACCCCCACCCGCGGCACAGCCAAAACGCGCTCCGGTGGAACGCAAAACCCATCCTCGGCGAGGAACACTTCGCCAGCTTCGGTGAGGTCTGTCCCGTTTTCCCGGCGGGTCAGGGCGAGGGCCTGGCAGAGCTTGGCTGGCCCGTTCACATCGCCGCGCCCACGGCGTCGCCGCTGCACCAGCTCATCCCCCCATAGCACCACGCCCCCGCGCAGCAGCACCGCTTCCGGTTGCCCCGGAGCGCGGGTCACCACGTTGGCGCAGAAGTGCATGCCGTAGGTGAAGTAGACGTACAAATGCCCCGCCTCCCCCCACATCACCTCGTTCCTCGGTGTCCGCCGCCCCCCCGCCGTATGGGCAGCCGGGTCGTCTACGCCCAGGTAGGCCTCCACCTCCATCAGGCGCAGGGCTACCACCCCCTCGGGGGTGCGGCGTACCAGCACCTTGCCCAGAAGCTCCCGCGCCACCGCCACCGTGTCCCGCTGGTAGAATTCCCGCGGTAGCACGGCGCGTTGCCACACCTCAAGGGGGTAAGCCATGGCGTTTTCCAAAGTATGCGTCACTGGCGGTGCAGGTTTCATCGGCTCCCACGTGGCCGAGGCCCTCCTCGCCCGGGGCCTTGAGGTGCTCATTGTGGACGACCTGTCCACCGGCTGCAAGGAGAACGTGCCCCCAGGCGCCCGCTTGTACACGCTGGACATTCGCTCGGCTGAGGCAGCGCAGCTCATCGCCGAAGAAAAGGTGGAAGTGTTGGTCCACCACGCGGCGCAAATTGACGTGCGGCGTTCCGTCGCCAACCCCCTGTTGGACGCCGAGGTGAACATTTCAGGCACCTTGAACCTCCTGGAAGCGGGACGAAAGGGAAAGCTGCAACAGGTCATCTTCGCCTCCACCGGTGGGGCCATGTACGGCGAACAGGAGGCCTTCCCCGCCGATGAAGACCACCCGACGCGTCCCCTTTCCCCCTACGGGGTGGCCAAGTTGGCAGCAGAGCGGTACCTTTACTTTTACTTTCGCCAGTACGGCATCTCCGCCACCTGCCTGCGCTACGCCAACGTCTACGGCCCGCGGCAAAACCCCCACGGGGAAGCTGGGGTGGTGGCGATCTTCCTGGACCGCCTGCTCAGAGGTCAAGATTGCGTGATCAACGGCGACGGCCTTCAGACCCGCGATTACGTGTACGTGGGGGATGTGGTGGCGGCGAACCTGGCAAGCCTCGGCCGTCAGGGTTTTTTTGTCTTCAACGTGGGCACGGGCCGAGAAACCAACGTGGTGGAGCTCTACTGGCTCTTGGCCCGCGCCCTGGGGGTGGACAGGCCCCCCCGTCACGGGCCGGAAAAACCGGGTGAGCAGCGGCGCTCCGTCATCTCCTCGGAGCTCATGCGGCGCCAGCTGGGGGTTTACCCGAGCACTCCCCTGGAGGAGGGGTTGGCTCGCACAGCCGAGTGGTTTGCCCACAGGCTCACCCAGAAGGCAATTCCGTGAGGGCCTTCCCTGACCGGCCATGAGCGTGGCAGGGATCCTGGCCCTGCTGGCAGTGGCGGCCATGCTGGCCCTGGGCTTCTGGGCCGGGAGGGTGGATCGGCGCCACGGGGGGGACAGCGAGGGGTTTTGGACTGCCCACCGTTCCCTTTCCGGTTGGAGCCTGGGTATGAGCCTTTCCGCCTCCATGCTGTCTGTTTCCTGGTCATTGGTGTTTGGCGTGGAGCTGCTCTACCGCTACGGCTGGGGAGGGCTATGGCTTCTGGCGGTACCCTGGCTCATCACCCTCGCCCTGTTTTGCTGGCTTGCCCCACGGCTGCGCGGGTTTGGCGCCTTTTCCCAAGGGGAGCTGTTTGCCCGGATCTACGGCAGGGATTTGCAGCGCCTCACGGTGGCGGTGTTGAGCCTGGTGTTTCTTGCCTGGTGCGGGGCAGAAATTGCCGCGGCAGGGCAGCTGTTGGCACCGGCGCTAAAGGTACCGGCCTGGGCCATCATGGTCGCCCTGGCGGCTCTGGTGGCTGCTTACTCCTGGGTGGGGGGCTTTCGTGCGGTGGTCTGGACCGATGTGGCGCAATTCCTGCTCATTGCAGGCTTCTTGCTGTTCTTGGGGTGGCGCGCGTGGCCTGCCGCTGCAAACCTTGCCCCCCTCGGCCAGATGCCAGGCCCGTCCCCCCTTTTGGTGGCCATCACCCTCGTCGCCTACATCACTGGATGGTTGGCGGAGGCCGACATTTGGCTGCGCCTTACGGCGGCAAAAAGCCATGCCCACGCTCGCCTGGCCCTAGCCCTGACCATGCTGGTGTCGCTCATATGGGTGGTGGCTTTGCCGGCCGTACTCGCAGCAGCTTGTCGCGCTCTCTTCCCCGCCCCGGGGAAAAGCCCGGTTTTGGCCGCGCTCATGGCTCGGCTGCTGCCGGAACAGCTCAACCTCCTGTGGACGGGTGGCCTGGCCGCCGTGGCCCTCTCGACCATTTCCACCACCGCCAACGTGGTAGCGGTGAGCTGGGCCCGGGACTGGCCGCGAGCGGCCGAAAAGTCCATGAGCCTGGCCTGGGCACGGTGGACTTCCGCCCTGGCGGTGGTGGCAGCCCTGGGTGTGGCGTTTGTCGCCCGGTCCCTGGCCGAGCTTTTTTACCTCACCGCCGGCCTCCTCTCCGCGGGTCTTTTCTGGCCGACCCTGGGGCTTTGGAATGCCAAGTGGCGGCCGGCCGCCCGACGGGCCAGTGGGATCGGGCTGGGAGCAGTCTTGGTGAGCTTTACCTTGGAACGAACTGGCCTTTGGCAGTTTACCGAGGAGCCCGGTTTGCTGGAACTGGGGATTGGCTACATCCCTCCCGCTCTGGCGGTAGGGGCCTTGACCTTCCTCGTCGGCCTTGGGTGGGGTGGGCTCCCGAGAACTAAGGGGTAGGGTTCGTCGGCTCCCCCTCTCCGGCGGCTGCCCCCTTGCGTCGCCGCCTTCGGCGCTTGGCAGCAGGTTTGGCGGCTTCCTCGGCGGTGGGTTCGGCACCCAAACCCGTGTCAAACCCGGTCACCACGTAAGTTCCGGAGCGCTCATCCCGGCGCAGCTTAACGATGTGGAGGCTTTCCGCGTCCTTGAGCAACGCGGTAAAGGTAGGATAGCCGTAGTACTCCTCGTTGAACTCGGGCTTTTTGCGCTGCATGGTTTGCTTGATCATGGAGCCCCAGAGGACCTCCTTGCCGTCCCGCATGAGGGCCTTGATGGCATCAATGAGAAGCCCAAAGCACTCTTGCTTTTTCTCCGGCAAACCCGTCAGGGAGGGGGTTGCTTCCGCCAGCGAGCGGATCAAATCCTCGTAGAAGATGAACTCGTCGCAGTTGGAGATGAGCAGGTCCGAGGAGGAGTTCTTCACCCCAATGCCGATGACGTACTTATCGTTTTCCCGCAGTTTGGATACCAACGGCGAAAAATCCGAATCCCCCGAGCAGAGTGCAAAGGTGGTGACGAAGCCCTTGGCAAAACACAGGTCCAGGGCATCCACCACCATGCGGATGTCCGCCGAGTTTTTACCCGAGTAGGCCTTAAGGGGAACATCAATGAGCTCGATGGCCGCCTCGTGGAACGCCCGTTTGTATTGCGAATAACGTTCCCAGTCGGCATAGGCCCGGCGTACCACCACCTTGCCCTTCTCCAAAAGGCGCGCGAGCACCAGGTGAATTTCAAACTGCTTGTAACCCGAATCGCGCAAGCCCAGGGCAATGTTTTCAAAGTCAATGAAGAGAGCAATCTTATGCTCTTCAATGGGCATGCAATCTCACGCTCCCTTGCCATCCTAGCGACAGGCAAGCCCGTCGCGCAAGGGAGAAGAACTTTTCCTCGTGGGCACCTCCTCTTCGCCCACGGGATTTGTGGGGCCGAAACGCCACGATCAGGACGTCAAGAGTTGGTCCACCTTGGCGGCGCAAATGAAGTCGTTTTCCGAAAGACCACCGATGGCATGGGTCCAGTAGGTAAGCTTCACGGTGTTGTAGCCCACTTCCATGAGCGGGTGATGGTCCTGAACGTGGGAAATCCACGCCACCGCATTGACAAAGGCCAAAGCCTCGTAGTGGTTGCGAAAACGGAAGGTGCGCTCCAACTTATTCCCCGCAAGCTGCCACTGGGGTAGCTGGCGCGCCAGTTCGCGAGCCCGGTCCGCATCCAGCGGCGGGGTTCCCCCTTCGCAGGGCACACACCTCTTGCTGGCCAAATCACCCATGCTCGTCTCCCCCCTTCGGGCAAGGCAAAGCTGGCCGCGGTTATTCCCGCGTGCCCTTCGACGGAAGGCAAAAGTTGGGTATGCTGCCGGTGTGGGTGAGGAAACCAAAGTGGCGAAGCTCGCTTCCTCCGGTTTAGGGAGGAAAAGGGTTGACTACCCCTCCGCCCTCAATCCGGAACAACTGGCGGTGGTCATGCACCCCGGCGGCCCCATGTTGGTGCTGGCCGGGGCGGGTTCAGGGAAAACCCGCACCGTGGTGTACCGGGTGGCTCGCCTGCTGGAAGACGGCGTGGAGCCCTCCTCCATCCTCATGCTCACCTTTACCAACCGCGCGGCGCGGGAAATGCTTACGCGGGTGGAAATCCTCCTAGGCCGCGACGCCTCGCCCGTGGTGGGGGGAACCTTCCACTCGGTGGGGAACCGTATCCTCCGGCGGTACGGGCAGCGACTTGGCTACCCGCCCAACTACGCCATCTTGGACCGAGAAGATGCCCAGGAGCTCATGGGGCAGGCAGCCACAGACCTGCTGCCGCAGCACCCTGGCAGGCGGTTGCCGGGAGCCGCGGTGCTGTTAGAAATTTACTCCCTCGTCCTCAACACCGGCCGTTCCTTGCCTGCGGTGGTGGAGTGGAAATACCCGCAGTTTGTCCAAGACCAGGAGTTCATGGAGGCGGTCTTCCGCCGCTACGTGGAACGCAAACGGCAGGCCTTCTTGATGGATTACGATGACCTGCTCCTCAACTGGTTGCTGCTCCTGCGCCAACACCACGACGTGCGGCAAGCGCTGGCGATTCGCTTTC
>JANXCP010000047.1 GCA_025060245.1 Thermoanaerobaculum sp. | reverse complement strand
CCGACGAATCAAGGGAGCCCGGGAACTGAAGGGGGAGTCCCTGGGGCGCCTCGCATCCCTCTGGCGGTGGCGAGAGGAGGTAGCCCAACGCTTGGATGTTCCGCCTTTCCGTGTGCTCTCGGCGGAAATCCTGCTGCGGTTGGCCAAACAGGCTCCCAGCAATTGGGCCGAGCTGGCGACGATGGCGGGTCTGCCCAGGAAGGTCATCCGGCGCTGGGGGCAAGAGCTGCTTTCGGCACTGCAGCGACCGGAGGAGGTGCAGTTTCTGCCATCCCCGGGCCGCAGCAAGCTGGACCCGAACACAGCGCGTTTGCTGCAAAAGCTGCGCGCGGCTCGTGATGCAGAGGCGGCTCGGCTGGGCTTGGACCCGGGGTTTGTGGCGCCCCGTAACACTCTGGAGGCGGTGGCTAACCTCCGCCCGCAGGAAGAAGAGCAATGGTTCTTCTGCCTGAAGCGGTGCTGGCGGGTTCGCGTGCTGCGGCAGGCCTTTGAGCAGGTACTCGCCGAGGTCTGAGGAAAGCCTTGCCCGTCGTAACCGAAGAGGCCATCGTCCTAACCCGTTACCCGTTTCGCGAACGCTCCGCGGTGGTGGTGCTGCTCACCCGTCACCGGGGGGTCATTCGGGCCTTGGCCCGGCAGGCGAAAGGGAAAGCGGGCGGGGGTTCGGCCTTGGAGCCTCTGGCGCAGGTCACCGTCACGCTGTACCTTTCCCCGCGCCGTGAGTTGGCCACGGTGAATGAGGTGGAGCTTCGCCACTCCTGTATGGCCCTGGCTGGACGGCCGGCGGCCTGGGCGGCGGCGCTGGTGGCAGCGGAGTTGGCCTTGGAGTTTTGTCCTCCGGGCACCAGTCAGGAGGCGTTGTTCCGGCTATTGGAACGAACCGTGGCGTGGTTGGAGCAGGGGGTAGAACCGCGGGTCGTGGTGGGTTATGCGCTCTTGTGGACGCTGAAACTGGCCGGTGTGCTGCCTGACCCGTCCACCTGTGCCCGGTGCCGCACCCCGCTGGCCGAGGAGCAGTTAGTTTTTGTCCCCACCGAGGGTTTTTGCTGTGCGGGCCACGGCGCCGCGGGGGTTTCCCTATCCCTTGCTTCCATTTCCTTCCTCCACCAGGCCTTGAGGCGACCTGCCGACCGCCTCACGGCGGTCCCCGGGCCCGAGCTGGTGGGCCTCTTGCGGTCGTTGGCGCAGCAGTTCCTGGAAAAGCCCCTGCGGTCACTTCCTGTGTTTGAACGGCTCCAGGGCGCCACCCCAGGCCCTTGCTAAACTTCGGTTTGGGGAACAGTGATGGGAAAGATCGTGCGCATCGGGAACGGGCAAGGTTTCTGGGGTGACTCTCCCGACGCGGCGTACGAACTGCTAACCCGCGGTCCTTTGGATTACCTGGGTCTGGACTATCTGGCCGAAGTAACCCTGTCCATCATGATGCGGCAAAAGTTGGCCGATCCCGCGCGCGGCTACGCCACCGATTTCCTCCTCTTCCTGCGGCGGGCGTTGCCGGAGCTTTTGGAGCGCAACGTCAAGGTGGTCACCAACGCTGGCGGGCTCAATCCAAGGGCCTGTCGCGAGGGGATCTTCCGACTGGCCGAGGAGCTCCGCCTTCACGGCCTTAAGGTCGGCGTCGTGGAAGGGGATGATCTGGGACCGCGACTGGATGAACTCTTCGCTGCGGGAGTTCCCCTGGCCCATATGGAAACCGGTCAACCCCTGTGGGAAGTGCCCCGCGAGCGTGTGCTCTCGGTCAACGCCTACTTGGGGGCGCAACCGGTGGCAGAAGCCCTCAGGCAGGGAGCACAGATTGTCCTAGCGGGACGGATCACCGACACCGCCTTGGTACTGGGACCACTCATGGCCGAGTTTGGCTGGAGGCCCCCGCAATGGGACTTGTTGGCCGCGGGGACGGTGGCGGGGCACATCGTGGAGTGTGGGGCGCAGTGCACCGGGGGCAACTTTAGCCGGTGGTGGGAGGTGCCAGATCTGTGGGATGTGGGGTATCCGGTGTTGGAGTGTTTTGAGGACGGCACCTTTGTCGTGACCAAACACCCCAAGACCGGTGGTTTGGTGAGCGTGGCCACGGTCTCGGAGCAGCTGCTGTACGAGATGGGCAACCCGGTGGCGTACCTCACCCCCGATTGCCGTGCGGACTTCACCACCGTCCACCTAAGTCAGGTGGGGGAGAACCGAGTGCTGGTGAGCGGCATCAAAGGGGGACCACCCCCGGATTCCCTCAAGGTTTCGGCCACCGTGCACAACGGGTACAAGGCCGCCGGCCAGCTGGTCATCGCCGGCCCACGAGCGGTGGAAAAGGCCAAGCTCTGTGCGGACATGGTGTTCCGTCGCTTGGACAAGGCGGGTGTGGTCTTTGCGCCGGAGGAGCGGGTGGTGGAGCTGCTGGGCACAGGGGTGTGCCACCCAGGATTGGTAAGTCCACCGCATGATCTTCCCGAGGTGGTCCTACGCTTGGCCGTGCGCAGCCACGATCGGCACAAGGTGGAGCGGTTTG
Source organism: Thermoanaerobaculum sp. (assembly GCA_025060245.1). Lineage (GTDB taxonomy): Bacteria > Acidobacteriota > Thermoanaerobaculia > Thermoanaerobaculales > Thermoanaerobaculaceae > Thermoanaerobaculum. The sequence continues at coordinate 13,584 of JANXCP010000047.1, read as the reverse complement.
GTTACGAGCTCGCTCCGCTGGTCACTTCCGGTCCGCCAGGGGTGACGGGATTTGCCGGGGGGCGGCCCAAACCGCAGGAGATCGTTGCCTTTTGGCCGGCCCTGGTGCCCCGCCAACTGGTGGAAGCCCAGGTGCGGGTGAGCGTGGAAGCCATCTAGCGGCAAGTTGCCAAGGCAGTGACGGGGCTAGAACGCTTTGCTACCGCAAGCAGGTCTGGGATCTTCCCCCGTCCACGGGGAAGCTGACCCCGGTAATCCAACCTGCCCGATGGGAGGCTAAAAAGGCAATGGCTTCGGCCACCTCTTCTGGTTGACCCACACGTCCCAGGGGGTGGGTGGAAAGGGAATGCTGGAGGAACGCCTGGTACGCCGCTTCGTCCATGCCCCCCCGGCGGTGCAGCTCGGTTACCACCACGCCTGGGTTGACGGCGTTGACCCGCACGCCCAGAGGGCCCAACTCCAAGGCCAGACAGTGGGTGAGCTGGTCCACGGCCGCTTTGGCCACGGCGTAAGGCGCGATCCCGGGGAAGGCGCGCAAGCCGGCCACTGAGGAAACGTTGACCACACAGCCGCGGCTAGCTTGAAGGAAGGGTAGGGCCTGGCGTGTGAGGTCTACCACGCTGAGGAGGTTGATCTCCAACATCTCATCCCAGTGGCGCAGCTCCGTGGCCGCAAAAGGCCCGGAAGCGATGACGCCGGCGTTGTTGACCAAAATGTCCAGACGACCAAGGCTGGCCACCACTCGCTCCACTAGCCCGTTGCGGGCCCGCCGATTGGCCAGGTCACAGGGGAAGACCTCTGCCAACGGCAACTGCGCTGCCAGCTCCTGCAGTTTTTCCCGGTTTCTGCCCACCAGGGCCACGGCTGCCCCAGCGGTCCCCAATCTGCGTGAGGTGGCCCAGCCTATGCCACTGGAAGCCCCGGTGATCAACGCCACTTTTCCGGCAAACTCTTGCTCCATGAACCCTCCCTAATCTGCCAGCGCGTGCCACTGGCGCAGGGCGGTTTCCCACAAACCTCGGGCTTGCAAAATGAAGACAATGGCCTCGCGCACCGCCCCCTTTCCACCTGTCGCGCGGGTGATCAGATGTGCCACACTTTGGGCTTCAGGGGCGGCATCGGCGGGAGCCATGGCAAGACCTGCTTGTCGCAACACCACCACATCGGGCACGTCATCCCCCATGTACGCCACTTCCGTGGGCGCCATCCCGAGACGCTGGCACAACAGGGCAAAATCCCTGGCCTTATCGTGGCTCTCCTCCACCACCAGGGCCGGCTCAATACTTAGATCTGCCAGGCGCCGGCGCAGCACCGCACCGCCGCGCCCGGAAAGAATGCCCACTTTGAGGCCCAGGCTTTGTGCCATTTTGATGGCAAAGCCATCGCGGGAGAAAAACGCCTTCACCGTCTCACCTCGGCGCGTATAGTAGAGCCTGCCGTCGGTCAGCACACCGTCCACGTCCAAGATGAGGGCTCGCACCTGGCCCGCTCTACGTTTGGCCTCCTGTTCGGCTTCCACCCTCCACCTCACCGGCCTCATCCTAACCCAAGCCAATAGGTTCTGGGCGCAAAAGCGCTGGAAGAGACTGCCAAATGGGAAAGCCGTGACCTTTTTGGCTCCTCGGGCCAGGAGCCCACCGGCAATCCTGAACCGCAGGCAACGTTTACAATGGCAGGGCATGTCGTGGCTTCAGGTGAACAAGTTGGCCATTTCCTTCCCGTCCTCGCGGGGGCGGCGAAGGGTAGTGGACGGCGTGAGTTTTTCCTGCGACCGCTTCACCAGCTTAGGGATTGCCGGTGAGTCGGGAAGCGGAAAAAGCCTAACCCTCCTCGCCCTTGAGGCCCTCTTGCCCCCCGCCGGGCGGCACGAGCAAGGGCGGGTCACGGTTAACGGGATTGAGGTATTTATGGCCGATGAAAGGACTCTGCAGCACCTTCGCGGCGGCATCCTGGGCCTGGTGGGCCAACATCCGGCAGCCGCCTTTAACCCGGTCTTGACCGTAGGAAGACAGGTGGCGGAGGCCGCGTTGCTCCATGGTTTGGACAAGGCGGGGGCGCGGGAACAGGCCAAGAGGTTGTTGGCTTGGGTGGGGCTGGAACCCGCGGACAGCTTCTTTCTCGCCTACCCTCACCAACTCTCCGGCGGACAGCTGCAGCGGGCTGCATTGGCCGCTGCTCTTACCGGGGGTCCGCAGGCCCTGATCTTGGATGAGCCCACCTCGGCCCTGGACCCCCTGGCGGAGGCAGCGTTCCTTTCCCTGTTGGAACGTCTGCGGGCCGAAGAGCACATGGGGCTTATTTTGGCTACCCATGATTTGCCCTTGCTGGAGCAGTGCTGTGACGAGGTGGTGGTGTTGGCCCTTGGTGAGACGGTGGAGTGGGGCCCCTCTCGCCAGGTCTTTCGCGAACCGCTGCATCCAGCCACGGCATTCCTGAGCTTGCCGGTCTTTGCTTCAGGGTCAGTGCGCACGCAAACTTTTCCTACCCGTGGCGTCGTGGAGGCGGGTTCGGACCCGGTTCCTTCTGGGGGAATGGGGTGCCGGTTTGCCAGGCGCTGCCCCTGGGCTTTTGAGCGTTGCTGGCGCCAACGACCGGCCCTGGCCCAAGTGGGGGACACCCGTTGGGCTCGCTGCTTCTTGCACCACGACGAGGCCGAAGATGGCTAACCGGGTGGTGGAAGGGCGTGGTCTCACCTTGTGGTTCCCGCCACGGGGCCGGGGGCCTGTGGGACCGTCGCAGGAAAACTGGCCCGCAGAGCGGGCCAGCGCAGTGAGTGCCCTCCAAGGTGTGTCCTTGGCGGTGGGGGAGGGTGAGGTGGTGGCCGTGGTGGGCGCTTCGGGCTCCGGGAAAAGCTCGCTATTGCGGCTTCTAGCCTGTCTTCAACCCCCATCAGCCGGCGAAGTCTGGTGGCAGGGGATGCGCGTGGACCACCTTTCCGAGGCCCGCAGGCGAAGGCTGCGCCACCTGGTTCAGATGGTCTTTCAGGAGCCAGGGGGAAGCTTCAACCCCAGGCATAGCGTCGGGTTTGCCCTACGCGAGGCCCTTAGGCGTCGCGTGCAGGTGGCAGGCGACCAAGGAAAAGAAAACCTGCTCGAGGAACAGTTGCGTCAGCTACTGGAGCGCGTGGACTTGCCTGCGTCTCAGGATTTCTTGGCACGGCGCATTGATCAGTTTTCCGGGGGTCAAAGGCAGCGCCTTGCCCTAGCTCGTGCCTTGGCCGTGCAGCCCAAAGCCTTGCTCCTGGACGAGCCCGTTGCCTCCCTGGACCTGCCCCTTCGCCGGCAGTTCATGAGCTGGTTGGCGCAACTGGTGGGGGGGGCGAGTTTGGCAGTGCTTCTGGTAACCCACGATATGTCCATTCTTCAGGGCCTGGCCACGAGGGTGGCGGTGCTGTTGGCGGGAAAGATCGTGGAGGAAGGGCCTTGGGAGGCAGTGCGTGATGACCCTCGCCACCCCTACACGCGCGCCCTCTTGCAGGCCTCCCAGCGGGGCTACCATCTACCACGGTTTTTCATTCCTTCTCCATCTGGGTGTGCATTCCGTCTGGCCTGCCCCCAGGCTTCGGCGGCCTGTGAGCAGCAGCCCGGGGTTTGCCAGGAGGCGGCTCGCAGTTGGGCCTGCTTTCACCCTCTGCGGAAGAACTTTCCCCAAGAGAATTTCGTACAAGCGCAGGGAGAGGGAGGTTGACGTGCTGAACCATAGGTCCTTGCTTGCTGTGACGCTTTTCGCGCTTGCTGGTCCCGCCCCGGGGCTGACACAGCAACCGGTGGCCACCACCCCAGGAACCCAGGTCCGTGGCCAACGTTTGGCCCCGTCGCACCAGCTGAGTTTGAGCTTGCGCGAGGCCACGGTCATGGCGTTGGAACACAACCTGAATCTGGAAATTTCCCGCTTGAACCTGGCCTCCGCTTCCCAAGGGGTTTTGGCCGCCAGTGGGGTGTTTGACCCCTTTGTCAGGTTGGACTTTGTTGAGAGCTCTTCGGAAAGTCCAGCGACCAACCAACTGGTGGGCGCCCAGGTGAACAAGCAGGATCGGCGCAGTTTCAACATTAATTTTGGCGCCTTGCTGCCCACCGGGGGCGAGGCCGCTTTGGGCTGGAACAACACCCGCAACAAGACCAACTCCACGTTCTTCTTCCTCAACCCTTCTTACAATTCCAGCTTGACCTTCTCCTTCACCCAACCTTTGCTCCGCTCCTTCGGTACCGACGTAAACCGGGCACGGATTGAAATCGCGAGAAGGAATCGCCACCTTAACCTCTTGGATTTTGAAAAACTGGTGATCAACACCGTACAGCAAGTGGAAAGTGCCTACTGGAACTTGGTTTACGCCCGGGAAAACCTGAAGGTCAAGCAGCAATCCCTAAAGCTCGCCCAGGACCTTTTGGAGCAAACCCGAATACGGGTGCGCGTAGGAACCTCTGCTCCCATTGACATTGTCCAGTCCGAAGCCACCGTGGCCGCCCGCGAGCAGGACATCATTTTGGCCGAGAACGCGGTGCAAGCGGCGGCGGATAACCTCAAGATTCTCCTGGGCTTTGAAGACCCGCAGGATTTTCTCGCAGAAATTGTGCCAACGGACAGCCTACAGGCGATGACGGAACGGGTGGATTTCCAACAGGCCGTGCAGATCGCCTTGGAGCGGCGTCCTGAGCTGAAGAGCCGTGTTCTGCAAACGGAAATCGTGCAAGAAAACCTCCTTCTGGCGCGAAGTGCGCTTTTGCCCCAACTGGATCTAGGCATCAACTATGGGTTTGTTGGCGTGGGTGGTACCTTCACCCAGAGAGATCCGCGAACGGGTCAGGTGGTTTCTGTGGTTCCGGGGAATTGGGATGATGCCCTCCGGCAAATTCGCGACCGGGATTTCGCCCAGTGGTCCGCCACCCTGACGTTTAGCTACTCCCTGGGCAACAACCAGGCCAAAGCACTGCTGGCACAGCGCCGCTATGAGCTGGCGGCAGCGCAGCAGGCCCTGGCGGTGCAGCGGCAAGCGGTCATTGCGGAGGTGCGTGCGGCGGTGCGGAACCTGGAGGCGTCGGCAAAGGCCATTGAGGCGGCGGTGAAGGCGCGGCAATTGGCCGAGCGCAACTTAGAGGCGGAGCTGAAGAAATTTGAAAACGGCATGTCCACCAATTATCAAGTGCTGCAAATTCAAGAGGACCTGGCGGCGGCGCAGGTGGCGGAGTTGCAGGCACGGGTGGCCTACCGCCAATCCATGGTGGGTTACCAGGTGGCGGTGGGCACGCTGCTGGAGACCATGGGAATTCAACTGGCCGATACACTCCCCGAGCCGGAGGTACACACCTACTGGAAGGATGTGCCGTTCTTGAAACTCTCCTATTACACCAGCGCGGGGTCGTAGGAGCGGCTATGGTTCCCCACTTATTAGAAGAAAAAACGGGTGAGTTGTCGCTGCGCAGCTTGCACCGCGTCGCTCGCTGCTTTTACGAGCCCAAAGCGGTTTTTTCCGGGGTGGCGAAGGCACCTACCTTTTTTTGGGTTCTCTTGCTTTCCGCGCTCCTCACCCTGGGGGTGCAAGTGGTCTTGGTCCCGCGAATTGACCTGGAGGCCACGATCTCCCAACAGTTGAGCCGGAGCGGGCAAGAGATTTCCGAAGAGCAATTGCAGGAGGCAGTGAAGGGGGCCCAGCGTTTTCAGAAACTTGCCCTGTTTCTGGCGCCCTTGGGAACTTTAGCGGTGACCGCCCTTTTGGCGGGACTTTACTTCCTCGCCCTAAAGGCGGTGGGCTCCGATGCGGAGTATCCCCCAGTGCTGTCAGCGGTGGCCCACGCCGGCTTTCCCCCCAGCGTGACGCAATCACTCCTCCTGGCGGTGGTAGCTTCTACTCGCGGGCAACTACCGGCGCAGGAGATTCCCCGACTGGTGAAATCCAATCTAGCGGCGTTCTTGCCCGAAGGGGCACCCAAGATGCTGTTTGGCCTGGGGCAGGTGCTGGACCTTTTCAACCTGTGGTACTGGGTTTTGCTGGCCTGGGGCCTTTCTGCGGTAGGCGGGGTGAGCGGGCGGAAGGCCGCGGGCATTCTCGCCGTGCTCTGGGGTTTGTGGGCCATATTGCAAATGGGTTTGGCCCTGCTCAGGTGAGACAATGAAAAAAATTCTTTATGGCGTTTTTGGCGTAGCCCTCGTTGGCATCGTTTTGGTTTTCTCCCTGCGCAACCGCAACGGAACGGGGCTACCCGTAGAAACCGTGGCGGTGGCTCCCCGCACCGTTGTGGCCAAGGTGAAAGCCTCCGGCAATATTAGTCCGCGGAAAAAGGTGGAAATCCAGGCAAAGGTAATCGGCGAGATCGTTGCCTTACCTTTTCGCGAAGGGGACGCGGTAAGAGCCGGCGAGGTGGTGGTAGAGATTGAGAAAAAGCTCTACCAGGCTGCCTGCGATCAGGCGCGCGCGGCCCTGGAACAGGCCAGAGTGCAACTGGAGCGCGCTCAGGCGGAACTGGCCAACGCGCAACTGGAGTTTGACCGCGTAGAGCAGCTATTTGCCCAAGAAGTGGTACCCCAGCAGAGGCGTGACCAGGCCCGCTTGGCCCTTCAACAAGCCCAAGTTGCCGTGCGAGCTCAGCAAAGGGCCATTGAGCAGGCCACCTTTGCCTACCGTCGGGCCCTGGAGGACCTGGACCGCACCACCATCCGCTCACCCATGGACGGCGTCGTCATCTCGCGGCGGGCTGAGGTGGGGGAAACGGCAATCATGGGGACGACCAACTTCCCCGGCTCGGTGCTTATGGTCATCGGCGATCTCTCGGAGTTGGTGGCGGAGGTGGAGGTGCCGGAGCGGGACGTGGTACAGCTGGCCTTGGGACAACAGGCGGACGTGAGGGTGGACGCACTGCCGGATGAGTCCTTTGCCGGCAGGGTGGTGGAAATTGCCTCCTCGGGGAACAAGATTGGCGATGTGGTGAAGTTTAAAGTGAAGGTGGCGTTAGATGTCCCAGATCGGCGGCTGAAACCGGAAATGACCGCCAAGGTGGAGATCACCACCCTCCGAGCGGAGAACGTGTTGGCGGTGCCCCAACAGGCGGTGCAAACTCGTTCCCTAGACGAGAAGGGTAGGGAGGTTTTTGGCAAGGCCACAGGGCGCGAGGTGGAAGTGGTTTACCTGCTGGAGAACGGCAAAGCCGTGCGCCGTGAGGTGAAGACCGGGGTGCAAGATGAGCTCTTTGTGGAGGTGAGAGAAGGTCTCCGCGAAGGGGATTTGGTCATCACCGGTCCGTACAAGACACTGCGAACGCTGAAGGACGGTGATGCGGTTCGCCAGGAAAAGACGGGGAAAAAAGCATAAGGGGGAATGGCTGTGCTCATTGAATTGGATCAGGTGGTCAAGGTCTACGACATGGGGGCTGTGGCGGTGCAGGCCCTGGACAGGGTCACCCTCAACGTGGATAAGGGGGAATACGTCGCCATCATGGGCCCCTCGGGCTCGGGAAAATCCACCCTCATGAACATCATCGGATGCCTGGATACCCCTTCCTCGGGTACCTACCGCCTCAACGGCCGTCTGGTCAACGAGCTCTCGGACGACGAGCTAGCCCGCATCCGCAACCAGGAAATCGGTTTCGTGTTTCAAACGTTCAACCTCCTACCTCGGGCTTCGGCCATGGAAAATGTGGAGGTGCCCCTCATCTACGCGGGTGTCCCCCGCAGCGAACGGCACCGGCGAGCCAAGGAGATGCTTGAACGAGTGGGGTTAGGGGACCGCCTGCACCACCAACCCAACGAGCTTTCTGGTGGTCAGCGACAGCGGGTTGCGATTGCCCGCGCGTTGGTGAACTATCCGTCCCTCCTTCTGGCCGACGAGCCCACGGGGAACTTGGACTCCCGAACCGGTGCTGAGATCATGGAGCTGTTTGACCAACTCAACCGCGAAGGTCACACCATCGTCTTGGTCACCCACGAAGAGGACGTGGCAGCTCATGCCAAGCGGATCGTTCGCCTGCGGGATGGCAAGATCCTGGACGATCGGCGGAGGGAGTAAATGTTCCTGGAAAGCCTCCGCATGGCCCTCCGCTCCATTGCGGCGCACAAATTGCGCTCGGTGCTGACCACCTTAGGCATCATTATTGGCGTCGCCGCGGTGATCGGCGTGGTGTCCATCGTTCAAGGACTTAACTTCTGGATTGCCGGGCAGTTGGAGGGGGTCGGGGCCACCTACATTATGGTCTTTCCCGAACGGGACCCGAATAACCCCGACATTGCTGGCAGGGAGGTCAAGCTCACCTATGAAGACGGGCAAGCGATCCTGGACAGCGTGCCGGAGATCGTTGCCTTTACCCCCATTTACTTCCAAGGGGAGCGGGTTCGCTTTGGTAAGCGCACCTCCACACCGTTCCTTTTGGGTGTAGGAGCGAACTACCAGGAGGTGGTGAACCACTGGGTGGTTCGCGGGCGTTTTTTCTCCGATTTGGATTTGGCGAACCACGCCCGGGTCTGCCTGGTGGGGCAAAAGCTCATTGAGGACCTGGGGCTAGGGGAGGAGCCTCTGGGTAAAGATATCCAGGTGGGCAAAGTGGTCTTCACCGTGGTTGGGGTGATGGAGCAAAAGGGCCAATTTCTCGGCCAGGACCGGGACCACCTGGTGCTCATCCCTTTTTCCACGGCGCGGGAGATTTACGGGGAAAATGCGATGAAGCAGATTAGGTTGGACTTTAAGGCCCGTTCGCCGCAAGACGTGGAGCGGGCGAAAGACCTCATCACCGACATCCTGCGCCGACGTCACGGTCTTCGCAGTGACCAGGGAAACGACTTCCGCGTCATGTTGCAAGAGGAGTTGCGCAAGACCACCTCCAGCATCCTCGGCGCCATTACCCAGGTGGTGGGAGCGGTGGTGGGAATTGCCCTCCTGGTCGGTGGTATTGGCATCATGAACATCATGCTCGTGTCGGTCACCGAGCGAACCCGAGAAATTGGTGTGCGCAAGGCAGTGGGTGCACGCCGGCGGGATATCCTGATGCAGTTTCTCATTGAAGCGGTCCTCCTGTCCGCCATTGGGGGTGTTATCGGTATCCTTTTTGGCTGGTTCCTGGGAATCTTAGGCGCAAAGGCCATACCTGGGTTTCCCGCAGCGCACGTGCCCTTGTGGGCCGTGCTCTTGGGTTTTTCCTTTGCCTCGGCGGTGGGAATCTTTTTTGGGATCTACCCCGCCGCGAAGGCAGCCGCCCTCAACCCCATTGATGCGCTTCGCTACGAGTAGGCACCAGCGCCTAGAGGGTGCAGCCGGAAACGCCCGCAGTTCAGTGGGAGCCTCACGGAGCTCCTTAAGGTCACAGAGCCCACTACCTAACAGGCCGCCTCTTGGGCTATCAGGGCTTTTTGCAAGGATTTGATCCCACCGGAAGTAAAGCGCACGATGTGGTCGAGGAGCAACGGCCCGAAAGAGGTGTACTCAGCTGCCCGTGTGGGGGCAAACCAATGCAGGTGCACCACGTGGACCAACTGGGCCACCAGGGAGTAAATGGCCAGGGCCAGTGTTTCCTGATCCAGCTCAGGCGCAGCTGCCGACAGGGCTTGCATCAATGCTTTGTTCACTGGATCAATCAACTCCCGCTGCACCAGTTGGCGGGGTAACAACTGGTGCACCATTTCGTGGAGCACCAAGCGCAAGCGAATATCCGCTTGTTCTTCATGAAGGAACGGATCTAGAAAGGCGTGGGCAAAGGCGTGTACCACTGCTTCTAACGAGGGGTGCCCACCCGTTCGCTCCATTAGGGACCGCAAACTGGCCACGCGGCGTTCGGAAAGCTGGCGAAAGGTCTTGAGCACCACGGCCTGGTAGAGCTTTTCTTTGCTGCCAAAGTGGTAGTTAATGGCGCCCACATGGCAATGGGCAGCTTTCGCCAGCTCGCGCACGGTGGTGTTGGAAAAACCGTGAACGGCAAACATCTGGGTGGCAGCCTCTATGAACCGGTGCTTGGTCTCCTCGCTGAGCTCACGAGCAAACGGCATGTTCACCTCCCATGTTTGCATTTTAGACGAGCGAAGGCTTCAAGCAAGCGTTTTACAGAATGGTGGCCTTATGGTTCGGGCCCGGTCACCAGCGTTTTGACTTGCTTTCTTAGGGGAGAAGCCACGCTATCAGGTATGTGCGCCAGCGCTGCGCCAGTACCCCTTTCATGAGAAGGTCGGCGAACCAAAACAGCAATCCGGCCACCCACCAACGGCGGCGAAGCCAAAGCCTTGAGGCGCTCTTGTGCACCATGACCTCACTCAAACCCACGCCGATGAGCACGTAGGCAACCACGCGCAGCACCGCCCAGGGGTGCCAACCCAAAAGGTAAGCCCAGGAATTGCCGGTCCAACGGGCCAGCTCTCCGGTGTAAGCCCCCATCCAGCCAAACAGCACCCCCGCCACGGCCAGGCCCCCCAACCCACCGGTGGCTACGGTGGCTGCGGCAAAGACGGCAAGGTGCCAGAGGTGCTGGGGCACAAAGCACGACCACTCCCCCTCACACCCCACCCCGGTGCGAACCCATTGCATCAATTCCTGGGAATAAGCAGCAGCACCTGGGATTAGGACGCGGCAAAACCCGGGAAACCACGACTCTAGGAGCGCCAGGGCCAGATTCAAAGCCAGGGACCAAAGGACAACCACCGCCGCGCCCGCCGCAGGTTTGCCCCGGCGAAGGCAGCCGACAAGCCCGAACCACGGCGGCAGAGCCAAGAGCAAGAGAAAAGCAACGCCCAGCAAGGGTCGTTCCTCCATCGCCAGGGCCATGATAAGGCGAGAACGGTACAATGACCCTGCTTGGGTGTTCAGGAGGCAGTGGATGGATCTTGCCAAGCTTTTTTCCCCAGAAGGGGCCGAGGTTTTGCGTCACGCCCTTACGGCAAGTCCCAGTTGGGCGCAACAAGCCGCTGGCTGGACTACGACCCTGGCGCTGGTAGCGGAAGGTGAGGGATCATCCCAGGCTCTTTGGCTTGCCCTGGAACGGGGTGAGTGTGTCCAGCTGCGGCCCGTGGGCGACCAGGAGGTGCAGCAGGCAGAGTTTGTCCTCCAGGGAAGTTTCTCGGTGTGGCGGGCCATTTTGGCCGGCCAGCTGGATCCTGTGGGTGCGGTGTTTACCGGCAAGCTGAAGGTTGCTAGAGGCAATGTGATGGCGTTGTCAGCTCGCATCGGCGCCGCTCGCGCTTTATTGGAGGCTGCTCGTCAGGCGGTGGAGCGGCAGGCCTAACCGTGGTGGACCGTTCCGCCAACAGGGCTAGTGATCTGCCAGGGCGCCGGGTGGTGGTGGTAGGTTCAGGACTGGCAGGGCTTTCCTGCGCCGCCGAGCTGGTGAACCACCAGGTCCAGGTGACGCTGCTCACCCCCGGGCGGTTGGGGCGCGATGGCGCTACCCAACGCGTGCACGTCCTTGCCCCGTGGATCCTCATCAACGCCCCTTGCCAACGCGGCGACAGCCCGGATCGCTTCTTTCACGATCTCCTTGCGGCTGGAAAAGGGCTCCATAGGCCGGGGGTGACCGAAGTGTTCGCGGAGGAGGCGCCCAGAGCCGCCCACGAGCTTTTGGAGCTTCTGGACCTCGTGCCTTTGGGGGAAAAGCCGGTGCTGCTTCCCGGTAACTCCCTTCCCCGTGGGCGACGTTGCCTCCCGCGAGGACGCCGTCTGCTGTTGCACCGATTGGTGACCGCCATTGCCGGACAAGTGGGCGTGCACGAGCGGGCACTGGCAGTGGGTTTCCAGATGGCCGGGGAGCGATTGGTGGGTGTGTGGGCTTGGCACCGGCCGACGGAGGCCCTCCAGCTTCATCGGGCCGATGCGGTGGTGCTGGCTTGCGGCGGGGTGGGGGCGGTTTTTCCCGCTTCCACTGGACCCCGGTGGTGCCGCGGTTCAGCGTTGGCCCTGGGGAGTTTGGCCTCAGCACTGCTGCACAACCCCCATGTCACCCAAGCCCTCCCCGTCTTGGGGGTACCCCCGGTGTACTTTCCCACCACCGCGGCGTTGCTCAAGGCCCTGGTGGGGGTGGGGGAGAAAGTGTTACCGCCAGTTTCGGATCTGGAGTCTTTAACCCAGCTTCTGGCCGCGGCGCTGCGCGCAGGGCAAAGGGCATGGGTGGAGTTGGCCCCCGGGGACGAGGAGCTTCTGCCCTCCTGGGTACGGGAAATACCCCGGGCATCCACCTCCCCTCGCTTTCCCCTCACGTTGGCGGTGCACCATGGTGTGGGCGGCGTGGCCATTGACAGCTGGGGGCGAACTTCGGTTCCAGGTCTTTACGCCTGTGGGGAGGCGGCCGGGGGTGTGCAGGGGGCCAAGCGCCTGATGGGCACCGGGTTGCTAGAGGCGCGGGTCTTCGGCAAGCGGGCGGCGCGGGCGGTGATTCATGACCTCCCGAAACGCGATCCGGTCTCCGAAAAAGATGGGGTCCCGCGGCTGGTGCCCTGCCCCGTTGACACCGCGGAATTAGAGCTCCACCTTGACCAGTGGATGGGGGCTTTGGCAGTGATTCGCCCGAAAGACGAGGTGGACAGCTACCTGCGCCTGCTGGCCAGGTGGCCCCAAACGGCTCGGGAGGAAAGCCTTAGAACTTGGCTCGCCGCGATTCGGCGAGCGGCGGCGCAGGCAATCCTAATGGCGCAGCAGAAAGCCCTGGCGAGCCAGGGGGAGGAGGTACCCCGTGAATTGGCAGGATAACCAATGGGAACGGCGGGCGGTATTGGCGTTTTTCAGCATGCCTGATTGCGCGGCGAAAAGGGAGCTAGCCCACCTACTCCTGCGTGCGGCGGACCAGCTCACGCGGCCACGCTGTGGCAGTTTCCAGGCGGATGGCGCCCCATGTGAGGACGTGGAACCGGACTGCCTGGCCTGTGAATATGCGCCACCCTTTGTTCCCGAGAGGGGAGTGAGCTGACCAAAACCGCACGGGATGCTAGCTTCCTCTCAAGCAACCTGCCCTGAGTAGGGTCAGAAGCGTTTCACCACGCCGTCATAGGTGGGGCCGTTCAACGGGCCCCCCACGCGGCGCACGCCGTTGCTGGGTCCCCCTGCGGCGCCTGAGCTATCCACCACCAACGTTCCTGAACCCTCGTCAAAGTGGTACAGACCCACCGTCGCCCCATCGGTGGTGAAGGGAGCGTTGGGGGGGGAGAAGTTGGCGGTATAACGCACGGTCTTGGAAATCCGCACCTCGTCCAACCAGCCACTGAAGGACGGGTAGGTGCCCGGGTCGTAATCGTGCTTTTCCGCCGCGATGACGAGAAACGGATCGTTGGGCCAGGATGTGGACCTCCCAGCCCGGTAGGAAATGTTCCCTGCCGGGCCGTTACCCTGGCCGTCCAGGATGCCGTTGAGGAAAATCCGCATCTGGCCGCCCAAAGCCCGGGTGACTGCCACGTGATGCCAGGTGTTCGCGGAAAGGGGGGTGGCTCCACAGATGGTCAAGCCAGTGGAACCGTTGTGGACCCCAAAGGCGATGCGCTGCCCGTAAAGCGAGATGCCGAAATCACCGTAGTCCGGAGTGCCGAAGATATCCCGATCAAACACGATGTTGCCGAAAATCCACGTGTCCTCTCCGCCACTACATGGGCCACTGTAATTTTGCCCGGGGGCAAAACGGATCCAAAACTCCACAGT